>JAUWAE010000303.1 GCA_030602185.1 Comamonadaceae bacterium
TGCTGCGCGAAGCCGTTCGCCGCGGCAAGGAAGTCACGGCGGTGGTCGAGCTCAAGGCCCGCTTCGACGAGGAAGCCAACATCAACCAGGCCGAGCGGCTGGAGTCGGTCGGTGCACAGGTGGTGTATGGCATCGTGGGCCTGAAGACGCACGCCAAGATGCTGCTCGTCACCCGCCGCGAAGGTGGTCGCATCTGCCGCTACGCCCACGTGTCCACCGGCAACTACAACCCGGGCACCGCGCGCGTCTACACCGACATCAGCTACCTCACGGCCGACGAAGCGCTGACCAGCGACCTGGACCAGGTGTTCCTGCACCTGGCCAGCCAGAACCGCCTGCCCAAGCTGAACAAGGCGATGATCGCGCCTTTCCACCTGCACAAGGGCATGCTCGACCGCATCGAGGCCACGGTGGAGGCGGCGCGGCAGGGCAAGGAGGCCCGCATCATCCTCAAGATGAACGCGCTGACCGACGAGCCGCTGGCGCGCGCCCTGGCCCATGCCTCGCAGCATGGGGTGCAGATCGACATCATCGTCCGCGGCGCCTGCATCCTGCCCGCGGGGGTGCCCGGGTTCACCGACCACGTGCGCGTGCGCTCCATCATCGGCCGCCTGCTGGAACACTCGCGGGTGTACTGTTTCCGCATGGGCGAGCACGAGGAGGTCTGGCTGTCCAGCGCCGACTGGATGAACCGCAACATGCTGCGCCGCATCGAGCTGGCCTGGCCGGTGACCGATGCCGCCTTGCGCCACCGCGTGATGGAGGAGTGCATTCAGCAGTACCTGCACGACACACGCGATGCCTGGTTGCTCCAGCCTGACGGTGTCTACACCAAGGCGGCCACGCAAGTGGGCAAAGGCAAGGCCGGGTTGCACTCGGCCCAGTCCAACCTCATGGCCCGTTACGGAAGCAAGGCATGAGCATGGACCTGATCCTCTGGCGCCACGCCGAAGCCGAAGACCTGGAGGAAACCGACGACGGCGGGGGCAGCGACCTGTCGCGGCGCCTCACCCACAAAGGCGAGCGGCAAGCCTCGCGCATGGCGGCCTGGCTCGACCGGCAGCTGCCCGACGGCGTGAAGATCTACAGCAGCCCGGCCGTGCGCACCGAGCAGACCGTGATCGCTCTGGGCCGCAAGTACCGGTTGCGCGACGAGATCCGGCCTGACGGCTCGGTGGACGAACTGCTGGGGCTGGCCCAGTGGCCCGAGGGCCGGCAGCCTGTGCTGATCGTGGGCCATCAGCCCACGCTGGGGCGCACCGTGGCCCGTTTGCTCCGGCTGCAGGAAGAGGAATGCTCCATCCGCAAGGGGGCGGTCTGGTGGCTGCGACAGCGCGAACGCCAGGGTGTGCTCCAGACCGTCATATTGACGGTGCAGACGCCAGAGTTGCTTTGAGAGGGGGCGGGGCGCGTCAGCGCAGGTCGATGGCCAGGCGCCACTGGGACCTTTGCCACGCCAGCACCTCTTCCTCGAGCAGCCAGGCCGATTGTGGGTACTGTCGCGACCAGCCCGGCACCGCCGTCAGCTTGAATTGGCCTGCCCTGTAGCTCAGGCGCAGGGCGGCAATGTCGGGGTCCTTGCGGGCGTGGCACAACAGCACCGCCAGCCGCAGAGACAGCAGCTGTTTGGCAAACAGTTCATCTTCCAGCTCGGCTTCCAGTTTGCGCAGCTTGCCACGCTGGCCCAACACCAGCTGGCTCATGCGGTGCAGCTCCGCCATGGAAAATCCAGGCGCGTCCACGTGGTCGAGGATGTAGGCGCCGTGGCGGTGGGCACTGCTGTGTGAAATGTGGGTACCGATCTCGTGCAGGCGGGCGGCCCAGTCGAGCTTCTGGGAATACCGTCCGTTCTGTGGGTCGGCGGTGGCTACCTGGGCAAAGAGCTGGGTCGCCACTCGGGCGACGCGCTGGGCCTGGGCCTTGTCGGTGGTGAAGCGCTCTCCCAGCCAGCGCACGGTGCGCTCGCGCACGTCCGTCTGGTCGTTGTCGCGGTCGATCAGGTCGTACAGTGCCCCTTGCC
>JAUWAE010000235.1 GCA_030602185.1 Comamonadaceae bacterium
ACACCGCGCACCCGGGCCCTCATTGTCAACAGCCCACACAACCCCAGTGGCACGGTGTGGCGGCATGAAGACATGCTGCGCCTGCAAGACCTGCTCGCCCCCACCGACGTGCTGTTGATCAGCGACGAGGTGTATGAGCACATGGTCTACGACGGCCAGCCGCACGAAAGTGCGGCGCGCTACCCTGGGTTGGCGGCACGCGCCTTCATCGTGAGCAGCTTTGGCAAGACCTACCACGTGACCGGCTGGAAGGTGGGCTACGTGGTGGCCCCGGCGCCGCTGATGGCCGAATTCCGCAAAGTGCACCAGTTCAACGTGTTCACCGTGAACACCCCCATGCAGCATGGCCTGGCCGCCTACATGGCCGACCCGGCCCCCTACCTCCACCTGCCAGCGTTCTACGCCGCCAAGCGCGACCTGTTCCGCGCCGGCCTGGCGCGCACGCGCTTTCGGCTGCTGCCCAGCGAGGGCACCTACTTCCAGTGCGTGGACTACCGCGAACTCGCCGTGCCGGAGCGCGACCTGAACGAGGCCGATTTTTGCCAGTGGCTGACCCGCGAAGTGGGCGTGGCGGCCATCCCGTTGTCGGCGTTCTATGGTGGCGGCTTCGACCAGCGCGTGGTGCGCTTCTGCTTCGCCAAAAAAGACGACACCCTGCAGCTGGCGCTGGAACGGTTGGCCCGGCTCTGAATGCCCCCACTGGTGTCCGGGTTGACCCCCTGCGACACCAGGTCGACAATGCCGCTGGGACGGGGCGGGACGGAACAGGCATGTCCAAGGCATGCGCCACTGACAACTCCATGTTCAGGAGAGCCGTCATGAACCTCAATGTGAAAAGCGCGGTGTGGCTGCGCATTGCAGTGGTCTATTTTGCGGTGGGGGTCGTGCTCGGTGTAGGCATGGGTGCCAGCGGTGACTTCACCCTGAGCCCGGCGCACGCCCACATCAACCTGCTGGGCTGGGTGTCGATGGGGCTGTTTGCGGTGGTGAACCGCCTCTGGCCGGCCACCTCGCAAGGGAAGCTGGCCCTCGTCCAGTTCTGGCTCTACAACCTGGCACTGCCGGTGATGTTGGCCTCCCTGGCGGCCAAATTGGTCGGCTTCACCGCCGTTGACCCGCTGCTCGGTCTGGCTTCGGTGCTGGTGGCCGTAGGCGTACTGCTGTTCGCCGTGCAGGTGTGGCGAACGGTGGCACGCTGAACTTTAGCCGCCCTGCAGTTGCCCCCAGACCCGCTCCAGCCGCTTGAGGCTGACCGGTTGCGGCGTGCGCAGCTCCTGCGCAAACAGGCTCACGCGCCACTCCTCCAGCAGCCAACGGAACTCTGTGAGGCGGCTGTCCAGAGTGCCCTTGCGTTCGGCCACCAGTCGCCAGAACTTTTGCTCCAGCGGACGCAGTTCGCTCAGGCGGGCCGCGTCGCGGGCGCTGTCGGCGCGCCATTTGTCCAGCCGCAGCACGATGGCCTTGAGATAGCGCGGCAAGTGCTGCAGCTGCGTCCAGGGCGTGTCAGCGATGAAGCGCTTGGGGCACAGCCGCTGCAGCTGCTGCTGGATATCCGCCACGGCATCGGTGGCGCCTTTGCTGTCCTTCACCTTGCGCGTGGCCGCTGCAAATTCCTGCAGGATGTTGAGCGACAGGCGTGCCACCTCGTTGGCAATGAGGGTGAGGCGCCCTCGCCCTTCGTCCAGGCGCTGGCGGAAGGCCGATTCGGTGGTGGGCAGGGGCTCCAGCAGGAAGGCACGCTCCAGGGCCATGTCGATGATCTGGGTGCGCAACTCCTCCAGCGTGCCCAGCGGCATGTAGGCCACGGCCATCTTCTGCAACTCGGGGATGTTCTTTTCGAGGTACTTGAGGGCGTCGCGCACCTGCAGGGCAAACAGGCGGCGCAGGCCGACGCGGTGTTTGCTGGCAGCCACGGCCGGGTCATCGAACACCTCGATGGCCACCGCATCGCCCTGGTCCACCAGGGCCGGAAAGCCGATGAGCGTCTGGCCACGCTGGCGGATTTCGAGCAGTTCAGGCATTTCACCAAAGGTCCAGGCGGTGTAGCGTTGCGCGCCGTCCAACGGGGCGTTGGCGTCAGACGCCACCCCGGCTTTGGCCTGCGCTTGCGCCGCAGACCCTTGGCTCCCTTTAGACGCAGCAGTGGCCGTGGAAGGTGCCCCACCGCCATCCTTGCCCTTGCCAGACGAACCAGCTGACGTGGCTGTCTGTTGCGGCACGTTTGCAGACTCACTGCCGGCCGCACCGCCCTGCAAACGCAATCCCGCCAGGGCCTGGAACGCCCCACGCGCCTTCGCGCCCCACTCTGCCTTGAGCGCGGGCAGATTGCGGTTCTGGCCCAACTGCCTGCCGTGCTCGCCCACCACGCGCAGGTTCATGAAGTGGTGGGGCTGCAGCATGTCGAGTTTGAAGTCGGCCCGCTTCACATCCAGCCCCGTCATCTGCCTCACCTCCGCCAGAAGCGCGTCGGTCAATGCACCCTGCGCCCAGCGTTCGGGCGCGCTCAGCAGCGCGGCCAACTTTTCGGCGCTGTCGGGCAGGGGCACCAGGCGCGCACGGGGCTTTTGCGGCAGGCTCTTCAGCAGGGCCTGGATCTTGTCCTTCAGCATGCCGGGGACCAGCCATTCGCAGCGGTCCTCCTGCACCTGATTGAGCACGAACAACGGCACGGTGACGGTGAGGCCGTCCTTGGGGTCGCCGGGTTCGTGCAGGTACGTGGCGGCGCAGTCCACACCACCGAGCTTGATGACCTTGGGGAAGGCCTGCGTGGTGATGCCCGCCGCCTCGTGGCGCATCAATTCCTCGCGCGTCAGGCGCAGCAACTGGGGCTGCTCACGCACGGTATGGCGGTACCAGCGTTCCAGCTCTCGGCCGCTGCAAATGTCGGCGGGCAACTGGCTGTCGTAGAAGGCGTAGATGAGCTCGTCGTCCACCAGCACGTCTTGCCTGCGGGACTTGTGCTCCAGTTCCTGCACCTGTGCGATGAGCTTGCGGTTGGCGCCCAGGAACGGCAGGCGGCTCACGCTTTCGGCGGGCCAGGTGTCGTCGTGCAGGGCGCCTACCAAGGCCTCGCGGATGAAGATTTCGCGCGCGCCAGCCGGGTCCACGCGGCCGTAGTGGACGCGGCGCTGGTTGTAGATGACCAAGCCATAGAGCGTGGCACGCTCCAGCGCCACCACCTCGGCAGCCTTCTTTTCCCAGTGGGGGTCGAGCATCTGCTTCTTCAGCAGGTGCGCCCCCACCTGCTCCAGCCACTGCGGCTCGATGGCGGCAATGCCCCGTCCGAACAGGCGGGCGGTTTCCACCAGCTCGGCACAAACGATCCAGCGCCCGGGCTTCTTGCTGAGGTGCGCCCCGGGGTGGCGGTGGAACTTGATGCCGCGGGCGCCCAGGTAGACGTCTTCGGTGTCGTGCTTGCAACCGATGTTGCCCAGCAGGCCGGACAGCATGGACAGGTGCAGTTGCTCGTAGCTGGCAGGCAGCGTGTTGAGC
>JAUWAE010000271.1 GCA_030602185.1 Comamonadaceae bacterium
CTCCTGCCCCTGGTGCGCGGTGGGTTTGTCGGCCCTCAACCTGGCCCTGGAGCGCGTGCGCCCGGACATCGCGGTCACGCTGCGCTTTCAACCGTTCGAGCTCAACCCGGCCATGGGGCCTGGCGGGCAGGACATCACCGAGCACCTGACGCAAAAGTACGGCTCCACACCCGAGCAGCAGGCGCAGATTCGCGACGCCATTCGCGCGCGGGGGGCCGCAGTGGGGTTTGAGTTCCACCCCGACGGCCGCGGCCGGATCTACAACACCTTCGGCGCGCACCGGCTGCTGCATTGGGCGGCCGAGGCGCACCCAGCCCAGCAGGCCGCGCTCAAGCTGGCGCTGCTGCAGGCCTGCCACCGCGACCGCCTCGCCATGGACGACCCCGAAGTGCTGGTGGCGATCGCGTCCTTGGTCGGGCTGGACGCCGCCCGGGCGCGGCAGATCCTGGCTGGCGACGAGCATGCCGAAGCCGTGCGTGCACGGCAGTCGCTGTACCGCAGCGCCGGCGTGAGTTCGGTACCGACCGTGGTGTTCAACGAACGGCACCTGCTGGCGGGCGCACAGACACTCGAGGTGTACGAACGCGTGATGCGGGATCTGGCCGCGGCCACCTGACGCGGCCCGCGCCGGCGCTCAATCCAGCTTGAGCATGATCTTCTTGACGGTGCCCACCATGCGCGAGCCAATTTGCTGCGCCTCGATGGGGTCCACCTGGGGGATGGAGTCCATGTCCTGCTCGACCTCTTCGCGCTTGGTGCGCGAAAGCGCGCCGAGCAGTTTCTGCTTCACCACGTCCGAATCGACCAGTTTGAGCACCTTCGCGATGTCCAGCGTGTCGTGCTGGGCCACCATGGTGAAGATCGATTTCTGGTCCGCAAACTCCAGGTCCAGAACGTCGGTGAACTCGTCCGGCGTCTTGATCTTGCGCTCGGCGAAGAACTTCTTGCCCTTGTCGTTGAGCAGGCGCAGCACTTCGGACTTGCGGAAGGTGAAGATGTCGTCGGCGAACTCGCTGCTGGCCAGTTTGCGCAGCAGCAGCGACCGGTCCAGCTCCACCATCGTTGCGAACTCGTCGACGCTGATGTACTCGTAGTCAACCTTCTTCGGCTCTTCCTGGTTGTTGGTGATCTTGCGGGCCTGGGCCACGATGTCCACCGGTGAGAAAAAGACACGCTTGCCATTGCCCTTTTCATCTTCCACCCGGATCAGGTGCAAATTGATCAGCTTGGACAGACAAGTGCGGATGTGCTGGTCGGAATGCCCGAGCAGGGCCCGGGCTTGCAGGAACACCTCGCTCAGCAAGGGGCTGGCGATGACCTGTTGCTGTCCACCACCGCTGGCCTTGGCTTGAGTGATCACGGCACGACCCACATCGGCCACCCCCAGCAGGTGCAGGAGTTGTGCATACACCATCACTTCGGGCTGGTAGTTGACACGGGTGGCAATGATTTCGTGGGCGGTGGACAGTCGGTCGGACAACGCCTTGAGCAAGCTCGTCGTCAACGTCGGCGCCTTTTGCATGTCGGCATCGAGCACGTCGTTGCTGATAAGGTAAAGCTCGCAATAGGTGCGTGCGGCGGCGTTGTTGACCCGCTTGGCCCCTTTGCCCACGTGCGGTGCCATGCCAAAACACTGGCCCTTGCCCAGCGACTCCACCACCACCCGCTTTTCCTCGCGGATCATGTAGATGTCGACAATGCCCTCCTTGACCACGTACATGTGGTGGGCGGGCATGTTCTCGGTGTACAGCACATCGCCCGCGTACACGCGCTGCTGGGTGAACACCGTGTCGGCACCGAAGGGCATGGGCGCGGTCGAGACATGGGTGGTCAAGGTCTTGTTCATGGTGACAGCCTACGATTAATATCAGTTTATTTTGATTTTAATTATATTCCAGTACGCGTTTAGGTCATCTTGATTAAAGGAGCCGAGGTGACAGCAAGCCCTCCGGAATCGAGGACGCACACTCAGGCCCAGATCACCGCATGGCGACACCACGGGGCATCGGGCGATTGGCCGGGCTCCTGCTTGCCCTCCGACCTGCCCCTGCGGGCCTACACTATGAGCCATGCCTATGGACGACATGCCCGCCCCTCGCCTGCTGGCCCTGGGTGACTGCGCGTGGACGGTGGAGTTTGGCCACAAGATATGTCCCGAGGTACACGCAAGGGTGATCGGGATGGCCAAGCGGCTTGCAACCATTCGTCAGAACGACCCAGCCTGGGCCGCGGTCTGCGACGTGGTACCCACGTTCCGTTCCCTGACGGTGCACTTCGCCCCCCTGTCGGCCGATGCCGACGCCCTCGGGCAGGCGCTCCTCGCCCTGGCGCAGACGATTTCGCCCCAACCGGCGCTCGGCGTTCAAGGCCGGTTTTGGCACCTGCCCGCCTGCTTCGACGCCGAATTTGCACCCGACCTGCCATCCCTGGCCGCTGCCAAGGGCCTGCGTGTGGACGAGGTGATCGACCGGCTGCTGCAGACCGTGTTCCGGGTCTACATGATCGGTTTCTTGCCGGGCTTTCCCTACATGGGCGGGCTGCCGACCGAACTGGCCTGGCCCCGGCGCGCGAGCCCTCGACCGCGGGTGCCGGCCCATTCACTGGCGGTGG
>JAUWAE010000151.1 GCA_030602185.1 Comamonadaceae bacterium
TCGTAATGGGTGCGCTCGTCGGGCCCGTCGTGCAGCGGCAAAATGGGCTGCACGTAGAGCCGCAGGCGGTCTTGGTCGAGTGCCGACTGCAGTCGCGACACCCACTGCATCTGGCCCTGTTGTTCGATCAGCTCGGTGTCATCGGCCTGGTAGACGTGCACCCGGTTGCGCCCGCTTTCCTTGGCGGCGTAGCAGGCGGCGTCGGCACTGGCCAGCAGCAGGCCCAGGTCGCGTTGCTGTTGGTCGATGCACACCAGCCCGATCGACACGCCAATCGAGAAGGATTTGCCCTCCCAGCCGAAGCGGAAATCGGCGATGGCTTCGCGCAGGGTATTGGCCAGCTCGATGGCCCGCTTGAGTGGGCAGCCCTGCAGCAGCAGGCCGAATTCGTCGCCACCGAGGCGGGCCAGCGTGTCCGAGGCGCGCAATTGCCCCCGCATGAGCTGGGTCACCTGGCGCAGCAGCTCGTCGCCGGCGATGTGGCCGCAGGTGTCGTTGACGATCTTGAACTGGTCGAGGTCGAGGTAGCACAGCACGTGCTGCTGGCCGGGTGGCTCCGGTCGCGTGAGCAGCTCGCGCAGGCGGCGTTCGAACTCGCGCCGGTTGGGGATGCCGGTGAGTGCGTCGTGCGTGGCCTGGTGGCTGAGTTCTCGGGCCAGGTTGAGTGTCACCGTCACGTCGTGGAACACCAGCACTGCCCCGATGAGGATCCCGTCGCGCGAGCGGATGGGGGCGGCAGTGTCCAGCACCGGGACGCTGTCCTGGTCGCGGCGCAACAGCAGCGCGTGTTCCCGGCGCGGCATCAGCTGGCTGCGTTGGAGCACCTCGCGCACCGGGTTGGGCAGCGGTTGGCGGCTGGCTTCGTCCTGCAGGTTGTAGACGGCGGTGATCAGCTGGCCCCGGGCCTGGTGGGCGGGCCAGCCGGTCAGCCTGGATGCGACGGGGTTCATGTACTGGATGACGCCGGTTTCGTCGGTGGTGATCACGCCGTCGCCAATCGACGCCAGCGTCACCTGGGCCAGGTCGCGCTCGCGGTGCAGCTGGGTTTCCACCGCCTTGCGGTCGGAGACGTCACGGATCGAGCCGGTGTAGCGCACCTCCTGGCCAAGCCGGTTTTCGCTGACCGACAGCTCGTAGTAGGTGCGCTGACCGCCCGGGCGCGCCATGCGCAGTTCCAGCTTGACCCCTGGGCGGCACAGCCGCTCGGGCTCCAGGGTGTCGGGGTGGCCGGCGTCTCGCAGCACCTGCAGCAACGACCGCCCCACGGCCGCGCCTGGCGCCACCGCGAGCAGCTTCTCGGCACCGGGGTTGAGGCTGGTGAGAACCCCATCGCGTGTGAACGTCATCACGCCTTCGCGCATGTCCCGCAGGATGGACAGGGTGCGTTGCGTGGCCTGCTCCAGGGCCGCGATGACGCGGTTGTAGGCATGTGCCACCTGACCGACCTCGGTGAAGTCCTCCACGGGAACGCGCTGGCTCAGGTCGCCGGACTGGCGCTGGTTCTCCATGGCCGTCAGCAGGTCGAGCAGTTCGGTGCGGGCACCGTGCTCGGCCACGTTCAGGCCTGTGCGCTCCTCCTCGGGCGTCACGCGCAGTCCATCACCGGTTTTCCAGAGGCGCAGACACAGCCACGTCACGGTCACGCACCAGGCGCTGCACACGGCGATCCCCAGCGCCTGAACGCCCACCTGTTCCCAGCGCGTGTTGCCGGTGCCGAGCACGGTCAGGTCGCCGAACAGGCCCACGGCCAGCGTGCCCCAGATGCCGGCCACCAGGTGGGCCGGGATGGCCCCAACAGCGTCGTCGATGCGCCGGCGCAGCAGCCAGCCGTTTGCCCACACCATGAGCAGCGCGCCTACCGCCCCGGTCAGCAGTGCCTGCAGGTGGGACAGGGCATGGGCACCGGCGGTGACGGCGACCAGACCGGCGATGAGGCCGTTGATCAGGTACAGCGTTTCGTAGTAACCGTGCCACACCCGTCCGATCACCAGCCCGGTTGCACAGCCGGCAGTCGCTGCCAGCGTGGTGTTGACGAGGATGCCCGGTACGGTCTCGTTGAGGGCAAACGTGCTGCCGCCGTTGAAACCCAGCCAGCCGAAAAACAGCAGCAGGGCGCCCAGCATGGCCATGGGGAGGTTGCCTGCCGGAATCACGGCCGGGGGCTGATCGGGCGGGAAGCGGCCGCTGCGAGGCCCGATCATGGCAACGGCCACCAGCGCTATCCAGCCGCCCACGCTGTGCACCACCGTCGAGCCGGCGAAATCCACGAAGCCGAGGGTTCGCAGCCAGCCCTCGCCGCTGTGCCAGCTGCCCCAGGCCCAATGCCCGAACACCGGGTAGATCAGCACCGAGACGACGGCCGACAGTGCCAGGTAGGCGCCAAAGCGCATGCGCTCGGCGACGGCACCCGAGACGATGGTCGCTGCGGTGGCGCAGAACATGATCTGGAACAGCGCGAACGCCAGCAGCGCCGGTTCGTGGCCGATCTGGTCGAAGGCGCCAAAAAGCGTGGCGCCTATCCAGCCGCCTTGTGACTGCCCAAACATCAGGCCGAAGCCAACCAGCCAGTACAGCAGCGAGGCGATCGCGAAATCCGAGACGTTCTTGGCCGCGACGTTGATCGAGTTCTTGTTGCGGGTCAGCCCCGACTCAAGGCACAGGAAGCCGGCCTGCATCACGAAGACCAGACCGGCGCAAACGAGGATCCAGAGGATGTCGAGGGTCTGATGGGGGCTGGTCATGTACCAGCATTAGCAATTAGCGTTCCATCATGTCCTCAGGAAGCGGAACAGCGCATCCAGCACGCCGTCCGGGGCCTCGGTCATCAGGGAGTGGCCGGCACGCAGCAGCACGGTCTGGCCGTGTTGGGCGCGGCGGCTCAGGGTCTGGGCGGCCTTGGGCGGGGTCATCTGGTCGTGCGTGCCCAGCAGGAACAGGGTGGGGCACTGCACCCGGTCCATGGCCTGCTCGCCCTGGTCGTAGCGGTCGCAGGCCACAAAGCCGCGGTGGAACACGTTAACCCGCGGGTTGCTGGCCAGCACCCGGCGCATCAGCGCCTTGGAGCCACCGTGCAGCCAGGTGCCCGGGCCCAGCGCCGAGGGCGGCGGTGCCAGCGTGGAATGGCTGAACACGTTGACCATGTCGATCGCTTTCATGGGCTGGTTCAGCGACGCGTCCAGCAGTGCGGGCGACACCTTCATGGGGTAGGCGGTGCCTACCATCACCAGGTGGCTCACGCGCTCGGGCGCATCGGCCGCGGTCTGCAGGGCAATGAGCGAACCAAAGCTGTGACCCACCAGCGCGGCTTTCTCGATCTTCAGCGCGTCGAGCAGGCCGAGCACGGTGCGGGACGCGTCCTCCACGCTGGTGGGCGCCTCACCGCCGCTCTTGCCGTGGCCGGGCTGGTCGATGGCCAGCACGTTCCAGCCGTGGTGGGCCATGTAGCGGCTTTGCAGGATCCACACGCTGTGGTCGTTGAGCACGCCGTGGATGAACACGACCGTGCGCTTGGCCGGGTCGAAGGGTTTGCCGCCGGTGTAGGCGTAGAGCGGGGCGCCTTGAACGTCGATGATCATGGTCAGGCTCCTGCCTTTTCTGCGGCCTTTTCAGCCGCTTTCAGCGCCCGCTTCAGGTCGTCGATCAGGTCGTCCGGGTCTTCCAGCCCGATGGACAGGCGGATGGTGCCCGGGCCAATGCCGGCGCCGGCCAGCGCTTCGTCATTCATGCGGAAGTGGGTCGTGCTGGCGGGGTGGATGACCAGGCTGCGGCAGTCGCCCACGTTGGCCAGGTGGCTGAAGATCTTGAGCGTTTCGATGAAGGCCTTGCCCTGTTCGCGGCTGCCTTTCATGTCGAAGCTGAACACGCTGCCGGCGCCGCGGGGCAGCAGCTTCTGCGCCAGCGCGTGGCTGGGGTGGCTCTCCAGCAGCGGGTGGCCCACGCGGCTCACGAAGGGGTGGCTGGCCAGGAATTGCACCACCTTTTCGGTGTTGCTCATGTGGCGCGCCATGCGCAGCGGCAGGGTTTCGATGCCCTGCAAAATCAGCCACGCGGTGTGCGGGCTCATGCAGGCGCCAAAGTCGCGCAGGCCTTCGCGCCGGGCGCGCAGCATGAAGGCGCCGACGGTGGATTCCTCGCTGAACACCATGTGGTGGAAGCCTTCGTAGGGCGCGGTGAGTTCGGCAAACTTGCCGGACTTGTCCCAGTCGAAGCTGCCGCCGTCCACCACGATGCCGCCCACCACCGTGCCGTGGCCACTCAGGAACTTGGTGGCGGAGTGGTAGACGATGTCGGCACCCAGGTCCAGCGGCTTCATCAGCCAGGGGGTGGTGAGGGTGCTGTCCACCAGCAGCGGTACGCCGGCCTCGTGGGCGATTTGTGCCACGGTGGGAATGTCGAGCACGTCCAGCCCAGGGTTGCCCACGGTTTCACCAAAGAACAGCTTGGTGTTGGGCCGCACCGCGGCGCGCCAGCCGTCGATGTCGCCCGGTTTCACAAAGGTGGTGTCGATGCCGAAGCGCCGCATCGTGTAGTGCAGCAGGTTCTGGCTGCCGCCATAGAGCGCGGTGGATGCGACGATGTGCGAGCCCGCGCCCATGAGCGTGGCCACGCTCAGGTGCAGTGCGGCCTGACCGCTGGCCACGGCAATGCCGCCGATGCCGCCTTCCAGCGCCGCCACGCGCTGCTCCAGCACCGCGTTGGTGGGGTTGCTGATGCGGCTGTACACATGGCCCGATCTCTCCAGGTTGAACAGGGCGGCCGCCTGGTCGCTCGATTCGAACACGAACGACGTGGTCAGGTGGATGGGCACGGCACGCGCGCCGGTGCTGGGGTCGGGGGCGGCGCCCGCGTGCAGCGCGAGCGTGTCAAAGCCAGGGTCGGCGTAGCCGGACATGGTGTCTCCTCGGATATGGTTTGGCTCCAATTGTGGGCTATATTCGATTGCACGAACGCCACCGTGGCGACAGAGGAGAAAACATGAAGGTCAGCGACATCCTGCGTGTCAAAGGCGGCACGCTCTACACCGTCTCTCCCGACGAATCCCTGGCCCGCGCCGTCGACACCATGGCGCAGTTTGACATCGGCTCCCTGGCCGTCATGGCCAACGGCAACCTCGTCGGCATGCTCACTTTCCGCGAGGTGCTGCACACCATTGCCAAGAACGGTGGCAGCGTGGGCAACGGCACGGTGGGTACCGTCATGGACGACCAGCCCATGAGCTGCAGTTCCGACACCGACCTGGAACAGGTGCGTCCGATGATGCTGGAAAAACACACCCGCTACATGCCGGTCATGGACAACAAGATGCTGATGGGGGTGATCAGCTTCTACGACGTGGCCAAGGCCGTGGTGGACAGCCAGAATTTCGAGAACCAGATGCTCAAGGCCTACATCCGTGACTGGCCACGCGAGGAAGCCCCCCCAGAAAATGCCTGAGGCCCACGAGGGCAGGGTGGTCGCTCTGGGATAATCCCCGGTCATGAGCGGCAACACCTTCGGCACCCTTTTCACCGTCACCAACTTTGGCGAATCCCACGGCCCGGCCATAGGCTGTGTGATCGACGGCTGCCCGCCGGGCATGGAACTGACTGAGGCGGATATCCAGGGCGACCTGGACCGCCGCCGCCCCGGCACCAGCAAGTTCGTGACCCAGCGTAACGAGCCCGACCAGGTGCAGATCCTGAGCGGCGTGTACCAGGGCAAGACCACCGGCACGCCCATCTGCTTGCTGATCCAGAACACCGACCAGCGCAGCAAGGACTACGGCGACATCGTCCAGACCTTCCGCCCGGGCCATGCCGACTACACCGACGGGCAGAAGTACGGCATCCGCGACCCAAGGGGCGGCGGCCGTTCCTCGGCGCGGCTCACCGCGCCCACGGTGGCGGCCGGTGCCGTGGCCAAAAAGTGGCTGAAGGAAAAGTTCGGCACCACCTTCCGTGGTTGCATGACGGCGGTGGGTGAGGTGGACATTCCGTTCGAAAGCTGG
>JAUWAE010000254.1 GCA_030602185.1 Comamonadaceae bacterium
GCCATCACCACCTCGATGCCGTCGGTGCTGTTGAGCTGGCGCAGCAGGTTGTGCCGGATCAGCAGGCTCACTTCACCCACCACGTGCACGGGCGAGCGCAGGAACAGGTCCAGCGAGCGCGCCACCACGCCTTCGGTGGAGTTTTCCATGCCCACCACGCCGTACTGGGCGGTGCCCGCAGCGGTGGCGTGGAACACCTCGTCGAAGTTGGCGCAGTAGATCAGGTTGGCGGCGCTGCCGAAGTATTCGATGGCCGCCTCTTCGCAGAAGGTGCCTTGCGGCCCCAGCACCGCCACGCGCTGTGGCGCTTCCAGCGCCAGGCAGGCCGACATGATCTCGCGCCAGATGGACGCGACGTGCTGGTTCAGCAGCGGGCCTTCGTTGGCCTGCTGGATCTTGTCGATGACCTGGGCCACCCGGTCGGGGCGGAAGAAGGGTGAGCCTTCGGCGCGCTTGATCTCGCCGACCTGTTCCGCCACGCGGGCGCGCTGGTTCAGCAGGCTGAGCAGTTGCCGGTCAAGGGCGTCGATCTGCACGCGCAGCGCGCCCAGCGCCTCGCTCTGCACGGGGCCGGTGGCGGCCGGTTTCAGGTCGGTCATGTGGGGGGTGTCTCCGGCGGCCTTCAGGCCTGTGTGTGTTCGAACTCGCGCATGAAGTCCACCAGCGCCTCCACGCCCTCCATGGGCATGGCGTTGTACAGGCTGGCGCGCATGCCGCCCACCGACTTGTGGCCCTTGAGCTGCAGCAGCCCGCGCGCCTTGGCCTGGGCCAAGAAGGCGTCGTTGCGCGATTCGTCGCGCAACTGGAAGGGGATGTTCATGCGCGAGCGGCAGGCCGGGTCCACGCGGTTGACGTAGAACTGCGAGCCGTCGATGAAGTCGTACAGCCGCCGGGCCTTGGCGATGTTGCGCGCTTCCATGGCCGCAACACCGGTGAATTCACCCTCGCGCTGGGCCTTGATCCACTGGAACGTGAGCCCGGCCATGTAGATGCCGTAGGTGGGCGGCGTGTTGTACATGGAGTGGTGGTCGGCCACGGTCTGGTAGTCGAAAGCGCTGGGGCAGATGGCCAAGGCGTGGCCCAGCAGGTCTTCGCGCACCACGACCAGCGTGACGCCGGCGGGGCCGATGTTTTTCTGCGCCCCGCCAAAGGCCAGGCCCACGCGCGACCAATCCACCGGGCGCGACAGCACGTGGGAAGAAAAGTCGATCACCAGCGGTGCGTCGCTGCCCAGCGCACGCAGGTCGGGCAGGTCGTGGAACTCCACCCCGTGGATGGTTTCGTTGCTGCACAGGTGCACGTAGCTGGCGCCGCTGCGCAGCTGCCAGGAGGCCGGTGCCGGGATGGCGGTGAAGCCGCTGTCGGCCCCGCTGGCTGCCACCTGGGCCGCACCGTACTTCTGTGCCTCTTTGGCCGATTTCTGGCTCCATCCGCCGGTGACGACGAAGTCCATGGCCAGGCCAGGCTTCAGGCCGGCGAGGTTCATCGGGACGATGGCGTTTTCCGCCAGACCACCGCCCTGCATGAACAGCACCTTGAAGTGCGAAGGCACCGCGAGCAGCTCGCGCAGGTCGGACTCGGCCTGTTCGCAGATGGCCATGAATTCCTTGCCGCGGTGGCTCATTTCCATGACGCTCATGCCGCTGCCGTGCCAGTCGAGCATTTCGGCAGCGGCTTGCTGCAGCACGGCTTCGGGCATCACCGCCGGGCCGGCGGAAAAGTTGTAGGGGCGGTTCATCGGGTCAGTCGGTGGTGGGTTCATCGCCGGTGTCCTGCTCACTGTCGCCAGAGGCGTCGGCGTTCGCGTCGTTCTCGACGATGCGTTGCAGGCCGCTGAGCTGCGCCCCTTCGTCCAGGCTGATCAGTGTCACGCCCTGGGTGGCCCGGCCCAGCTCGCGGATCTCGCTCACGCGGGTGCGCACCAGCACGCCGGTGTCGGTGATGAGCATGATCTCGTCGTCCGCGTGCACCAGGGTGGCGGCCACCACCTTGCCGTTGCGCTCGCTCTGCTGGATGGCGATCATGCCCTTGGTGCCGCGGCCGTGGCGGGTGTATTCGGTGATGGGGGTGCGTTTGCCGTAGCCGTTTTCGGTGGCGGTCAGCACGCTTTGCTGCTCGTCCTCGGCCACCAGCATGGCGATCACGCTCTGGCCTTCTTCCAGCATCATGCCGCGCACACCGCGGGCGTTGCGGCCCATGGGGCGCACGTCGTTTTCGTCAAAGCGCACGGCCTTGCCGCCATCGCTGAACAGCATCACGTCGTGCTGACCGTCGGTCAGCGCGGCGCCAATCAAAAAGTCGCCCTCGTCCAGGTCCACCGCGATGATGCCGGCCTTGCGCGGGTTGGAAAACTCGTCCAGCGCCGTCTTTTTGACCGTGCCCATGCTGGTGGCCATGAACACATAGCGGTCTTCGGGGAACTTGCGCATTTCGCCGGTCAGCGGCAGCACCACGTTGATCTTCTCGCCGTCTTGCAGCGGGAACATGTTGACGATCGGGCGCCCGCGCGAGCCGCGCGACCCCGCCGGCACCTCCCACACCTTGAGCCAGTACAGCCGGCCGCGGTTGCTGAAGCACAGGATGTAGTCGTGCGTGTTGGCGATAAAGAGCTGGTCGATCCAGTCGTCTTCCTTGGTGGCGGTGGCCTGCTTGCCGCGCCCGCCACGCTTTTGCGCCCGGTATTCGCTCAGCGGCTGGCTCTTGATGTAGCCGCTGTGGGAGAGGGTCACCACCATGTCGGTGGGCGTGATCAGGTCTTCGGTGGACAGGTCCTGCGCGCTGTGCTCGATCTCGCTGCGGCGTGCGCCCAGCTTGGTCTGGCCGAATTCGGCCTTGATGGCGGTCAGCTCGTCGCCGATGATGGTGGACACGCGCTCGGGCTTGGCCAGGATGTCGAGCAGGTCGTCGATCTCGGCCATCACGTCCTTGTACTCGGCCACGATCTTGTCCTGCTCCAGGCCGGTCAGGCGCTGCAGGCGCATCTGCAGAATTTCCTGGGCCTGCGTCTCGCTCAGGCGGTACAGGCCGTCGCCCTGCATGCCGAATTCGCGCTCCAGGCCTTCGGGGCGGTAGTCGTCG
>JAUWAE010000084.1 GCA_030602185.1 Comamonadaceae bacterium
GGTTGAGCCAGAGCTGGAAGCCTTCCATCACCCCCTCTTCCTGCTGCGGGATCTCGGAATGGATCACGCCGCGGCCGGCCGTCATCCACTGCACGCCGCCGTTTTTCAGCAAACCTTCGTGGCCGGCGCTGTCGCGGTGCAACATGCGCCCCGCGATCATGTAAGTCACGGTCTCGAACCCGCGGTGCGGGTGGTCGGGAAACCCGGCGATGTAGTCGTCCGGCCGGTCGCTGCCGAAGGCGTCCAGCATGAGGAATGGGTCGAGCCGCTGTTGCAGCTCCTGCGTCAGCACGCGGGTCAGCTTCACGCCGGCGCCGTCGGACGTCGGCAGGCCCGTCACCAGCCCCTCCACGGGGCGCGGCTGGTGCACGGTCTCGGGAGTGATGGTGGTGGACATGGCGCGGGCCTTCCGTGGCAGGGGGTCAGGCGAGGGCGGCAGCCAGGTCGGCCTCGGCCTGGGCAAAGCCCTTGGCGGCGGCCTCCGGGCCCATGTTCAGGCCTTCGGCGTAGATGAAGCGCACATCGTTAAGGCCCAGGAAGCCGAGCACCGTCTTGAGGTAAGGTACCTGGGTGTCATGCGGCTGGTCGCGGTACAACCCGCCACGGGCCAGCGCCACGTACACCGTCTTGCCCTTGATCAGGCCTTCGGGGCCGTTTTCGGTGTAGCGGAAGGTGACCCCGGCACGGGCGATGGCGTCGATCCAGGCCTTGAGCTGGACCGGCACACCAAAGTTGTACATCGGCACACCGAGCACGATGGCGTCGTGGGCCTGCACTTCGGCGATCAGCGCGTCGTACTCGGCCACCACCGCGGCCTGGGCGGCGCTGCGCTGGTCGGCCGGGGTGAACAGGGCACCCAGGGCGGCCTCGTCGAGCACCGTGACCGGCTGGACGGCCAGGTCACGCACGGTGACCTGGGCCCCGGCGTGGGCGGCCACCAGGCGCTCGACCACGGTGTTGGCGAGCTTGGTGGAATTGGCGCCGTCGCGGCGGGCGCTGGCATTGATCTGCAACAGTTTCAGGGACATGAAGAACTCCGGTGTGATTGAACGAAGAAGCGAAATGCTTGGGCGATGGACGCACTGTACATTGGACCGAATACTTTGATAATTCCCTATTTTTAGATTACATTGTTCCTTGAATGGAACAATTTAAAGGCACGTTGCCCATCGACCCCAACGACCTGCTGATCTTTGCCCGGGTGGTGGAGCTCGGTAGCTTCAGCGCGGCCGCCCAGCGGCTGCGGCTGCCCAAATCGACCGTGTCGCGGCGGCTGGCGGCGCTGGAGCAACGCCTGGGCGAGCGGCTGCTGTTGCGCACCACCCGCCGCCAGACGCTGACCGACTTTGGCCGCCTGCTGCTAGACCATGCGCTCCAGGTGGACGCCGAGGTACAGGCCGTGGCCGCGTTGAGCGAACAGCGGCAGTCGGCCCCCAGCGGCCACCTGCGGGTGTCCATGCCCAACAACTTCGGCGACCTGATGATGGCCGAGGCCATTGCCGCCTTCGTGGCGCAACACCCGCGCATCACGCTGGAGCTGGACCTGTCGTCGCGGCGGGTGGACCTGCTGGCCGAGCACTTCGATCTGGCGGTGCGCATGGGCGCGCTGCCCAGCGACGCCAGCCTGGCGGCACGCCGGCTGGCGTCGTTTTCGGGCGGGCTGTACGCCAGCCCTGGCTACCTGGCCGCGCAAGGCTGGCCCAATCAGCCCGACGAGCTGTTGCAGCACCAGGCCGTTCTGTTGCAGGGACGCCAGCCCGACCCCGGCCCTTGGGTGCTCCACTGCGGCGAGCAGCGCTGGCAAGGCCGCCCGCCGGCGCGGGTGGTGGCCAATTCGCCCGAGCTGCTGGTGCGCCTGGCGGTAGCGGGCAGCGGCCTCATTGCCGTGCCCGACCACTTTGCCAGCTCGGCACTGCAACGGGGCCAACTGTGCCGCGTGCTGCCCGACTGGCAGCTGCCCCCGCACGACGCATGGGCGGTGTTCCCCGAGCGGCGGCTCATGCCACAGAAAACCCGCGCGTTCATCGACATGCTGCAGGCCCACTTCGCCGCGCCGCCGACTGTTGCTTCCGCGTGACACCCCTGGCGCCCGCCGTCGCAAGCCGGGCGCCGACCACTACAATTATCAGTTCACCCGCCGCATGTCCAGCGGCATCTCACACGGGGCCACAGGTGCAGTACAACGAGACACGTGAGCGAAGCGCCGAACTGTTGCGGATCGTCATCGGCCACATGGGCCAGCACGATGCGGCATTCAACCCCATCAGCTACAGCGTCTGGTACGAGTACGCGGCCGGCCTCAATGAGCGGCTCAACGAGGCCCTGGATCGCCTGCGCCAGTCGGAGCCCCGGCTCAGTGATGCGTCCATCGAACGCCTGTACCGCGAACACATCGCCGGCGTGGACGACAAGACCATGGACCGCATCAGCCGCGACTTCCAGCAGGTGATCAACGCCGTGGCCGACCGGGTACAACGCACCGGCGAGGACGCGGGCGCCTTCGGGGCCGAGTTGAACAACCTCAGCCGCGTGCTGTCCAGCACCGAAGACCCGGCCGTGCTGCGCGAACGGCTCCAGCTCGCGCACCAGCACAGCGTTGGCATGCAGGCTTCGGCAGCCGCCCTCAAGGCACAGGTCGAAGCCAGCCGACAAGAAATCCAGCGGCTGCGCAACGACCTCCACCGCGCCCGCGAAGAGGTGTTCGTGGACAGCCTGACGCGCGTGCTCAACCGCAAGGGGCTGGACCACCGGCTCGAGCAGCTGCTGCGCCCGCCACTGGCGGCCAACGCCGCGCACAGCCTGGTGATGGTCGATATCGACCATTTCAAACAGATCAATGACACACACGGCCACCTGGTGGGCGATCAGGTGCTGGCGGGCATGGGCGAGCTGCTGCGCCGCGTGGTCAACGGGCCGCACCAGCTGGTGGCCCGCTACGGCGGCGAAGAGTTTGCGGTGGTGCTGCCCGAGGCGTCGCTGGACACGGCGGCGCAGGTGGCCGAGCGCATTCGCCACGCCGCCAAGGCCATGAAGCTGCGCAAGCGCAACGCCCCCGAGGTGGTGTTGAGCGTGACCGTATCGGCGGGTGCTGCGGCCCTGCAGCCCGGGGAAAGCGCCAACGACTGGATTGCTCGGGCCGACGCCGCGCTCTACCGCTCCAAGCAAAGCGGGCGCGACCGGGTGAGCCTGGCCGCCTGAGGGCCTGCGCACCCGCCCTGCCACGCAGGACCGCTTCAGGTGGCTGGCGGGGTGCGCACCACGGTGCGCCGCGGGCGCCGGCGCACCACTGGCACCGTGCCCACCAGCGGCAGCGGCCGCTCTGTGGCGGTGGCGCTGTGGATCACCCCACCGCCCAGGCACACCTCGCCGTCGTACAGCACCGCGCTCTGCCCGGGCGTCACGGCCCATTGCGGCTCGGTAAAGCGCAGCGTGAACGCAGCTTGCCCGTCCAACGCCAGCTGGCAGCCGGCATCGGCCTGGCGGTAGCGCGTCTTGGCCCCACAGGCCTGCAGGGCCGGCGGTTCACCGGCCACCCAGCTCACGTCCTCGGCCCGCAACTCGGGCGACAGCAACCAAGGGTGGTCGTGCCCCTGCACCACCCACAGGGTGTTGTGGGCCACGTCCTTGCGCGCCACGAACCAGGGCGCGTGTTCACTGCCACCCTTGGCCTCGCCCTGCTGCTTGACACCGCCAATGCCCAGGCCCTGGCGCTGGCCCAGGGTGTAGAAGCTCAGGCCCACATGCTGGCCGATCTCACGGCCCCGGTCGTCGCGGATGGGGCCGGGCGCCCTCTGGATGTAACGGTTGAGGAACTCGCGGAACGGCCGCTCGCCGATGAAGCAGATGCCGGTCGAGTCCTTCTTCTTCGCATTGGGCAGGCCGATCTCGGCCGCGATGCGACGCACCTCGGTCTTGGGCAGCTCGCCCACCGGGAACAGCGTCTTGGCCAGTTGCGCCTGGTTCAGGCGGTGCAGGAAATAGCTCTGGTCCTTCAGCGGGTCCAGCCCTTTGAGCAGTTCGTGCTTTCCTGTGGCGTCGTTCAGGCGCACCCGCGCGTAGTGGCCGGTGGCGATCTTCTCGGCCCCCAGCCGCATGGCGTGGTCCAGGAAGGCCTTGAACTTGATCTCGGCGTTGCAGAGGATGTCGGGGTTGGGCGTGCGGCCGGCCTCGTACTCGCGCAGGAACTCGGCAAACACCCGGTCCTTGTACTCGGCGGCGAAGTTCACGTGCTCAATGTCGATGCCGATCACGTCGGCCACGCTGGCGGCGTCTAGCCAGTCCTGGCGGCTGGAGCAGTATTCGCTGTCGTCGTCATCTTCCCAGTTTTTCATGAAGATGCCGATGACCTCGTGCCCCTGCTGCTTGAGCAGGTACGCACTGACGGCAGAATCCACGCCGCCGGACAGGCCGACGACGACTCGGTGTTTGGTAGACATGGGACGGATTATCGGCCTTGGAGGGGATAGACGCAGCGAAAGCCGATGTACACCGCAGCAAAGTTCGCGGGCTTCCAGGCGTCGACGTCGGCGCGCATCTGCTCTGGGCCGTACCACCAGGAGCCGCCCATGGTGCGGCGCTCCTCCCCCCGCGCGTCCGACACCCATTCCCACACATTGGCCCCCATGTCGTACAGGCCATTGACCCCAGCCCGGGTGACGCCCGCAGGTGCGGCCCGGGGCCAGGGGTCGGCACCCGAGGTGTTGGCGCCCTCTGGCCGATCACCTGTGGGCCAGGGGTAGGTGCGGCCACGCACCCAAGGCGGCGGAGGCGATGCGCGCAGCTCGGTGTAGGCCGCCTGCCGCCATTGTGCCGCGGTGGGGAGCGTGCCGCCGGCCCAGCGGCAGTAGGCCTCGGCTTCGGGCTGGGTGAGGTGCACGGCGGGCAAGCGCGGGTCGGCCTGGGCCTGGCCGTCGGGCGCGCGCCAGGTCCAGCCGGGGCGACGCTGCCAGCCGCCGACATACTCCATGCCGCCACCCTGGCGCTCCGCTTCGGTGACCACCCCCGTGGCCTGCACGTAGCGGGCGAAATCTCCGATTGTTACTTCCGTCTGGTCGATGGCCCAACCGTCCAGGGGCACCCGGGCGGGGCCGGCCGCGCCGGCGGCAGAGGCCGAGGCAACGGTGACCGTGGCCAGCCAGGCAACGGCAAGGCGGTGCCACCCCTTGCGTGGCCTGCCGATGACGGGCATGCCGGGAATGGTTGTCATGAGGGCATGACCTCAGGCGCCTGGGTCGTACGCATGGCGCCCGCCGCGATGTCGAGCGAGCGCAGACGCCATGCGGGGTCGTACACATCGCTCACCAGGATGAACTCGTCGGCGTCGGTCAGATCGGCCAGGCGTTGGAGCCCCTGTCGCACCGTGTCGGGCCCACCGATCACGGCCGCGGCCAGGAAATCGCCAATGGCGGCGCGGGCACGCCCGTCGACCTGCTGCCAGAAGTCCGCCATTGGCGGTTGCAGCCGGCGGCGGTCGCCAGTGAGGATGCCCAGCACGCGCTGGTAGGTGCTGCTGGCCAGGAACTCGGCTTCGTCGTCGGTGGGTGCGGCAATCAGCGGCACGCCGATGGCCACATAGGGCTGGGCAAGTGCCGCCGAGGGGCGGAAACGGCTGCGGTACAGCTCAATCGCCTGCAGCAGCAGGCGGGGTGCGAAATGGGAGGCAAATGCGAACGGCAGACCCCTTTCTGCCGCCAACTGCGCCGAAAACAGGCTGGAACCCAGCAGCCAGATCGGCACATGAGTCCCGGAGCCGGGCATGGCGATCAGCCGCTGGCCGGGCTGAGGATCGCCCAGCAGGCGCTGCAACTCGGCCACGTCGCGCGGGAAATCGTCCTCGGTTTCCACCCGGTCGCGGCGCAGGGCGCGCATGGTCGGGCCGTCGGTGCCGGGCGCACGGCCCAGGCCCAGGTCGATGCGGCCGGGGTAGAGCTCGGCCAGGGTCCCGAAGGCCTCGGCCACTACCAGCGGCGCGTGGTTGGGCAACATCACACCTCCGGAGCCAACGCGTATGCGCTGGGTACCGCCCGCGATGTGGCCCACCAGCACCGCCGTGGCCGAACTGGCGATGCCGGCCATGTTGTGGTGCTCGGCCAGCCAGTAGCGCTGGAAGCCCAGGCGTTCGGCGTGCTGCGCCGTGCGCAGGGCAATGGCCAGTGCATCGGCCACCGTGCCACCTTCGCGCACGGCCACCAGGTCCAGCATGGACAGGAAAATGGTGTTCAGGGCTTTGCTCATGGATGCATTGTGGCGCGGCACCGCATCCCTTGCAGGACAATGGCGTTACTCAAAACGTTTCCTGTTGTCACCACATGCCCCGTCTCCACTTCGACACGCCCGGACACTTTCGCTTCGCCACCGACATCCAGATCTACATCAGCCACGTGAACCAGGGCGGCCATCTTGACAACGCGCAACTGCTGACGCTGGTGTCCGAGGCGCGCGTGCGCTTTTTCAAGGCGCTGGGTTACAACGAGGGCAATGTGGCTGGGTACCCCATCGTGGTGAGCGACATTGGGGCGCAGTACCAGTCCGAAGGGTTTCATGGCGAGGTGATGTGCGTCTCCATGGAGCCGACCGAGTTCAACAAATACGGCTTTGACCTGGCCTTCCAGATGCGGGAAAAAGCCACCAGCCGCGACGTGGCGCGCGGCAAGATTGGCATTGTGTTTGTGCAGCCCGAGGTGAAGAAGGTGGCGCCGCTGCCGGCGGCGTTCATGGCGCGGCTGGCCAAGGTGCTGGGCCCGCAGCCGGCATGACGCCCCACCGCGGCAGACTGGCCCTGCTGCTGGCGCAGATGGCTTACGGCATGCTGGCCATGGCGCTGTGCCTGCCCTCGATGCCGTCTTGGGTGACCACCTTCGGTGTGTCCACCGCCCAGGTGCAGCTGACGTTCGCGGCCTACGTGGCGGCATTCGGGGTGATGCAGCTGCTGTACGGCCCGCTGTCGGACCGCCACGGCCGCCGCCCGGTGCTGCTGGGTGGGCTGGTGCTGGCGGCGGTGGGTTCTGTGCTGGCGGCACTGGCCACCGGCATCGAGGCCCTGACGTTGGCGCGTGGCCTGCAGGGCGCCGGCACGGCGGCCGGGGTGGTGGTGGGCCGGGCGTTGGTGCAGGACCTGTACCAGGGCAACGACCGCACCCGCATCATGGCCTGGGTGGGCATGGCCATGGGCGTGACGCCGCCGCTGGCCACCCTGCTCGGCGGCCAGCTGCACGACCGCCTGGGGTGGGCCAGCAACTTCTGGTTGTCGGCCGCGCTGGCGCTGGGCTTGCTGGTGGCGGTGTGGTGGGGGTTGCCGGGCGGCAAACAGGCGGCGGCCCAGCCCGTGCACGGTGCCACGCACGCAGCCGCCACCGGCCTGTGGCGGGGGTACTGGCAGCTGGCCCGCCTGCCGGTGTACGTGTGGCACGTGGCCATGCTCGGCTTTATTTACGCCACGCTGTACGCGTTCCTGAGCGGGGCGCCGGTCGTGCTGGCGCAACACGGTGTGGGTGCTTCGCAGGTGGGCTGGTTCGTGCTGTGCATGACGGCGTCGTACATTGCCGGCAGTTTCCTGACGGGCCGCTGGATACACCGCGTGAGTGGGCGCGAACTGATGGTCCGCGGCCAGTGGCTGACGCTGGCCGGTGCGGTGCTGATGCTGGGGCTGGCGCTGTTTGAGGTGCCGGTGCACTGGTCCATGACGGTGCCGCTGCTGCTGGTGGGCCTGGGCCACGGCCTGCTGGTGCCGCCCACGCTGGCGGGCACGGTGGGCCAGATCCCCGCATTGGCGGGTTCGGCCGCGGCCGTGGCGGGGCTGATGCAGCAGGTGATGGGGGCGGCCGGCAGCTACAGCGTGGGCGCGATCGACCCGGTCAGCGTGGCGTTGCTGGCGGCGCTGATGCTCGGGTTTTCCTTGCTGGCACTGGCATCACAGTGGGGTTTGCACCGGGCGCAGTCCCGCGCCAGGGCGGGTGGTTGAGAGGGGTTACCAAGGCCTGTTGTCAAATGGGGTGGGGCCCAGGAGCGCTTCGCCCCGTTCGGCCTGCCGGGCCAGCCGGCGCTGCTCGTTGAGCCAGGGCTTCAGCGTGTGGAGCTCACTGGCCGCATGCACATCGGCCAGCACGCCACGGATTGCCGCTTCCCACGTCAGCACTTCGGCATTCAGGCACTGCCGCAGGTCCTGGGGCTTGAGCGACAGGCCCCAGGGCAGGTCGAAGGTGGCAGCCCAGCGTTGCTGTTCGAGTTGCCGCTGCTTGTCCAGATCGGCCCCCTGTTGCTTGAGCAACAGCGTCAGGTGCTGTAGCCGCTCGTCGGACACGCGCTCCAGGTGGTCGGGATCGACCAGTTCGGCCTGCAGCTGCAGGCGCAGCAGGGCCACGAGGTCTTTGCGTTCGTAGGCGGCATTGGCTTCGCCCATCAGCGCGTTCTTGCGCTGGCGTTCGGCCGGGTCGGGCTCGCGGTCGGGGTGCAGGGCGCTGGCCAGCTGGCGGTAGATGTGGCGCAGGCTGGTGTCGGCGTCCTTCAGGGCCTGGGCGGCCTGCTGCTGTTTGGCGGTCGCGCCCTTTCTGGCTTGCCGGGCCGCCTGGCGGGCCTGGCGGGCTTCGGCCCTGGCCTGCCGCTCGGCTTCCTCCTGCCTGGCGCGTGCCCGCAACTGCGCCATGGCCGCCTGCAGCATCGCCTCGGGGTCGTCGCTGTCGGCGTCCAGGTTCAGGTCTTCCCCAGTGAACTGGCCCATCAGGTCGTCCAGGGTCTGGCGCAGGACCTCGCCGTCTTCCTTCCGTTTTTGGGCCAGGGTCTGCGGGCTGTGGCGGTCGTGCAGCGCCTCCATGCCGGGCACGCCCTGCTCCGCTAGGGCGATCGCCATGCCGCAGACGATGTCGCGCAGGGTGCTGCGCTGGGTCTGGCTCAAGCCCTGCGCGGAGCCGTCGAGGTGGGCGCACAGGCGTTCCAGCAGCTGCCGCATCGCCGCGGTGTGCTGTTCACGCAGGGGCTGCACCGATTGGGCCAGGGCCGCCTGGTGGGCACGACAGGTGCGCTCCAGTTCGTCGAGCTGGGTGTGCAGTTTTTCGATCCGCTGCAAGGCCCGGTTGAAGGCCTGCGCCGCCGGCGACAGGGCTTTTGCCGCCTGGGGCTGCACCTGCAGGCACGCTGCCATGCCGCGTCAGCCGCGCACTTCGCCCTCGCCCAGCACCACGTACTTCAGCGATGTCAGGCCCTCCACCCCCACCGGGCCGCGGGCATGGAACTTGTCGGTCGAAATCCCGATTTCCGCGCCCAGCCCGTACTCGAAACCATCGGCAAAGCGGGTGCTGGCGTTGACCATCACGCTGCTGGAATCGACCTCGCGCAAAAACTTCTGCGCATGCACGTGGTCGGTGGTCAGGATGGCCTCGGTGTGGCCGCTGGAGTAGCGGTTGATGTGGGCAATGGCTTCGTCCACGCCGGCCACCACCTTTACGCTGATGATGGGGGCCAGGTACTCCTCGCTCCAGTCCTGCTCGGTCGCGTCCTTCAGCTGGGCGCCGGGCACGCTGGCCAGGATCGCCTTCGATTCGGGGCAACAGCGCATTTCCACACCCTTCTGCGCGTAAATGTCGCCAATCTTCGGCAAAAATTCGCCCGCCACACCGCGCGCCACGAGCAGGCTCTCGGTCGCATTGCATGGGCTGTACTTCTGCGTCTTGGCGTTGTCGGCCACCTTCACCGCCATGTCGATGTCGCAGGGGGCGTCCACGTAGGTGTGGCAGTTGCCGTCCAGGTGCTTGATGACGGGCACCTTGGCCTCGCGGCTGATGCGCTCGATCAACCCCTTGCCGCCGCGCGGGATGATCACGTCCACATACGCGGGCATGGCGATGAGCTGGCCCACGGCCTCGCGGTCGGTGGTGGGCACGAGCTGTACCGCGTCGGCCGGCAGGCCGGCCTGCACCAGCGCCTGCTGCACCAGGGCGGCGAGGGCGCGGTTGCTGTCGATGGCCTCGGAGCCG
>JAUWAE010000011.1 GCA_030602185.1 Comamonadaceae bacterium
CTTCACCCCTGCCCGACGTGCGTGCCCACATCCAGCGCCAGGCCGCCGCGCTGATGGCCCGCCACCACTGCGTGTTCCTGGGGGGCGACCATTCGGTGACGCTGGCCCTGTTGCGCGCTGCCCGCCAGCAGCACGGCGAACCGCTGGCTCTGGTGCACTTCGACGCCCATTGCGACACCTGGGAAGACCACTTCGGCGAGCCTTCCGGCCACGGCACCTGGACTTACGAGGCGCTGCAGGAAGGGCTGGTGAGCCCGGCGCACACGGTGCAGATCGGCATCCGCTCCAGCGGGGTGCGTGCCGCGCGGGACTACGTGCAGGACCAGGGCGGGCAGATTTTCACGGCGCGTGCGCTGCGCGGGCTGGACGGTGCCGGGCTGGCACCGATGCTGCAGGCCATGCGCGAACGCATCGGCCAGCGGCCGGTGTACCTGACGCTGGACATCGATTGCCTGGACCCGGCCTTTGCCCCCGGCACGGGCACGCCGGAGCCCGGCGGCATGACCAGTTCGCAAGTGCTCACTTTCCTGGAAGAGCTGGCTGGGCTCAACTGGGTGGGCATGGACTGCGTGGAGGTGGCCCCGGCCTACGACCACGCGGAACTGGCCAGCCACGCTGCCGCCACTTTTGTATGGACCTACCTGAGCGGGCAAGTGGCGCGGCGGGGGGGCTGAGCCATGGTGTTCAAGCCCTCGCTGCTCAAGTCCGACACACAGCTCAACCAGCGCAGCTATTACGAGGCCAGCGCAGCGCGCGGCCCGGCCCTGCCCCCTTTGCAGGGCGACACCCAGGCCGACGTGCTGGTGGTGGGCGCGGGCTTTGCGGGCCTGAGTGCGGCGCTGGAACTGGCGCAACGCGGCCTGCGCGTGGTGGCGCTGGAGGCGGACCGCATCTGCTCCGGCGCCAGCGGGCGCAACGGGGGGCAGGCCATCGTGGGCTTTGCTTCGGGCCAGGGCCCGTTCGAGCAGCAACTGGGCCGCGAAGACGCCCGCCGCGCCTGGGACATGTCGCTGCAGGCGCTGGACCTCATCGACCAGCGCATTGCGCAGCACAGCATCGATTGCGACCGGGTGAAGGGCTACCTGTACGTGGCCGATTCGCCGGGCAAGGCCAAAGCCCTGCTGGCCGACCTGGAGGCGCAGGAGCGCGACTACGGCCTGCGTTGCGAGGTGGCCACCGGGGCCGAGGTGCAGCGTTTCATCGGTTCAAAGCGTTACCACGCCGCGGGGTACGAACGGCTGTCGGGCCACCTGCACCCGCTCAAGTATGGCCTGGGGCTGGCGCGCGCGGCGCAGGGCCTGGGGGTGACCATCCACGAACACACGCCGGTGCGATCGCTGGCGCAGACCAGCGGCGGCGTGGTGGCGCACACGGCGCAAGGCACGGTGCGCGCCAGCCACGCGGTGGTGGCGGGCAACTGCACCCTGGCCGAACACGGGCCCGGCGTGCTGCCGCAAGTCCATCCGCGCATCATGCCGGTGGGCACCTACATCATCGGCACGGCGCCGCTGGCGCCCGAGCTGTGCCAGCGGCTCATCCCCAACCGTGCGGCGGTGTGTGACAACAATTTCGTGCTGGACTACTTCCGCTTCAGCGCCGACTTGCGGCTGCTGTTTGGCGGCCGCGTGAGCTACACCACCATGACGCCGCCGCGCCTGCAGGCGGTGATGCAGCAGCGCATGGCGGCCATCTTCCCGGAACTGGCGAGCGTGCCGGTGGAGTTCGTTTGGGGTGGCTTCGTGGACATCAGCATGAACCGCGCGCCAGACTTCGGGCGCGTGGGCAAAAACATCTATTACCTGCAAGGCTTCAGCGGCCACGGTGTGGCGCTCACGGGCCTGGCGGGCCAGCTGGTGGCCGAAGCCGTGGCGGGCCAGGCCGGGCGGTTTGACGTGTTCGCGCGGCTGAAGCACCGCAACTTTCCCGGCGGGCCCATGCTGCGCACGCCCGTGCTGGCGCTGGGCATGCTGTGGCACCGGTTGCGCGATGCGCTGGGTTGAAAGCACCAGGTCAGGCGTTGAGCAGGTGTTGAAATTCCACAAAGGTCCTCTGAATTTGATCCGGTGGCCCCAGGTTGACCGCAGCGTCGTTCACGGGGCTCTCCCGGTGTCAATCAAAACCGGATCAAGAAAAAATCGGCCAGAAGACAGAACTTAAGTGATTGATTTTGTTGAGGTTCGATCAACCTCATCCGCTCGGAATCCAGCGGGAATCAAAACTGGATCAAGAAACTACGCCCAGTGTGGTACGTAACCGGCCCTTGGATGTTCCGGGTCGGCAACCCGGATCAGGCCGACGCCCAGAGCCTTGTTGATGACGGTAGTTGCTTGCGCAGCATTTCTTGCAGGGATGCCGAGCCGGGCACACAAAGAGGCGTTTTTCATCTTGTCGCCGCTCAAGAATTTCAACACTGCGTGAAAGTAGCAGGCCCGAACCCGTTCTTCGGGCGTCATGTCGGCAAAGCCGCGTGGCCCGTAGAGCACTACTTGAGTTGAGTTCTCTTCGGTCCGAAACAGAGGCGCGGGTAACTGGAACAACTCCACCTGTTCCAGCACCTTGTCGAGCCCGCTACCTTGCTCTTCGCACATGCCCATGCGTCGCATCAGCGAAGCCAAAGTTTCGTTGCGAGACCGAGGTGGCAAATCGACCATGCGCTCGGGTTTTACCAAGGGTGCTCCGGGGTTGCTGATCTCTATTCGGTCCTGAAATAGTTCAATTTGTGGCCCGGAACCTGTCACCGTCATGTCTTGGTGGATCAGTGCGTTAGCTACAAGTTCTCGGATCGCCAGCTCGGGGAACAAAGGTTGTGCCACACGCAGCGCAGCGCCGATGTGTTCGTTTTTGGGCAACAAACCGTTCAGATAGTCCACCAAGCCTTCAAAGCCAACGGCATAACCCTTTTGCCCATCGTGTCGGTGCGTGACGGTGGCTGCCCGGTTTTTGCCCGCATAGGCCACCAGGCGCACCGCTTTGCGTGCCAGACTGGATTCGAAATCACTCAGCTTGGAGGCGAACAAAATTGCCCCCAAGTTGGTGATGTTCCAGCGCTCGCCCACGTCACGCACAATAAGCCGGTCGCCCTCTAGCTTGTCAAAAATTCCAGCACGGTTGTCTGGTAGCGGTTGCTTGGTGAGACGAAAGTATTGGCTGTAATCCAGCAAGGACAGCACACGGTCCCCAGTCACGTGTTGACATGCCACGCCTTGTTCCCAGCGATAGGGCTGCAAACGCTCGATCAGTTGCTGATAACGCGGCGGATAGTCCGTTAGCTTGGGTGTCGCGCTTCCAATGCGGATGTAGGCCACACCATTGAACGTCACTGGGGCGCCGGTGGCCGCCGGGATTTCGAGCAACACCACAAGCCCCTGTGGATGCGAAACTACCCGAAAACCGAAGGCGATGCTCGGTTGCAAGCTGTTGGCTAGCCAAAGGGGCAATGGCTGGCTTCCCTTTTTCTTGGTGTCGGGGTTGAAGTCGGTGCCGATGACCGCATGGCTGCCGTCCTCAATGCCCCACAGCATATAAGCGGTGTCCCGGCCTTCGATACGCGCTGCATTTGACAGGGCGGAGCAACGCACGCCGATCATGTCCGGGTCGGTGTTGTTGCCCTTGAACTCTACCCAGGCCGCCTCGGCAGGCAGGGCACGCAGTTCGTCGATCAGGGCAATGTCGCGTTCAACCGATGAGTTCATGTGTCAATGGATTAGCGGACGTGGCGCGTAGTACTCGCCGTCATTGCGCCCGGCGTTGCCCATGTTCTTGATCTCGCAGGTACAGCCTGTGTCTTTGCGCAGGATGTCAACGATGTTTTTGATGGTTTGCTCGAACATGCCCTGAGTTTTTTCGATACCCGTATCTGGGTTAAAGACTGTAGGTTACATGTTTCAGACGGCGGGGCGATCTCATTCAGCAGGCACATTATTTTGATGAGCATGAAGCCGTTTTGCCCAGTAACTCGCAAAGTTGCGCCCCGTGCCGCTGGATGGCCTCTGGTGCCGCATACCCGTAGCCGATGGCCAGCCCGCGCAAGTCCTGCCGCTGCAGGCAGTAGGCCGACAGCGGCCGCACGGTCAGGCCCTCGCGGGCGGCCTGTGCGGCAATGGCCCGATCGTCCGCGTGCCCCGGCAGCCGCAGGCACAGGTGCAGCCCCTGCGCCGCACCGTGGATGCGCCCGACCCCGCTGCTCAGCACGGGCGCCAGCGCGTCCACCAGCAGCTGGCGGCGTTCGGCGTATGTCTGGCGGGCGCGGCGCAGGGCGCTGGCAAAGTGGCCCATCTCGATGAATTCGGCCAGCGCGGCCTGCAGCGGCATCTGGCCCGGGCGGTTCAGGTCGTAGTGCGCCTGCTTGAAGGCGTGCACCAGCGTCTTGGGCACCACCAGGTAACCCAGCTTCAGCCCCGGGTACAGCACCTTCGAGAACGTGCCCATGTAGAGCACCCGGCCCTCCTCGTCCAGCCCTTCCAGCGACGAGATGGGCGGCCCGCTGAAGCGGAACTCGCTGTCGTAGTCGTCTTCCAGCACCCAGGCGTTGCAGCGGCTCGCGCTGGCCAGCAACTGTTGGCGCCGCGCCAGCGACATCACCGCGCCCGTGGGGTACTGGTGCGACGGCGTCACGTAGATCAGCCGGGGCGGCCGCTGTTCGTCGGCCTCGCCGGGGGCGATGCCTTCGTCGTCCACCGCCACGGGGTGGATGGCCAGGCCCGTGGCCGTGAAGGCCTTGACCGCGCCCCAGTAGGCCGGGTCTTCCAGCCACACCGTGTCGCCATGGTCGGCCAGCAGGTGCGCACACAACTCCAGCGACTGCTGCGTGCCGCTGGTGATGAGGACCTGATCGGCGTCCAGCCGCACGCTGCGGAACACGCGCAGGTAATCGGCCACCGCCCGCCGCAGCGGGCCGTAGCCGCCCGAATCGTTGTAGTCCAGCATCTCGGGGTAGGCCGCGCGCCAGTGCTTGTTCTGCAGGCGCTGCCACAGGGCCACGGGGAAGGCGCTGAAGTCCGCCGCGCCCGGTACGAAGGGCTGGATTTCCAGGTCGCTGGCTCGGTGGCGCTGGGTGAGCGCCTCACCCCTGGCCGACAGGCGTGCCGCAGGCACCGCCATGGGCGCCCACTGGCGCGTGGCGCGCTGGGGCACGTGGTCGTGCACGTAGGTCCCGCTGCCCACATGGCTCACCAGGTAGCCTTCCACCGTGAGCTGGCCCAGCGCCGCCACCACCGTGTTGCGCGACAGCGCCAGGTCGTGCGCCAGGTCGCGGCTGGAAGGCAACCGGTCGCCGGCCACCAGCTTGCCATCGAGCAGGGCGCGCCGCAGGGCTTCGTACAGGCGCCGGTGCAGCGGCAGCTCGGCCGCCTCGCCAGCGCGGGCCATCTCGGCCAGCAGGTATTCGGACAACATGGTGGGTGACGGTGGGGTGACGCGGGGCAGAATGGCGGGCGCTGCGGCTGTCATTGGCACCATGCACCTGCCTCAAGTGGCCCCCATTCTGAACCAATTTCCCTTGCAGAATGGTTTTCACGTATGGAAGCCGCAACCCCTACCCCCCCGTGCATGGTCTGGCTGCCGGCCGACCACCGCCTGCTCGGCGACCACGGCCATCAGATGCCCTTTCTCCTGCTCGGCGACAAATACGCCCGCGCCGTGAAAGTGGGGGCCCATGCCCAGCCCGTCATGTTCCCGCTGGCCGATGCCGCGCAGGTGCCGCAGTTGCTGTCGTGGGTGGACGGCGTGATGCTCACCGGCTCGCCGTCCAACGTCCACCCCTCCCATTTCGACCAAGACGTCCTCGACCCCAGCCTGCCGCTGGACCCGGAGCGCGATTCGCTCACCCTGGCGCTGGTGCGGGCCTGCGTCGAGCAGGGCGTGCCGCTGCTGGGCATCTGCCGGGGTTTCCAGGAGATCAACGTCGCGCTCGGCGGCAGCCTGCACCAGGCCGTGCACGACGTCGCCGACCTGATGGACCACCGCGAACCCGACGACGCACCGATCGACCGCCAGTACGCGCCCAGCCACCCGATCCAGATCGTGGCCGGCAGTGTGATGGCGCAATGGGCCGGTGGTCAGCGGGCGATGGTCAACTCGCTGCACGGGCAGGGCATCGGTCGCCTCGCGCCCGGCCTCACACCCCTGGCCCACGCGCCCGATGGGCTGGTGGAGGCCTTCGAAGTGCAAGGTGCGCGCACCTTTGCCGTGGCCGTGCAGTGGCACCCCGAGTGGCGCTGCTGGGAAAACCTGTTCTACAGCGCCATTTTCCGTGCCTTTGGCGAAGCCGTGCGCCAACGCCAGGCCACCCGGCTGAGCGAAGGCCACGCCTGGGCCAGCGAACCCGAAAAACCTTGAGCCTGCCGGGTGGCATTGCCTTCACAATGCCTGCAGCGAACCACCGGAGGCCCCAGATGACCATAGACAACAAAGTCCCCCAGAATTTCAACGAGCTCGAGCACTGGCTCAACCAGCGCCGCGTCACCGAGGTGGAGTGCCTGGTGCCCGACCTCACCGGCGTGGCTCGCGGCAAGATCCTGCCGCGCGAAAAGTTCACCGAAGACCGCGGCATGCGCCTGCCCCAGGGCATCGTGGCCATGGGCGTGACCGGCGAATTCCCGCAGAGCGGCCCGTACTACGACGTGATCGACCCGACCGACCGCGACATGCAGTTGCGCCCGGACCCGACCACCGTGCGCATCGTGCCGTGGGCCACCGACCCCACGGCCCAGGTCATCCACGACTGTTTCGACCACGAAGGCAAGCTCGTGCCCTTCGCGCCGCGCAGCGTGCTGCGCCACATCTGCGACCTCTACGCCGCCGAAGGCTGGGACCCGGTGGTGGCGCCGGAGCTGGAGTTCTACCTCACCGCCCGCAACACCGACTCCAACACCCCGCTCAAGCCGCCCATCGGCCGCAGCGGCCGGGCCGAAACCTCGCGCCAGGCCTATTCCATCGACGCGGTCAACGAGTTCGACCCGCTGTTCGAGGAAATCTACGACTACTGCGACAAGATGGGCCTGAACGTGGACACGCTGATCCACGAGATTGGCGCCGGGCAGATGGAGATCAACTTCTTCCACGCCCACCCGCTGGGCCTGGCCGACGAGGTGTTCTTCTTCAAGCGCACGGTGCGCGAAGCGGCGCTGCGCCACGACATGTACGCCACCTTCATGGCCAAGCCCATCGCGGGCGAGCCGGGCAGCGCCATGCACATCCACCAGAGCATCGTGGACAAGGCCACTGGCCGCAACATCTTCAGTAACCCCGATGGCTCCCCGTCCGAGGCCTTCTACCATTACATCGGCGGCCTGCAGCGCTACGTGCCCGCGGCCATGGCCCTGGTGGCGCCCTATGTCAACAGCTACCGCCGCCTCAGCCGGCACACCGCCGCACCCATCAACATCGAGTGGGGGCACGACAACCGCACCGTCGGCATCCGTTCGCCCATCGCCAGTCCGCAGGCGCGCCGCATCGAAAACCGCGTCATCGGCGCCGACGCCAACCCCTACGTCGCGTTGTCCATGACGCTCGCCTGTGGCTACCTGGGCTTGAAGAACAAGATCAAGCCCAAGCCCGAAATGAAGGGCGACGCCTACCTTTCGGCCTACAGCCTGCCGCGCAGCCTGGGCGAGGCGCTGGACTGGTTGCGCCGCGAAACCGACCTGCACGAGGTGCTGGGCGAGGGCTTCGTCAGCATCTACACCGAAATCAAGGAACTCGAGTTCGAGGAGTTCATGAAAGTGATTTCCCCGTGGGAGCGTGAGCACCTGCTGCTGCACGTCTGACCGCACCGCCCCAGCCCCCGACCGAACGGAGACCCGCATGAACGCACCCACCGACCCGAAGCGCCTGAGCACCGCCGAACTGCAGGCGCTCGACAGTGCCCACTTCCTGCACCCGTTCACCGACCACAAGGGCCTGGCGGCCAAGGGCGCGCGCGTCATCACCCATGCCGACGACATTTACGTGTGGGACAGCGAGGGCCACAAGATCCTCGACGCCATGAGCGGCCTGTGGTGCGTGAACGCCGGCTACGGCCGGCGCGAACTGGCCGATGCCGCCCACGCCCAGATGCTGAAGCTGCCCTTCTACAACAGCTTCTTCCAGACCACCAACGAACCCGCCGTGCGGCTGGCGGCCCGGCTGGCCGAGCTGGCACCCGCCGTGGGCGGCCGCCGCTTCCAGCACGTGTTCTTCAGCTCCAGCGGCAGCGAAAGCAACGACACCAACGTGCGCATGGCGCGCCGCTACTGGGACCTGATGGGCCAGCCACAGCGCAAGGTCATCATCAGCCGCCTCAACGCCTACCACGGCTCCACCATGGCCGGCGCCTCGCTGGGTGGCATGAGCGGCATGCACGCCCAGGGCGACCTGCCCATCCCCAACATCACCCACATCCAGCAGCCCTACTACTACGAACTGGCCGAACCCGGCGAAAGCAAGGACGCCTTCGGCCTGCGTGCCGCCCGCTGGCTGGAAGAGAAGATCCTTGAAATCGGCCCGGACAAGGTGGCCGCCTTCATTGCCGAGCCGGTGCAGGGCGCTGGCGGCGTCATCATCCCGCCCGACACCTACTGGCCCGAGATCCAGCGCATCGTCGACCAGTACGGCATCCTGCTCATTTCCGACGAGGTGATCTGCGCCTTCGGCCGCCTGGGCCACTGGTTTGCCTACGAAAAATTCGGCATCCGGCCCGACCTGGTGACCTTCGCCAAGGCCGTGACCAGCGGCTACGTCCCGCTGGGTGGCGTGCTGGTGGGCGACCGCGTGGCCCAGGTGCTGATCGAGAAGGGCGGCGAGTTCAACCACGGCTACACCTACAGCGGCCACCCGGTGGCCTGCGCGGTGGCGCTGGCCAACCTCGACGTGATGGCGCGCGACAACCTGCCCGGCCGCGTGCGCGACGACGTGGGCCCCTACCTGGCACAGCGCTTTGCCGAACTCAAAGACCACCCGTTGGTGGGCGACGCCGAAACCTGTGGCTTCGTGGCCGGGCTGGTGCTGGTGAAGGACAAGGCGACCCGCCAGCATTTCCCCGAAGAACTGGCCGTGGGCATGGTCTGCCGGGCGCACTGCTTCAACAACGGCCTCATCATGCGGGCCGTGGGCGACCGCATGATCATCGCGCCCCCGCTGTGCATGACCCGTGGCCAGGTCGATGAAATGATGGATCTGATCCGCCAAGCCCTCGATCTGACTCTGGCAGAATTGCAGCGGCGAGAGATTTTCTGAAATCGCTGACTAGAATGCCGGCAGGTGTGGATATTGCTTGCTCCACGCGGGCATTTCCATCGTTGGACCCATGAACCATTCTGGAGCATGTGCATGAACAAGAAACTGTTGGCCCTGGCCCTGTCCGCCGTCTTCCTGGCGGCTTGCGGCAAAAAAGAAGAGCCCGTGGCCGTCGCGCCGGTGGCCGCCCCTGTGGAAGAAGAGCCCAAGGTGCTCAACATCTACAACTGGCCCGACTACATCACCGAAACCATGCTGGCCGATTTCGAGAAGGAAACTGGCATCAAGGTCAACTACGACACCTTCGAGACCAACGAGGCGCTGCACGCCAAGCTGGTCGCCGGCAACTCCGGCTACGACATCGTGGTGCCCACCGCCGGCTTCGGCAAGAAGCAGATCGACGGCGGCCTCTACCAGCCGATCGACCGCAGCAAGATCCCCAACTACGCCAACCTCGACCCCGAGTTCATGGAGAAGATCGCGGCGGTGGACCCGGGCAACCAGCACTTTGTGCCCTGGGCCTGGGGCTTCACCACCGTCGGCGTCAACAAGCAGAAGGTGCAGAAGGCCCTGGGCAACACCCCCATGCCCGACAACGCCTGGGACCTAGTGTTCAACCCGGAATACACCCGCAAGGTGAAGTCCTGCGGCATTGCGCTGCTGGATTCCCCGTCTGAAATCCTGCCGGTCGCGCTGCACTACGTCGGCAAGCCCCCCTACAGCGACAGCGCCGACGACTTCAAGGCCGCCGCCGAAATGCTGGCCAAGGTGCGACCCGACATCCGGCTGTTCTCCAGCACCATGATCGACGACATCGCCGGCGGCAAGGCCTGCGTGTTCGTGGGCTGGTCGGGCGACATCAACATCGCTGCCGACCGCGTCAAGGAAATGGGCGGCAAGGACGAGATCACCCCGCTGCTGCCCAAGACGGGCGGTCTGGTGTTCATCGACACCATGGCCATCCCGAAGGACGCCAAGCACGTCGGCAATGCCCACAAGTTCATTGACTTCTTCCTGCGCGCCGAAAACGCCGCTGCCATGGCCAACGAGATGAACTATCCCACCGGCAACAAGGCCGCGCTGCCGCTCATCAACGAAGAGGTCAAGGGCAACAAGACCATCTTCCTGAGCGACGAAGACACCGAGCGCCTGATCCCGACCGGTGGCTTCTCCAACGAGATGGCCAGCGTCGTCAACGACACCTACAACGCCTTCAAGCGCGGACGCTGAGTCCTACGCGCACCAGACGGGGCTGTTCACCGAGGGTGGGACAGCCCCTTTTTTCTTGCACACAACCCACAGCACAGGACAGCAGCATGGCGGACACCTCCCGGCCCGACGGCTATTTGGTGACGGAAAAACTGGTCAAGAAGTTCGACGAGACGGTGGCGGTGGACGAGGTGTCGCTGTCCATCGGCAAGGGCGAGATCTTCGCGCTGCTGGGCAGCTCGGGCTGCGGCAAGTCGACCCTGTTGCGCATGCTGGCCGGCTTCGAGACGCCCACCTCGGGCCGCATCCTGCTCGGCGGTGTGGACGTGGCGCGCCTGCCGCCCTACGAGCGGCCGGTGAACATGATGTTCCAGAGCTACGCGCTGTTCCCGCACCTCAACATCTGGGAAAACGTGGCTTTCGGCCTCAAGCGCGAGGGCCTGCCCAAGGCCGAGATCCAGCAGCGCGTCGACGAGATGCTGGGCCTGGTGCAACTCACCCCCTACGCCAAGCGCAAGCCGCACCAGCTCTCGGGCGGGCAGCAGCAGCGCGTGGCGCTGGCCCGCAGCCTGGCCAAGCGGCCGCAGTTGCTGCTGCTCGACGAGCCGCTGGGCGCCCTCGACAAAAAGCTGCGTGAGCAGACCCAGTTCGAACTGGTCAACATCATCGAGAAAGTGGGCGTGACCTGCGTGATGGTGACGCACGACCAGGAAGAGGCCATGACCATGGCCAACCGCATCGCCATCATGAGCAAGGGCCGGGTGCTGCAGGTGGGCACGCCGCAGGAGGTCTACGAATACCCTGCCAACCGCTTCGTGGCCGACTTCATTGGCAACGTCAACCTGCTCGACGGTCAGCTGTCGGTCGACGAGCCCGACCGCTGTGCGGTGGCCACGGCCCTGGGTGAAGTCCAGGTGGGCCACAGCCTCAGTGGGGCCGTGGGCATGGCGGTCGCGGTGGCCGTGCGGCCCGAGAAGATCAGCATCGGCAAGCAGCGCCCCGAAGGCGTGCGCGCCAACCTGTTCACCGGCCGGGTGAAGGAAATCGCCTACTTCGGCTCCTACAACACCTACATCGTGGTCACGCCCCAGGGCAAGACGGTCAAGATCACCGAGCCCAACGGGTCGCGCCACGAGCTGCTGGACATCACCTGGGAGGACGACGTGTTCTTCTGGTGGGACAACACCGACGCGGTGGTGCTGCGCGACTGAAGGAGACGTCGATGGCCGCCTTCCAGTTGTCCCTGCCCGGCAAGCGCTTCGTCATCGGGGTGCCTTACCTGTGGCTGTTCGTCTTTTTCTTCCTGCCCTTCCTCATCCTGCTGTACATCAGCTTCGTGGACATGGGCAGCGACATCCACCCCTTCAAGCCGCTGTGGGACGGCCAGGCCGGCGTGCTGCGGCTGAAGTACGAGAACTACCTGTCCATCTTCCGAGTGACCGAGGGCGCGCCCTGGTTCCGTACGCTCTACATCGATGCTTATGTGCGCTCCATCGGCTACGCGCTGGCCACGGCGCTGCTCTGCCTGTTCATTGGCTACCCGTTTGCCTACTTCATCGCACGCTCGGCACCCAGCGTGCGCCCGGCCCTGCTGCTGATGGTGATGCTGCCGTTCTGGACCTCCTTCCTGCTGCGCGTCTATGCGTGGAAAGGGCTGCTGGGCGACAACGGCGTCATCAACCGCTTTTTCATGACGGTGGGCCTCACCAGCGAGCCGGTGCAGATGCTCTACACCAACGTGTCCATGCTGGTGGGCATGACCTACGTGTACCTGCCCTTCATGGTGCTGCCGCTCTACGCCAACCTGGTGAAGATGGACTTCCGCCTGCTGGAGGCTGCCTATGACCTGGGGGCCACCCCGTTCAAGGCCTTCTGGCTGGTGACGGTGCCGCTGTCCAAAGCGGGCATCATCGCCGGCTTCATGCTGGTGTTCATTCCCTGCGTGGGCGAGTTCGTCATTCCCTCGCTGCTGGGAGGCCCCAGCAACCTCATGATCGGCCGCGTGGTGTGGGACGAGATGTTCACCGCCAACGACTGGCCCAAGGCGACCGCGCTCGCGGTGGTGATGATCGCGCTCATCGTCGTGCCCCTGGCCCTCTACTACCACTACACCGGTGACCGCAGCGAAGGAGGCAAGCCATGAGGGCGCTGCTCGAAAAGCACTTCGGCAAGTTCTGGCTGGCGCTGGTGTTCGCCTTCCTGTACCTGCCGCTGCTGTTCATGATCGTGTTCAGCTTCAACAGCACCCGGCAGGACGCGCGCTTCACCGGGTTTTCGCTGCGCTGGTACGAGGCCCTGCTGAACGACACCAAGATCATCGACGGCTTCTGGCTGTCGCTCAAGGTGGCGCTGACGACCGGCGTGCTGTCGGCCGTGCTGGCCACCTTTGCCGCCTTCGTGCTGGTGCGCTACCGGCGCTTCCTGGGCCGCACCATCTTCTCGGGCATGGTGAACGCGCCGCTGGTCATGCCCGAGGTGATCATCGGCCTGTCGCTGCTGCTGCTGTTCGTGGGTGCACAGAACGTCTTTGGTTGGCCCCAGCGCGGCATGTTCACCATCATCCTGGGCCACACCCTGCTCGGCATGGCCTATGGCATGGTGGTGATCCAGAGCCGCCTGCTGGAGATGGACCGCCGCATCGAAGAGGCCGCCATGGACCTGGGTGCGCGGCCCCACCAGGTGTTCTTCCTGGTGACGTTGCCCAACATTTTCCAGGCCATCCTGGCGGCATTCTTGCTGGCCTTCACCCTGTCGTTCGACGACGTGGTGATCTCGGAATTCCTCTCTGGACCGGGCGTGACCACGCTGCCGCAGGTGATCTTCGGCTACGCACGCCGCGGCATCAACCCCACCATCTACGCGGCCGCCACCCTCCTGATCGCGACGGTGACGGTGGTGATCGTGAGCTACGCGGTGTGGGTGGCGCGCAGCACGCGCAAGCGCGAGCGCGAGATGGCGGCGGCCGCGCGGCAGGAGTTGAAGGCGTTGGGGGCGTGACGCGCTGGACCGGGCCGTCTGCGACGGCTCAGGGCGCTTTGTGACCGTCTTCGGCGCCCGCTGCTTGGCGCACCTTGGGCAGTTGCGCCAGCAAGACAGGCAGCGCACTCTGCACGGTGTCCCACACCACATCCAGGTTGATGTCGAAGTAACCGTGGGCGATGCGGTTGCGCATCCCGCGCATGCTGCGCCACGGGATGTGAGCATGGGTCTGAGTGAAAGCACTGTGGCCGTCCATCACCTTGGTGGCGGCTTCACCAAGGATGATCAGACTCATGATGACCGCCTGTTGCGTGCGCTTGTCTTCCAGAAAGTCTTCTTTGGCCAAACCCTCTACGAAGCTGCACGCATCCGCAGCGGCTTGTTGCATGTGGTCCAGATAGTCCGGCAGGCGGTAGGCGCTCATACAGGCTGTGCTTCTGCGAGTACTTGGGCACGGAACTTCAGGGGCAGGTCACCTGGCGTCAGTACATCGACATGGACCCCAAGCAGCGACTCCAGCTCGTCTTGCAGGCCCCCCAAATCGAACAACGTTGCACCAGGCAGGGCGTCCACCAACAGGTCGAGATCGCTGCCGTCTTGGTCGGTGCCATGCAACACAGAACCAAAGACGCGCGGATTGGCCACACGAAAGCGGCGTGCGGTTTCGCGCACGGTGGTTCGCTGTTGATTTAGTGCGAGAGAGGGGCGCATCGGTACTCTCCAGTTACTCAACGCTTGGGCCACACGATGTTACCAAGCTACGTTTGATTCGGCAGACCCTGCAGTGCCATGACAGGCGAGGAATCGTTCTTCGAACCAATGGCACGTATCAGAACACTCACTCCCTGTTGGTTGGTTCGACGCGCGTTTCGTTCAATCCAGCGCAGCTTCCGGGCACCGCGGTGATGTCCCACCGGCCCTCCGCCCCTGCTCCAAAGTGGCTTCAGTCACACCCGTCACTCGGCGTTACCATGGGTCCAATTGCACCCTCTGCCCGGAGCCCATCCATGACCACCCAGACCCTCCCCACCTTCGACGGCCGCGCCGTCATCAACGGCCAGCGCATGGCGGCCCGCAGCGGCGCCGTGTTTGACTGCATCTCCCCGGTGGATGGCCGGGTGCTGACCCAGGTCGCGCGCGGCGCAGAGGCCGATATCGACGCCGCGGTGCAGGCCGCCCGCACCGCCTTCGAGGACCGCCGCTGGGCCGGCAAGCCGCCCGCCGCGCGAAAGCGCATCCTCATCAAGTTCGCGGAGCTGATCCAGGCGCACGGCGACGAGCTGGCGCTGACCGAAACCCTGGACATGGGCAAGCCCGTCAAGTACGCCAAGGGCGTGGACGTGCACAGCGCGGCCAATTGCATCCGCTGGTATGGCGAGGCGGTGGACAAGGTGTACGACGAAATCGCCCCCACGCCCGACACGGCGCTGGCGCTCATCACCCGCGAGCCGGTGGGCGTGGTGGGCGTGATCGTGCCGTGGAACTACCCCATGATCATGGCGGCCTGGAAAATCGCCCCCGCGCTGGCCGTGGGCAACTCGGTGGTGCTCAAACCGAGCGAAAAATCCCCGTTGACGGCGTTGCGCCTGGCCGAACTGGCGCTGGAGGCCGGCATCCCGGCCGGGGTGTTCAACGTGGTGCCCGGCTTTGGGCCCGAGGCCGGCAGCCCCCTGGCGCTGCACATGGACGTGGACTGCATCGCCTTCACCGGCAGCACCCGCGTGGGCAAGCAGATCCACGTGATGGCCGGGCAGAGCAACCTCAAGCGCGCCTGGACGGAGCTGGGCGGCAAGTCCCCCAACATCGTGTTTGCCGACTGCCCCGACCTGGACCGGGCGGTGGAGGCTGCCGTGGGCAGCATCTTCTTCAACCAGGGCGAAAGCTGCAATGCGCCGTCGCGCCTGTTCGTGGAAGCGTCCATCAAGGACGCCTTCCTGGAAAAGGCCCTGGCCAAGGTGCCGGCTTACCAGCCCGCCAACCCGCTGGACAAGCAGACGGTGATGGGTGCGCTGGTGGACACCATCCAGCTCAACACGGTGATGCGTTACATCGAATCCGGCAAGGCCGAAGGCGCCAAGCTGCTCGCCGGTGGCGAGGCGGTGGAGCCCGTGGCGGGCGGCTGCTACGTGCAGCCCACGATTTTCGACGGGGTACGCAACGACATGACCATTGCCCGCGAGGAAATCTTCGGGCCGGTGCTGAGCGTGCTGACGTTCACCGACGCGGGCGACGTGGTGCGGCAGGCCAACCAGAGCATCTACGGTCTGCAGGCGGCGGTGTGGACGCGCGACCTGAACAAGGCGCACGGCGTGGCGCGGGCCCTGCGGGCCGGCACGGTCCACGTGAACCAGTACGACGAGGACGACATCACCGTGCCGTTTGGCGGCTTCAGGCAGAGCGGGGTGGGGCGCGACAAGTCGCTGCACGCCTTCGACAAGTACACCGAAACCAAGACCACCTGGATCCGCATCGACAGTCCGATATGATGGAAATATGAACTTGCCCCGCCCCAGCGCTGCCGCCGAATGGGACCTCTCGGCCGAGGAAGCGCTGCACCGCCGCCGCGTGCGGCGCATGCTGATGGCGGGGGGCGGTGTGATGGTGGTCGCCGCGCTGTGGTGGGGCGGCTATTTCGCCACGCAGGGGTTGTGGCTGCTGGTGGCGTCCGATCTGGTGATCCTCACCTCGGGTGTGACGGTGCTGGCGCTGGTGTGCCGCGGGCACCTGCGCGCTGCCTCACTGGTGATCCTGCCGGTGCTGCTGGCGGTGCTGACGCTGCAAGCCCTGTTGCTGGATGTGCCGACGGCAGTGGCGCCGCGCTCGGTGCACCTGTACCTGCTGCCGCTGGCCGTGTTCGCGCTGGTGGCTTTCCGCCACGAAAAACCCTGGTTGGCGCGCGGTGCACCCCTGCTGTGCCTGGCCCTGTTCCTCGTGTTCTCGGCCACCCAGGGCCATTGGGTGGCCGGCTTCCAGCTGCCCGACACCCTGCGCCTGTGGGGGAGCTGGATCAACGGGGTGCTGGCGGTGTCCACGCTGTTCGTGATGCTCTACATCCTGCAGACCGACGCTTCGCCGCTGACGGCCCGTCAGATCGAGCTGCGCAAGGCGCTGGCCCGCGGGCAGATGGTGTTGCACTACCAGCCGCAGGTGGACGCCACCCAGGGTGTGGTGGGGGCCGAGGCCCTGGTGCGTTGGCGCCACCCCACCCGGGGCTTGGTCATGCCGGATGCCTTCATCCCACTGGCCGAACGCACCGGTTTGATCCTGCCGCTGGGCGATTGGGTGCTGGCCGAAGCCTGTCGCCAGCTCGCCCGCTGGTCCCACGACCCGGCCCTGGCACCGCTGGTGTTGTCGGTCAACGTGAGCGCCGCGCAATTGCACCAGAGCGATTTCGTGCCACGGGTCATGGCCACCTTGCAGGCCGCCGCTGTCGCACCTGAGCGGCTGCGGCTCGAGCTCACCGAAAGCGTGCTGGTGCAGGACCTGCAGACCATTGCCGGCAAGCTTGCCGAACTGAAGGCGCACGGCGTGACGCTGTCGCTGGACGATTTCGGCACCGGCTTCTCATCGCTCAGTTACCTCAAGCGGCTGCCCTTGCACGAGCTCAAGATCGACAAGAGCTTTGTGCAGGACCTGCTGGAGAACGGCAGCGACGCCACGATCGTCGAGTCCATGCTGACGCTGGGCCGCAGCCTGGGCCTGCGGGTGATTGCCGAGGGGGTGGAAACCGAGGCGCAATGGCGCTACCTGTGCGATCGGGGTTGCCACCTGTTCCAGGGTTACCTGTTTTCGCCCCCTCTCACGCCAGACGCTTTCGAGGCGCTGGTGCACCGTGCCGGCATCCCGCAGGGCGGGGCCGGCGCGCCGCTGCCTCAAGCCAGCGCGGGGTAGTCGGTGTAGCCCTTTTCCGGGTGCCGCCCCGCACCGTAGAAGGTGCTGCGGTCGGGCGTGTTGAACGGGCCGCCCTGGCGCAGCCGGCGCGTGAGGTCGGGGTTGGCGATGAAGCCTTTGCCAAACGCCACCAGGTCGGCGCCGTCCGCCACCGCCTGCTGGGCCAGCGCGGTGTCGTAGTTGTTGTTCACCATCCAGGCGCCACGTCCACCGGCACTTCGGTAGGCCTGCTTCAGGGCGGTGTAATCGAAGGGCGCGGGGCCTTGCTGGTAGTCGCGCGCGCCGCCGGTCTGGCCTTCGATCACGTGCAGGTAAGCCAGTCCCAGGGGCGCGAGCTGCCGCACCACGTACTCGAACAGCGGCTGCGGGTCGTCGTCCTGGGCGTCGTTGGCGGGCGTCACCGGCGACAGGCGCACCCCCACGCGGTCGCCACCGATCTCTGCGCACACCGCCTGCATCACTTCCAGCAGCAGGCGGGCGCGGTTTTCGATCTGTCCGCCGTAGGCGTCGGTGCGCTGGTTGCTGCCACGGCGCAGGAACTGGTCCAGCAGGTAGCCGTTGGCCCCGTGGATCTCGATGCCGTCAAACCCGGCCTCGATGGCGCGGCGGGCCGCGTCGCGGTAGGCCTGCACGATCCCCGGCAGCTCGTCGAGGCGCAGCGCGCGTGGCTCCGACGTGTCCACGAACGCGCCCACCTTCTGGCCATCGTCCTGTTCGGCGAAGATGTAGGTCTTGGCGTTGGCCCGGATGGCCGACGGCGCCACCGGCGCTTGCCCCCCCGGTTGCAGGCTGGTGTGCGAAATGCGGCCCACGTGCCACAGTTGCACCACGATGTGTCCGCCCACGGCGTGCACCGCATCGGTCACCGCCTTCCAGGCTTGCACCTGGGCGTCGTTGTGCAGGCCGGGGGTATCGGCGTAGCCGTGGCCTTCCGGGCAGATCGGTGTGGCCTCGGTGATGATCAGGCCGGCGCCGTCCTCGGGATGGGCGCGTTGGGCGTAGTAGGTGGCCATCAGCGGCGTGGGCACCTGACCGGGGGCGCGGTTGCGGGTGAGCGGCGCCATGGCCACGCGGTTGGGCAGCGACCAGGCGCCGACTTGGACGGGATCGAAGAGGTTGGGCGTGTTCATGGCCCGAGATGATAGGGCGTGCGCCGAGCCGCCGCGTGTCGCGCGGGCGAAGGCCTCTTGCATAATCCGCCCATCCGCTGACCGACCCACATGCCTCCACCCGTTGCCGCCACTCCCTCTGCCGACCGCCGCTGGCTGTCCTGGCTGGCCCGCCTGCCGTTGCCGGTGCTGCGTGCCGCGGGCTGGGTGTTCGGCGCGGCGCTCTACCTGCTGGCCCGCCGGCGCCGGCGCATCGTGGCGCAGAACCTTGCGCTGTGTTTTCCCGAAGCCACTGCCGCCACCCGGCGCCGCTGGACGTGGGAGACCTTCAAGCACTTCGGTCAGTCTTTTGTCGATCGCGTCTGGCTCTGGCATGGCCCCACCGAGCTGGTGGAGCGGCGCGTGTCCGTGACCGGCGCCCTCGAAGAGCTGGCATCTTCTGGGGCGGTGCTGCATTTCGTGCCCCACTTCTATGGCATGGACGCCGGCTGGACGCGGCTGACGCAATCCTACCCCCGTGCCTGGTGGACTTTTTATGCCCCGCAGGACAACCCCGCCATCGACCGCTGGGTGTGGGAGGGCCGACAGCGCTTTGGCGCGCCGGTGCTCGTGTCCAAGCACGACGGCCTGCGCTCGCTGGTGCGCGGGCTGCGCGATGGCGCGGCCCTGTGCCTGCTGCCCGACATGGACCTGGGCGCGCGCGATTCGGTGTTCGTGCCGTTTTTCGGGGTGCCGGCGGCCACCGTCACCACGCTGCCCCGGCTGGCCCGTGCCGCAGGCGTGCCGGTGGTGCCCTGGATCTGCCGGCTGGTGCCCGGCGGCTACCGGGTCGAGGTGCTGCCGCCCTGGGAGGGCTACCCGAGCGGCGACGACGAAGCCGACGCCCGCTACATGAACGAACAGCTCGAAGGCTACGTGCGCAGCATGCCGGGCCAGTACCACTGGCTGCACCGGCGCTTCAAGACCCGGCCCGAGGGCGAGCCGCCGCTCTACCGGGACTGACCCCGGTGGCGCGGCCTCAGCGCTTGGTCGAGCAGGTGTTCCAGCCGAACAGGGCATACGGCGGGCACCAGCCCACCAGCCCGGTCAACAGAGGCACCACGCCAACGTAGCCCCACACCCCCACGGTGCCGGTAGCGGCCAGCGCGATCAGTGCCAGGCCCACCACGATGCGCAAGATGCGGTCGATGCCGCCGACGTTTCGGGTCATGTCCATCTCCTTGTTGGCCCAGTGGCCGTGCATGTCTGTCTCGCCCACCCATTGTAGGCAGGGAACCTTGTGGTGGCGAGCACCCTCTGTACTGGGATGATTTGCATCGCACGCGGCATTTGCATTCGAAGAAATTGAACATAGGCTTCAGGATCGGCGGGCGATCCGTCGCCGATCCGTCCCTACACTGATTGGATATCTACCGCTGCCCACCTCCCTTCGCGCTACCACCCGGTGGCCATTGGCCTGCACTGGGTCATGGCGCTGGCGCTGGTGGGGCTGTTTGTGGTCGGCCTGTACATGGTCGACCTGCCGTTTTCGCCGCAGCGGCTCAAGCTCTACAACTGGCACAAATGGGCCGGGGTCGTGGTGCTGACGCTGGCGTTCCTGCGCCTGCTGTGGCGCTTGTTCCGCCGCCCGCCGCCGCTGCCTGCCGCCGTGCAGCAGGCCATGCCAGCCTGGCAGCGCGCGGCCCACCACGCCACCCACGCCGGGTTGTACCTGCTGTTTTTTGCCGTGCCTCTGCTGGGCTGGGCCTACAGCTCGGCGGCTGGCTTTCCCATCGTGCTCTTTGGTCACTGGCCGCTGCCCGATTTCGTGCCCGTCAACCCCGACCTCGCCGAGGCCCTGAAGCCCTGGCACGCCCGTGCCGCCTATGCCATGGCGGCCCTGGTGGTGCTGCACGTGGGGGCGGCCCTGAAGCACGCGCTTGTCGACCGCGACGGCCTGTGGGCGCGGATGTCGCCGCGCGGGGCCTGAATTCCAACTGTCTGCAGGAATGTTCCACATGAAACCTTTGCACACCTTTGCCGCCGTGGCCTTGTGGGGCGCCGCTGCGTTGGCCCCGGCCTGGGCCCAGCAGCAGCTGGTGCCGGCCCAGAGCGAAATCGTCTTCGTCAGCCGCCAGATGGGCGTGCCGGTGGAAGGGCGCTTCCGCACCTTCAACGCCAAGGTCGCGTTCGACCCGGCCAAGCCGGCGGCCAGCCAGATCGCCTTCACCGTCGATGTGGCCAGTGCCACCCTGGGCGTGCGGGAAACCGATGCCGAACTGCCCAAGCCGGTCTGGTTCAACACCGCCCGCTTTCCCCAGGCCACCTTCCAGTCCAGCAGCGTCAAGGCCACCGGTCCCGGCAAGTTCGAGGTGGCGGGCAAGCTCACCATCAAGGGTGTCAGCAGCGACGTGGTCGTGCCGGTCACCCTGGCCCAGCCGTCAGGTCCGTCGGGCGTGACCACCGCCACCGGCGCCTTCCCGATCAAACGGCTGACGTTCAAGATCGGTGAAAACGAATGGGCCGACACCTCGATGGTGGCCGACGAGGTGCAGGTGCGCTTCAAGATCGCCCTGACCGGCGTCGGCAAGATCTGATCCCTTTTTTCTTTCAACCACACGGAGCTTATCCATGCGCAAAACCCTGGCCGCCCTGGCCGTTGCCACCCTGTCCGTCGGTGCTGTTCATGCCGCCGACTACGCCATCGACCCGACCCACACCTTCGTGACCTTCGAGATCGGTCACTTCGGTACCTCCACCAACCGGGGCCGTTTCGACAAGAAGGAAGGCACCATCCAGTTCGACCGCGCCGCCAAGACCGGCAAGGTGGACATCACCATCGACGTCGCTTCGGTCAACACCGGTACCGCCGCCTTTGACAAGCACCTGCAGAGCGCCGACCTGTTCGACACGGCCAAGCACCCCAAGGCCCGTTTCGTGTCCGACAAGCTGGTGTTCAATGGCGACAAGGTGACCGAGGTGCAAGGCCAGCTGACGCTGATGGGCAAGACGCAGCCGGTGACGCTGAAGGCCTCCCAGTTCAACTGCTACGACAACCCGATGCTCAAGCGCGAGGTGTGCGGTGGCGACTTCGAAACCACCATCGACCGCACCGCGTTCGGCATCAACTACGGCGTGGACTGGGGCTTCCCCAAGAACGTGCGCCTGGTGATCCAGGCCGAAGCCGTCAAGCAGTAATTCAGGCGCGCAGGGCCGCGTCCAGGCGGTCCACCACTTCGGCCCAGTCGGCGTCTTCGGCCCATTCCTCGCGCAGCAGGGCCGCCTGGGCCGGTGACCAGAAAGGCGCTTCGGCCAAACGCAGGCCGTTGGGCAGCGGGCGGTGCCGTTCCAGAAAAGCGGCCACGCTGTCCGGGTCGGAGGGCAGGCCGAGTTGCTTGAACAGTTCCGAAAAACGGTGGAAAGTCGGTTCCATGGCGCAGATGCCTCCAAGTCACAATCCCAAGCCGATTGTGGCGCCCAGGGCGCCTGCCGTCAAAGCCGTGCCAGCAAGGCGGCAAAACCAGGGTAATTGGCCGGCGTGAGGCCGTACTTGCGGGTGGCGCTGCCACGCTTGTGCCCGCTTTTGAGTGCGTCCAGGAACGCCGGGGCATCCACCACCTGGCTGCCACCCACGAACGTGACGCCGCGCGCGAACAGCGCATCGGGCAGCCCGCCGGCGCCGGGGCCGATCATGGCGAAGGCGCGTGCCTGCCGGCACAGGGCCAGCATGCGGTCGAGGGTGTCGTTGAGCAGCAGCGTGCTGGTGGACAGCACTTTGTCGCAGCTGCGCAGGGCCTGAGGGTCCAGGGTGACGCGGTAGCTGGGGTGGTCCGCCGTCAGCGAGGGGTTGAGTTCGACCACCGTGAGGCGGGCGCCGGTGCGGGTCACGGCACCGATCAACGGCGGGAACAGCCCGATCATGCCGATGTGCTCCCCCGGTTGCGGGTCCAGGCCGCCGACGGAGTCGGTGCTGGCGGGCGGCTCGAAGCCGGCGCGGCGGAACAGGCTCTGGCTCAGGGCATTGGCGGCCGCGAAACCGATGGTGCGCGCCGCACCCTGCCCATGGGCGTACTGGCGCGCCAGTACCAGAGCGTCTGCACCGGTCAGGCGTTCGTCGGCGTGTTCGGACCGCAATCGGGCCAGGGTGTCGTCGAACAGCACGTACGACAGGCCGATGGCGCCGTCGTCCAGCTCCAGGGCACAGAACTCGCCCAGGTTGTCGCGGTGCGCCGGCTGGGGCGGCAGGTGCAGTGCCCGCACCCGTGGCAGGCGCATCCATTCGGCCAGGGCTTCGATCTGGTCCAGGTAGCTGTCGGCGAATTCCATGGGACTCCTTTCAGCGTACGGCGGGTGCGGTGGCCTGCTCCAGCGTGCGCAGGAAGTGCAGCGCCTGCGCCCGGTCGGTGCCACACATCTCGGGGTGCGGTCGCAGGGATGCGCACACGGCCGGACGTTCTGGCTGACCGAACAGGCGGCAGCGCCAATCGGCGTCGAGGTGCGGGCACGGGGTGTCGGCCGGCTTGCCCAGAGGCAGGCCCGGCAAGGGGCTGCTGATCGACGGGGCGATGCAGCAGGCGGCGCAGCCGGCGCGGCACTCCATCAGCCGTGCAGCCGGCGGGCCGCCCACAGCACCTGCTGCACGACGCCCTGCACCTGCGCCAGCTGGCCGGCGTCGATCAGGCGGCCCTGTTCGTCGAACGCGTCGGCGGCCTTGGCGAGGGCGAACTGGCGTGGCGTGACCCAGCATTGCAGCTGGCGCAGCAGCGGAGCGAGGTGCGACAGGCTGCGCAAGCCGCCCAACGCCCCCGGTGAGGCCGACAGCAGCCCCACCACCTTGTCGGCAAACGGCTTGGTGCCGCTGGCCCATTCGGGGTCGCCCTTGATCGGGCTGGAGACCCAGTCGATGGTGTTCTTCAGCAGGGCGGTGTAGCTGCCGTTGTACTCGGGCGAGCACACCACCCAGGCCGGGTGGGCGTGGAAAATTTCTTTCAGCCGCACCACGTCCCGCGGGGTGCCGCGGGCTTCCAGGTCGGCGTTGTACAGGGGCACATCGAAGTCGGCCAGTTCCAGGTGCGTCACCTGGGCACCTTCGGTGGTGGCGAGGTCGACCACCACCTGGGCGAGGCGCCGGTTGTACGACTGGGCGCGGGTGCTGCCCGCGAAAACGAGGAGGGGGAGGGAAGGGCTCATGCCGCGATTGTCCGATATCCCATAAAAAATCGCCCTCAAGTAAAATCAAAGGCTTACCAGCACCTTGTGGTGCTGGTTTCTTGTTTTGGGCGGCTGTCCGCGGAATCTCACCATGTTGTACCCTCAGGAATTCGACGTCATCGTCGTTGGCGGTGGCCACGCCGGAACGGAGGCCGCCCTGGCGGCGGCCCGCATGGGCTGCCAGACCTTGCTGCTCACCCACAACATCGAGACCTTGGGGCAGATGAGCTGCAACCCCTCCATCGGTGGCATCGGCAAGGGCCACTTGGTGAAAGAGGTGGACGCGCTGGGCGGCGCCATGGCCCTGGCCACCGACGAAGGGGGTATCCAGTTCCGCATCCTCAACTCGTCCAAAGGCCCGGCCGTGCGCGCCACCCGGGCCCAGGCCGATCGCATCCTGTACAAGGCCGCCATCCGCCGCATGCTGGAGAACCAGCCCAACCTGATGCTGTTCCAGCAAGCGGTGGACGATTTGATGGTGGAGGGTGACCGGGTGGTGGGCGCCGTCACGCAGGTGGGCATCCGCTTCCGGGGCCGGGCTGTGGTGCTGACCGCTGGCACCTTCCTGGACGGCAAGATCCACGTCGGGTTGGACAACTACGCTGCCGGCCGCGCCGGCGATCCGCCGGCGGTGAGCCTGTCGGCGCGCCTGAAGGAACTGAAGCTGCCGCAGGGCCGGCTCAAAACCGGCACGCCGCCGCGCCTGGATGGCCGCACCATCGATTTTTCGCAATGCACGGAGCAACCCGGTGATGGCATGCCGGGTTCCGACACGGCCGACCAACCCGTGCCGGTGTTCAGTTTCATGGGGTGCGCCGAGATGCACCCCCAGCAGGTGCCGTGCTGGATCACCCACACCAACGAGCGCACGCACGAGATCATCCGCTCCGGCTTTGACCGCAGCCCCATGTTCACCGGCAAGATCGAAGGGGTGGGGCCACGCTACTGCCCCAGCGTGGAAGACAAGATCAACCGTTTCGCCGACAAGGACAGCCACCAGATCTTCCTCGAGCCCGAGGGGCTGACGACGAACGAGTTCTACCCCAACGGCATCTCCACCAGCCTGCCGTTCGACATCCAGTACGCCCTGGTGCGTTCGATGAAGGGGCTGGAGAATGCGCACATCCTGCGCCCGGGCTATGCCATTGAGTACGACTACTTCGATCCGCGTGAGCTGAAGAGCAGTTTCGAGACCAAGCAGATCCAGGGCCTGTTTTTCGCCGGACAGATCAACGGCACCACCGGCTATGAAGAGGCGGCGGCCCAGGGCCTGTTCGCTGGCATCAACGCTGCCTTGCAGGTGCGCGGCGAAGCGCCGTGGCTGCCGCGCCGCGACGAAGCCTACCTGGGCGTGCTGGTCGATGACCTGATCACCAAGGGCGTGACCGAGCCCTACCGCATGTTCACCAGCCGCGCCGAGTTCCGCCTGCAGCTGCGCGAAGACAACGCCGACATGCGCCTGACCGAGCAGGGGCGTGCCATGGGCCTGATCGACGACGCGCGCTGGGACGCTTTCAACCGCAAGCGCGATGCGGTTTCACGTGAAACAGAGCGCCTGAAAATCACGTGGGTGAACCCGCGCATCCTGTCGGAGGCTGAAGCACAGCGCGTGTTGGGCAAAGGCATTGAGCGCGAATACAACCTGTTCGATTTGCTGCGGCGCCCGGGCGTGACCTACGATCGCCTGATGTCGATGGAGGCCGGGCGCTTCCAGCCGCAGCAGAAAGCCGATGATCCAGTCCCTGTTTCACGTGAAACGCTGGGCGACCTTCACGCCTCGGTGGTGGAGCAGGTCGAAATTGCGGCCAAGTACTCGGGCTACATCGACCGCCAGCGCGACGAGGTGGAGCGGGCGGCCCATTACGAGGGCCTGCGCCTGCCGCTGGACCTGGATTACATGCAGGTGTCGGCCCTGAGCTTCGAGGCGCGGCAAAAGCTGCAAAAGCACCGGCCCGAAACGCTGGGGCAGGCCTCGCGCATTTCGGGCATCACGCCGGCGGCGATCTCGCTGTTGCTGATCCACCTGAAGCGCGGCAAGTTCAAGGGGTTTGCCGAAGCGGCCGACGCCGAACCGGCGGACTCGGCATGAGCGCGGTACACCCATTGCGGCCGGCGTTGCGGGCCGGCCTGGAACGCCTTGCGCTGCCGCTCACCGAGGCCCAGTGCGACACCCTGCTGGCCTACCTGGACTGGATCGCCAAGTGGAACCGGGTGTACAACCTGACCGCCGTGCGCGAGCCGGCGGACATGCTCACCCACCACCTGCTGGACAGTTTGGCCGTCATCGCGCCGCTGCGCCGGCATCTGTCGCAGCAGGGTCTGGAGCGGTTGCGCCTGCTTGATGTGGGCGCTGGCGCCGGCTTGCCCGGCGTGGTGGTGGCAATCGCCTGCCCCGAGGTGGATGTCAGCTGCGTGGACACCGTGGCCAAGAAGGCGCTGTTCATCCAGCAGGTGGCGGCGGCACTGCGTCTGCCCAACCTGCACGGTCTGCATGCCCGGGTGGAAAACCTGACGCAGCCGTTTGATGTGGTGACGTCGCGGGCGTTTGCGTCGCTGGCCGACTTCACGCAATGGTCGGGTGGGGCGCTGGCCGACCAGGGGGTGTGGATGGCGATGAAGGGCAAGGTGCCTGAGCCGGAAATGGCCGCCTTGCCCCCTGGTGTGGAGGTGTTCCACGTGGAACCGTTGGTGGTGCCAGGCCTGGACGCGGAGCGGTGCCTGGTGTGGATGCGCCGCACCTTGAGCGGCACAGCGCGGGAAACCACGTAAACTCCACCGTACACAGCGCCGCCTTCAAGACCTTGCGGGCGCTCTTCCAGGTAACAGAAAGATCCCCGTCATGTTCGGTGTGGCCGATTACGGCGCCTTCGTCGCCGCCATCATCCTCTTTCTTGCGATCCCCGGGCCCGGCAATCTGGCGCTCATCACCTCGACCGGCAAGGGTGGGGTGCGCGGTGGGCTCGCGGCCACCTTGGGTGTGATCGCCGGCGACCAGGTGCTGATGTGGTTGGCGGTGGCCGGCGTGGCGGCCTTGCTCGTGGCCTACCCGGCGGCCTTTCATGCGGTGCAGTGGCTGGGCGCGGCCTACCTGGCCTGGCTGGGCTGGCGCATGCTCACCGCCAAACCCGGCGATGCCCCGGTGCTCCACATCCGGCCCAGCCATTACTTCCGCCAGGCGCTCACCATCACCTTGCTCAACCCCAAGGCCATCGTCTTTTACATGGCGTTCTTCCCGCTGTTCGTCGATCCGGCCCGCCACCAGGGCCTGGTCACCTTCGGTTTCATGGCCGTCACCATCGCGGCGCTCACTTTCCTCTACGGGGTCGTGGTGGTGGGACTCACCCGCACCCTGGCCGACCGCATGCGGGCCAACCCGCGCCTGTCCAGCGTACTCAACCGGCTGGCCGGCGTGTTCCTGATCGGCTTTGGCGTCAAACTGGCGCTGTCGCGCTGAGGCGCTCACCCCCTTTCCCTGCCCACACACCATGGCCAAGATCTTTTGCGTAGCCAACCAGAAAGGCGGCGTCGGCAAGACGACCACCACGGTCAACCTCGCCGCGGGGTTGGCCAAGGTGGGCCAGCGGGTGCTCATGGTCGACCTCGACCCTCAGGGCAACGCCACCATGGGCTCGGGCGTCAACAAGCGCGAGCTGCCGCTGAGCGTGTACGACGTGCTGCTGGGCTCTGCGACGGTGGCCGAGGCTGCCGTGCTGGCTGAGCAGTGTGGCTACCACGTGCTTGGCGCCAACCGCGAACTGGCCGGTGCCGAGGTCGAGCTGGTGGAGCTCGAGCAGCGCGAGAAGCGCCTCAAGCAGGGGTTGGCCGAGGTCGACGCCGCTTACGACTTCGTGCTCATCGACTGCCCGCCGTCGCTGTCCATGCTCACGCTCAACGGCCTGTGCGCGGCGCACGGCGTCATCGTGCCGATGCAGTGTGAGTACTTTGCGCTCGAAGGCCTGAGCGACCTCGTCAACACCATCAAGCAGGTGCACGCCAACCTCAACCGCGACCTCAAGATCATCGGCCTGCTGCGGGTGATGTTCGATCCGCGCATCACGCTGCAGCAGCAGGTCAGCGACCAGCTCAAGGGCCACTTCGGCGACAAGGTGTTCGACACCGTCATCCCCCGCAACGTGCGCCTGGCCGAGGCCCCGAGCTACGGCCTGCCGGGCGTGGTGTTCGACCCGGCGGCGCGTGGCAGCAAGGCGTTTGTGGATTTTGCCAAGGAAATGGTCGCGCGGGTCGACCAGTTCTGAGCCGTGAGCCTGTGCCCATGACGACCGATCTCGCCCCCGAGGTGCTGTTGTTGCCCGGTTGGCAGAACAGCGGCCCCGACCACTGGCAAAGCCGCTGGGAGCGGCTGCACGGCCACCGCCGGGTCGATCAGCACGACTGGCTCACCCCGCGCCGGGGGGACTGGCTGGCCCGACTGGACGAGGTGGTGGTGGACAGCCCGCGTCCGCTGGTGCTGGTGGCGCACAGCCTAGGCTGCATCCTGACGGCGGCCTGGGCCCACCACTCGCGGCACACCGGTCGCGTGTGCGGGGCCTTGCTGGTGGCGCCCGGTGACGTCGAGCAGCCCGATCTGGCTCCAGCCTTGCCCGGCTGGGCGCCCATTGTGCGGCACCGGCTGCCGTTTCCATCGGTGCTGGTGGCCAGCCGCAACGACCCTTACTGCCACCATGACCGCGCCGTACAGCTCGCCCGCGACTGGGGCAGCCGGCTCGTGGACCTGGGGCCGGCCGGCCACGTGAACGCCGAATCCGGGCTGGGCGACTGGCCCGAGGGCCTGGCCTTGCTGAACCCGTGGCTGGGCCCCCACCCCCAGGCCACCGACACCCTGCGCCCCTGACGGCGCGCGACCCGACAGGAGATTCCGACCACATGGCGACCAAGAAACCCAAAGGCCTGGGCCGCGGCCTCGAAGCGCTGCTGGGCCCCAAGCTCGAAGACACCGCGGCGGAGGCCGGCAGCGGCACCGACGTGCCCAGCACCCTGGCGCTCAACGACCTGGTGCCCGGCACCTACCAGCCCCGCACCCGCATGGACGAAGGGGCGCTCTACGAGCTGGCCGAAAGCATCCGCAGCCAGGGCATCATGCAGCCGATCCTGGTGCGCCGGCTCGAAGAGGCCGATGGCGAGCGCCGGCTCGGCGAGTGGCAGGCGGCCCAGGGCCTGCCCGCGACGCCCCGCGGGGCCCGCCCGGTGTACGAGATCATCGCGGGCGAACGGCGTTTCCGCGCCGCTCGACTGGCCGGGCTGGAGAGCGTGCCGGTGCTGGTGCGCGACGTGCCCAACGAGGCCGCCGCGGCCATGGCGCTGATCGAGAACATCCAACGTGAAGACCTCAACCCGCTGGAAGAAGCCCAGGGTTTGCAACGGCTGGTGCGTGAGTTTGGACTCACTCACGAGCAGGCGGCACAGGCCGTGGGGCGCTCGCGCAGCGCCGCCAGCAACCTGTTGCGCCTGCTCAACCTGGCCGAGCCGGTGCAGACCATGCTGATGGCCGGCGACATCGACATGGGCCACGCGCGCGCGCTGCTGTCGCTCGACAAGGCCGCGCAGATCACCGCGGCCAACCAGATCAGCGCCAAGGGCCTGTCGGTGCGCGAAGCCGAGGGCTTGGCCAAGAAGCTGGGCGCGGAGTTTGCCCTCACGCCGCTGCAGCCCAAGAAAGAGAAGTCGCGCGACATCCGCCGGGTGGAGGAAGAGCTGTCCGATCTGCTGACCGCCGCCGTCGAAGTGCGGGTGAAAAAGCGCGTCAAGCGCCACGGCCGCATCGAGGAAATGGGCGAGCTGGCCATCCAGTTCGGTTCGCTGGACGAGCTCAACGGCCTGATCGACCGCCTGCGCGGTGTGCACCCCCACGGCTGACGCCCACCCGGCCACGATGCGCACGACCCCGCTGATCGAGCGCCTGTTGCGCGCCCCCTGGCCCCTGCCAGCCGTGCTGGTGTGGTTGGCCTGCTGGGGCTGGTTCGTGGTGGCGCGGGCGCTGGGCCTGGGCGTGGTGTGGGCCGGCGTGTTGGCCACGGCCGTGGGCCTGTGGGCCAGCCGCTGGGGCAGCACCCGCTGGCGGCGGGTGTTCATCGCGCTGGGTTTCCCGCTGTCGTGGGGGGCGCTGGCTGGCTCGGCGGGGGTGCCCCCCTGGGTGTGGCTGCTGCCCCTGGCCGTGGTGCTGTTGCTTTACCCGCCCACCGCCTGGCGCGATGCGCCGCTGTTTCCCACGCCGCCCGACGCCTTCCTGGGCTTGCGGGCGCACCTGCCGCTGCCGCCGGGCGCCCGGTTGCTCGACGCCGGTTGCGGCGCCGGCGATGGCCTGCGGGCCTGGGAGCAGGCCTTTCCGGACCTGCGGCTCGATGGGGTGGAGCACAGCTGGCCCCTGCGCCTCTGGTCCGCCTGGCGCTGCCCCCGGGCCCGTGTGCGCCAGGGCGACATGTGGGCCCTGGACTGGGCTGGCTACGACCTGGTCTACCTGTTCCAGCGGCCCGAAACCATGCCGCGTGCGGCCGACAAGGCCCGCCGCGAACTGGGCCCTGAGGCGTGGCTGGCGAGCTTGGAGTTCCCCGTGCCGGACTGGGTGCCGACCCACACCTGGACTTGCCCCGATGGCCGCACCCTCTGGCTCTACCGTGGCCCCTGGCCGTCAGCTGCCGGTGCCTGAGCGAGCCGCTCCGGTGCCCAGGCAGCGCGCCAGCACCTCGTCAGCGGGTTCCGGCCGCCCATACAGGTAACCCTGCATCAGTACCCCCGGATGGGCGCGGAAGAAGGCCGCGTGCTCCGGGGTTTCCACCCCTTCGGCCACGACGCGCAAGCGCAGGTGGTTGGCCACCGAGAGGATGGCCTCCACCAGCGCCGCATCGCTCGGGTCGGTGGGGGCGTCCTGCACAAAGCTGCGGTCGATCTTGAGTTCGTGGATCGGCAGGTTCTTCAGGTACGACAGCGAGGAATAGCCGGTGCCAAAGTCGTCAATCGAAAAACGCACGCCGTGGCGTGTCAGCTCGCCCATGCGGCGGATCACCGCGTCCACCTCCTGCACCACCACGCCCTCGGTGATTTCCAGGATCAGGTCGCTGGCGTGGGCGCCATGGCGCTCCAGCAGGTGCTGCACCTGCTGGCTGAAGTCGCGCTGGTGGAACTGGCGCGGGCTGATGTTGACCGACAGCGGCATGCGCTGTCCTGCGCGGCGGATCTGGCCCAGTCGTTCGCACACCTGCTCCAGCACCCAGCGGCCGATCGGCTGGATCAGGCCGCTGTCTTCGGCCACCGGGATGAACAGGCCGGGGGGGACCAGGCCTTTGTCGGGGTGCTGCCAGCGCACCAGCGCCTCGGCGCTGACGGTGCGGCCCTCGGCATTCACCTGGGGTTGCAGGTACAGGCGCAGTTCGCCGGCTTCGATGCCACGCCGCAGGTCCTGCTCGATGACGAAGCGCTCGCTGACCAGCCGGCCCATGCCGGCATCGAAGAACGCGGTCTGGTGGCCGCCGGCTTCCTTGGCGCGGTGCAGGGCGGTGTCGGCGCGCCGCAGCACGTCGCCGGCCGACTCGTCGAGGCCGGTGCCCAGCAGTGTCACTCCGATGCTGACGGTCAGGCCCAGCGCCTCGTCGCCGAGCTGCAGCGGGCGCTGCATGGCCTCGTGGATCTGCTCGGCGCGGCGCATCAACTCGGCCGACACCGTGGGGCCATCGCCGTGCAGGCCCTGCACCAGCAGGCCGAATTCGTCCCCGTTGAGGTGGGCCAGCATGTCGCTGCCCTGCAGGCTGGTGCGCAGGCGGTCGGCCAGTGCCTGCAGCAGCTGGTCGCCCGCGCTGTGGCCCAGCGCCTCGTTGACGCCTTTGAATCGGTCGGCATTGACCAGCAGCAGGCCGCAGTACTGGCCCTGTGGCTGGCGCTTGAGCAGTTCGGCCAGGTCGGCCAGCATGCGCTGGCGGTTGGGCAGCCCGGTCAGCGGGTCGAACCACACCAGCAGTTCGGCGCGCTCTTCGGCGGCGCGCTGGGCGGTGATGTCCTGCTGCACCGAGATGTACTGCACCAACTGGCCACGCTCGTCGCGCATGGGCGCGATGGTGACGGCCTGCAGGTAATGCCGGCCGTCCTTGCGGCGGTTGATGAGCTCGCCGTGCCAGGGCTCCCCGCGCTTGAGGGCACCCCACATGCGGCGGTAGGTTTCGCGCGGCGTGCGGGTGGATTGCAGCAGTCGCGGGTTGCGCCCCACCACCTCTTCGGCGGTGTAGCCGCTCATGCGCTCGAAGGCGGGGTTCACGTACTCGATGGTGCCCTGGGGGTCGGTCATCAGCACGGCCACCGGGCTTTGGAGCGTGGCTTGCGAGAGCCGGCGGATCTGGTGTTCGTCGCGCTTGCGCAGGGTGATGTCGCGCGACACGCCCTGCACCTGCAAGGTCTTGCCCTCGGGGTCGGGGACCACCCGCATCGACACCTCGACCGCCACCGTGTGGCCGTCCTTGTGGCGGT
>JAUWAE010000237.1 GCA_030602185.1 Comamonadaceae bacterium
GCCGGTGGAGCCGGGGATCAGGCCCAGGTTGATCTCGGGCAGGCCCACCTTGGCGTGGCCCAAGGCCACACGGCCGTGGCAGGTCATGGCCAGTTCCAGCCCACCGCCCAGCGCCACGCCGCTGAGGGCCGCCACCACCGGCTTGCGGCAGGACGCCACGCGCGCCAGCACCGTCAGCAGGATGGGTTCGGCCAGCTGGGCCGGCGTGCCCAGCTCGGCCACATCGGCCCCGGCGGAAAACGCCTTGTCGTTGCCCGCGAGCACGGTGCCGCGCACGGCCGGGTCGGCCTCGGCCGCGTCCAGCGCCTGCACGATGAAGCGGCGCAGCACGTGGCTCAGGCTGTTGACGGGCGGGTGGTTCAAGGTGATGACGGCGATGCCGTCCTGCAAGGAATAAAAGCTCATGGCATGGGGCAAAAACACAACTGCCCGCGATTGTTCCGTTTCGCGGTGTCCTTGACAATCCCAATGTAAGTAAACATACCGTCAAACAGGATTGAACAATGCTCGACGCCGCCGCCCTGCTCCTGCTGGTGGACATCGTGGACGCCGGGGGCCTGAGCCAGGCCGCCCGCAAGCGGCGCATGAGCCGCGCCAACATCAGCTACCACCTGGCCCAGCTGGAAAAAACCGCCGGCCTGCAGCTGGTGCGCCGCACGACCCGGCGCATTGAGCCCACCGAGGCCGGGCTCAAGCTCTACCGCCACGGCCGCGCCATCCGCGACGAACTGCTGGCGGCGCAAGAATCGGTGGCCAGCCTGGCCGAGGGGCTGCACGGCTACGTGCGGCTGGCCGTGCCCACCGGCTTCGGGCAGATGGTGATGTCGGGCTGGCTGATCGAGTTCAAGCGCCTGCACCCCAGCATCACGCTGGAGCTGGTGTTCGACAACCGGGTGGACGACCTGCTGCGCGACGAGGTGGACGTGGCGGTGCGGGTGATGAGCGAGCCGCCGCCCGGCCTGGTGGCGCGCGAGCTGGCGCCGATGCGCCACATCGCGTGTGCCTCGGCCGGGTTTGACGCCCGCCACACCATGCCGCAGCAGGTGGAAGACCTGCTGCAGCTGCCCATCATCACCTCCACCGTGGTGGGGCGCGAGCTGCGCCTGGCTGCCTACCGCGGCGAGGAACGGCGCGAACTGGCCCTGCAACCCACCCTCGCGTCGGAAAACTTCCAGTTCCTGCACGAGGCCATCCTGGGCGACCTGGGCGTGGGCCTGGTGCCCGACTACGTGGTGGCCGCCGACGTGGCGGCCGGCCGCGTGGTCACCGCGCTGGACGACTGGCGCCTGAGCCTGTTCGGCACCCGGCTGTACCTGCTGCGCATGCCCGACCGCTACCAGACCCTGGCCACGCGCACGCTGATCGATTTCGTGCTGGCCAAGGCGCGCGACTGGACGAGCCCCGCCGGCTGACCACCCCCGCCAGGCGCGGGGATCAACCCCGCCGCCGCCACGCCTTGGGGTTGCCCGCCCGGTGCATGGCACGGCGGTAGGCGTGCAAGGTGGCTTCGGCGCGGCCCAGCAACGTGTCGGGCGGGTAGGCGGCGCTGCCATTGTCGGCCTGAACCAGGGTGCCCACCGGCACGCCGGTCAGCAGCGCCAGTCCCTCGCAGGCATGGGTGGCGGTGTGGATGTGGAAGCGCCCCTGCGCCACGGCGTCGCACACCTCGTCGTTCAGCATCAGGTGGCGGCGGTTGCGCTGCGGGATCAGCACCCCCTGGTCACCGGTCAGGCCCTCGGCCTGGCAGACGCGGAAGAAGCCTTCGATCTTCTCGTTCACCCCGCCGATGGGTAGCACCTCGCCAAACGCGTTGAGCGCGCCGGTGACGGCGATGCCCTGCTTCAGCGGCACCCCCGAGAGCGACGACAGCAAAGCGAACAGCTCGGCGCACGAGGCCGAATCGCCTTCGATGCCGCTGTACTCCTGCTCGAACACGATGGACGCCGACAGCGCCAGCGGCGCGATGTGGGCGAACAGCGCGGCCAGGTAGCTGTGCAGAATGAGCACCGCCTTGTCGTGGATGGGGCCGGAGAGTTCGACCTCGCGCTCGATGTTGAGCAGCCCTTCGGAGCCGGCCACGGTGCGCGCGGCCACCCGCATGGGCAGGCCGAAGCGGTAGTCGCCCAGGTCGATGACGCTCAGGCCGTTGAGCTGGCCCACGCGCGCCCCGCCCAGGGCAATGAGGCGGTCACCCTCGGCAATGGCTTCGCGCAGGCGCTGGTCGGGGTAGTCGTGGCGGTGGTTGCGTGCGACCAACGCAGCATCCACGTCGGGCCGATCCACCAGCCGGGCGCCGCGGGCCTGCGCGGTGGCGGCACTTTCCACCACCAGCGCCTCGGTGCGGGCAAAGGCGGCGCTCTGGCGGGTCTGGTCCTCGGCCTCGCGGTGGCTGTCCTCGATCAGCCGGGCCACCGCCGCGGCGCTGAAATGCGGCAGGCCCAGCCGCTGGCAGGTGTGGGCCACGAACACGCCGGTGGCGTATCGGGTGTCGTCGCTGGCGTGGAAGGCATCGGCAAAGTCCACCTTCACGCGGAAGTGGCGGGCGAACTCGGGGTCGCCCTCCTGCAGGGCGTAGTAGTGCTCGTTGGAGCCGATCAGCACGATCTTCACGTCCACGTCCACCGCCTCGGGCTCGAGCGAGGTGGTGGCCAGGGCGCTGAACATGGTGCCGGGCTCTTCGATCTGCAGGCGGCCGCTGCGCAGGAAGCGACGCAGCTTTTCCCACACCAGGTCGTCGGCCAGCAGGTCGCGCAGGTGCAGCATGAGGTAGCCGCCGTGCGCCTTGAGCAGGCTGCCGGCGCGGATGCGCGAGAAGTCCGTCACCAGCACGTCGTTTTCCGAACGGTATTCGATGCTACCGAACAACGGCCGGTACAGCGGGTTGTTCTCGACGATGACGGGTGCGCCGTCGGTGCTGGCGTTGTCCACCACCAGGTTGACGCGGTAGCGCGCCAGCTGCGCGGCCAGCAGCTCGCGCCGTTCCTCCTCGTCCTCGGAGGCCGTGGCCTCGAACAGCTCCAGGTGCTCCAGCACGTCGTGCGCCACCTCGTCGAGCCAGGTGCCCAGCTTGCGCGTGTCCTTGAACTGCTTTTTCAGGCCCTGGCGGATGGCCTGCATCTCGCGCTCCACCAGCGGCTTGATGGTCTGGCGGCGCAGTGCCACCATGCCGTCGCGCAGCGCCCGCTCCAGCGGCGCGGAGGTCTCCAGAAAGCGCAGGATCTCGCCGCGCAGCTCGCGCTCGCCGTGGTCGTAGCGCTCGCGTTTTTCCTTGGACAGGGCCGCCATCTCGGCCGCCGACAGGGTCTCGCCCTGCTCCGTCATCAGGGTAAAGATGAGCTGGCCGCTTTCGCGGCGCAGGGCAAAACCGCGCGCCTCGGCAAAGGCCGACAGCGCCAGGTAGGCGGCAGATTCCTGGTCGCTGTAGCGCTTTTCCAGCGCATCGACTTCGGCCTTGAAATCGGGCTCGGCA
>JAUWAE010000070.1 GCA_030602185.1 Comamonadaceae bacterium
ATTGAAACGTCCCTAAACGTTTGAAAAAGAAATACAAAACCCTTCGGAAAATTCCGAAAAGCCCTCTACTGTATCACGGCACCCTGGGCAATGCAATGCATGCCAGGGGAACAGCGTGCCCGAGTCACTTGATCCAGAGCCGGATGGCGCCCCAGATCCGGCCCAGCAGACCCGCCTCGCCGACGGTCTCGAGCACGAACAGCGGCACCTCGGCCACCGGCTCGCCGGTGGCGGTGCTCACGCGCAAGGTACCCAGCGGCTGGCCTTGCTGCAGCGGCGCGACCAAGGGGTCGGCGCGCAGCACCTCGGTGCGCAGGCTGCTCGCCTGGCCGGCCGGCACACTCACCAGCACGCCTTCGGGTCGACCGATCTTGACCCGGCTGGCCTGGCCTTTCCAGACCTCCGGCGTGGCCACCGGCTGCCCCGGCGCGAACAGGCGCACCGTCTCGTAGGCAGAGAAGCCCCAGTTGAGCAACTTCTGGCTTTCGGCCGCCCGCGCGTTCTCGTTGGCCGCGCCCAGCACGACGCTGACCAGGCGGCGCTGGCCGGCCGGGCCCTCGCCCAAGGCCGGGAACTGGCGCCGGGCGGTGGCCACCAGGCAGTAGCCGGCGGCGTTGGTGAAGCCGGTCTTCAGGCCGTCGACCGTGGGGTCGCGGAACAGCAGCAGGTTGCGGTTGGTGTCGTTGGCCGCGGGCGTGCCGGGGTAGCGGTAGCGCTGGATGGCGTAGTACGGCACGTACTCGGGAAAGTCCTTCATCAGCCGCGAAGCCAGCACGGAGAGGTCGCGCGCGGTGGTGGTGTGGCCGGGCGCGGTCAGGCCCTCGGGGTTGCGGTAGGTGGTCTGCGTCATGCCCAGGGCACGGGCCTGCTGGTTCATCAGCTCGACGAAGCGCTCGACCGTGCCGCCCACCCCCTCGGCCAGGGCAACGGTGGCGTCGTTGCCGGACTGCACGATCATGCCCTTGAGCAGGTCCTCGACCGGCACCTGCATCTTGGGGTCGATGAACATGCGCGAGCCGGGCATCTTCCAGGCGCGCTCGCTCACCGGCAGGGTCTGCTCGAGCGTGAGCTTCTTGGCGCGCAAGGCGTCGAACACCAGGTAGGCGGTCATCAGCTTGGTCAGCGAGGCCGGCTCGACCGCGGCATCCGGGTCTTTGGCGGCCAGCACCTGGTTGGTGGTGACGTCGTAGAGCAGGTAGGCACGGGCGGCCACCTCGGGCGGCACTGGGGTGGCGGCGGTGGCGCCCAGGGGCCAGGCCGCCGCCAGCGTGAGCGTGACGCCAGCCAGCCAGCGGCGCCAGGGTGTAGCAACAATCAATGACACGTGAAATCCTGTGTGGGGGTCAAATGGAAACAGGGCGCCCGCGTCACCGCGGGCGTCAGGCCTGCCGCAGGTGGCGGCCGACCAGTTGCTTGAGCAGCGGCAGCCGCCCATGGAAGAAATGCTCGACGCCGGGCACCACGGTCACGGGCAGGGCCTGGGGCCGGGCCCAGTCGAGCACAGCCGACAGGGGGACGGTGTCGTCCACCTCCCCATGGACGACCAACGTGCGGTCGTGAAGTTCCTCGGGCAGGGGCGGCACCTGGAAGCGGCTGGCGGCCGTACCGACCAGCACCAGGGTGTGCAGGGGCCGCTGCGCGTGCAGCGTCACGGCCGCCTGGCAACTGACGAAGGCCCCGAAGGAAAACCCGGCCAAGGCAAGCGGCCCGGTGGCGGCCTGGGACGCCACCACGGCCAGCAGATCGTCGGCTTCGCCGACGCCATGGTCGTGGACGCCAGCGCTGCGGCCGACGCCGCGGAAGTTGAAGCGCACCGCGGTCCAGCCGGCCTGCACATGGGCGCGCGCCAGCGTCTGCGCCACCTTGTTGTGCAGCGTGCCGCCGAACAGGGGGTGCGGGTGGGCCACGACAGCCACCCCACCCCCGGGGCGCGCCTGTGCCGGACGGTCGATGGCCAACTCGATCGGGCCGGCCGGCCCGTCGATCAAGACACTTTCGGTCTGGGCGTTCACAGCGAGCGGCTCAACGGCCCACGCCAGGCGGGGTGAGCAGGCGCTCGACCACCACGCCATCGCGCAGGTGCGAGGTCACGATCTCGTCGATGTCGGCGCTGTCCACGTAGCTGTACCAGACCCCTTCGGGGTAAACCACCGCGATCGGGCCGCCCGCACAGCGGTCCAGGCAACCGGCCTTGTTGACGCGCACCTGGCCAGGGCCCGCGAGCCCCAGTTCCTTGACCCGCTGCTTGCAGCGGTCGAACGCGGCCTGGGCGGCGTGGTCGGCACAGCAGGCCTGGCCGTTGTCGCGCTGGTTCAGGCAGAAGAAGATATGGTGCCGGTAATACGACGGCGTGGTCGGTGCATCGCTCATGGGCCGGCATTGTAGTGGGCACCCCTGGGCCGCAACGCCAACCGTGCGCCCACCCAGAGTGCCGCGTACGGCCACAGCCAGCCCACCCATTGCGACAGCCCGTGGAAACGGATGAAGCGCCCCTGCTCCCAGATCTGCAGCGACTGGGCGAAATAGGCCGTTTCGGGCGCACGGTTGAGCAGACCAAGGGCAAAGCTCCAGGCCAGCAGCGACAGCACGGCCGCCGTGCGGTGGCCAATCGCCAGGCCAAACAACGACATGCCCCCCGACAGCGCCAGCCCCAGCGATGCCGGAGCGCTGAGCCAGGCCCAGGCGTGTACCGGCCCGAAGGTGAGCGCCGCCGACAAGGCGCCGGCCGCGAACACCACGCCGCCAAAGACCAGGGCAAAGGCCAGCCGCTGGCCCGGCTGCCGGACCACGGCGTAGCCCAGCAGCACGGGCGCCCACACGCACAGCGCCACCACCAGCGCCTCGGTCAACGGGCTGAGAGGCAGCGTGGGGCTGCTCTGGGGGAGCCACCCCTGCAGGACCGAACCTTCGGTCAGGCGCACCAGCGCCTGCTCCAGCCGCTGCCAGACCTGCCCCAGCCCGAACGGTACCGACGTGGGGTACAAGGCCGCCAGCGGCCAGGCCAGCAGCAGCGCCAGGGCGCCCTGCGTGTCGGGCACGAGCCAGCGCTCCCGGAACTGGCCCCAGGAACCGAGCACACCCCAGCGCAACAACAGCAGCGCCAGCAAGGCTCCCAGGCCGCCCCCCAGGCTGTTGAGCAGCCAGTCGACCTGCGAGGGCACCCGCTCGACCAGGTAGTTCTGGATCGACTCCAACCCCAGCGACAGCAGTGCCGGCACCAAGACGCCGAACCAGCCGGCCCAGCGGGGGCGCCCGGAACGGGCCAGCGCCAGGGTCAGCAGCAAGCCGAGCGGCACGTAGCCGAGCAGGTTGGACACGACATCGAAGCCGGTCCAATACCTCGGCCAAGGTGCCAGCAGGAAGGACCACGGCGCGATGCCCTGGTCGCGCCAGCCCGAAAACGGAAACAGGCTGGCATACACCACCAGTGCCACGTAGCCAAGCGCAAACGGCCACGCCAACGACAGGCGCGGGTTCACAGGCCCACCGGCTGAGGACGGCGGGTACGACTTGCGCGGCAACACCTTCAGCCTCAGAAGGGCTTGACAACCACCAGCACGACCGCCACGATCATCAGAACGACCGGGATTTCATTAAACCAGCGATACCAGACGTGGCTGCGTGTATTGGTGCCGCGCTCGAAACGGCGCAGCAGGCGGCCACAGCCGTGGTGATAACCCAGGAGGAGGAGAACCACGGCCAGCTTGCCATGCATCCAGCCGTTGCCCGAGCCCAGGCCGATGCCGTAGCCCAACCACAGCCACAGGCCCAAGGCCACGGCCGGCACCGCGAGGAGGGTCATGAAGCGCATGAGCTTGCGGGCCATCAGCAGCAGGCGTTCGCGCTCGGCCGTGCTGGCCGGCTCCACCATCGCGAGGTTGACAAAGATGCGCGGCAGATAGAACAGACCAGCGAACCAGCTGGCCACGAACACGATGTGAAACGATTTGACCCAGAGCATGACGCACAGTGTAGCCAATGCCCCCCAGACACCGGAGGAACACCCCATGGCATCCGCCCCACCACCCGGCTGGCAGCGCGTGTCTGACACCCTGAATGCGCGCGGTGAATCGCCCTTCTGGCACCCGCATGAAGAACGCCTGTACTGGGTGGACGTGGCGCTGCGCCGGCTGTGGCGGGTGCACCCACGCAGCGGCCACACCGACCACCTGGACCTGCCGCAGGAGCCGGGCTGTGTGGTGCCGTGCCGCGCGGGCGGCCTGCTGCTGGCGCTGCGCGACGGCCTGTACCACCTGCCCAGCTGGAACGACCTGCCCCGCCTGATGCAGCCGGCGCCTTACGACAGCACGCGCCAGCGGTTTGCCGCCGGTGGCTGCGACGCCTGGGGCCGGTTCTGGGTGGGCACCCATGTGGACGCGCAGGACCGCCCAGAAGGGGCCCTCTACTGCCTGCACACCCGCATCAAGGCCCAGCCCGAACTGGTCACGGTCGAGCGCGGCGTGGTGTCCACGGGCGCGGTCGCCTGGTCGGCCAACGGGCACCTGCTGTACTGGACCGACAGCGGCCGCCACGACATCACCAGCCACGCCATGTCGCAGCCGGGCAGCTGGCCGCCGCGCCTGGCGCCCGCCATGCCATGGGCGCGCTTCCCGGCCAAGCCCGCGGGCTGGAGCCCCGAGCAGCCGCAGGGCTACCAGGGGCGCCCGCACGGGGCCGCTCTGGACCAGGCCGGGCGCTACTGGGTGGCCATGGAAGAAGGCGCCCAGGTGCTGTGCCTGGGCCCGCACGGCGAGGTGCTGGCCCGCCACCCGGTGCCGGTGCAATGCCCCACCGGCCTGTGTTTCGGCGGCACCGACCTGCGCACCCTCTACGTCACCACCAGCCGGCTGCACCGCAGCGCCGACGAACTGGCCCGCTGCCCCGACAGTGGCGGCGTGTTCGCCCTGAAGGTGGAGGTGCCCGGCCTGCCGGTGCAGCTGTACTGGGACTGAAGCGGCGCGTTAAAAAAATTCAAGCCGCCTGGCGGGGGCGACCGCTACCATTGCGCCCATGTCCGAAACCCCCTCCCTGGCCGCTGCGCCCAGCGGCCCCATGCCCCCCGCCGTCGCCGGCTGGGCCGAGCAGGTTCGCGCCGCAGCCGCCCAGCACCAGCCCCTGTGCATCGCTGGCGGTGGCAGCAAGGCGTTCTACGGCGAACCGTTGCCTACCGGACTGCCGGTGCTCGACACCCGCGCCCACCAGGGCATCGTCTCGTACGAGCCGACCGAGCTGGTCATCACCGCGCGTTGTGGCACCCCGCTGGCCGACATCGAGGCGGCGCTGGCCGAACGGGGCCAGTGCCTGCCGTTCGAGCCGCCGCACTTCGGCCCCACCGCCACGGTGGGCGGAGCGGTGGCCAGCGGCCTCAGCGGGCCGGCGCGCGCCAGCGTCGGGGCACTGCGCGACTTCGTGCTGGGTGCCCAATTGCTCAACGGCCGGGGCGAGCACCTGACGTTTGGCGGACAAGTGATGAAGAACGTGGCCGGCTACGACGTCAGTCGCCTGCTGGCCGGCAGCCTGGGCAGCCTGGGGGTGATCACCGAGGTGTCGCTGAAAGTGCTGCCGGTGGCGCCGGCCGAAGCCACGCTGTGCTTCGAGCTGCCCCAGGCCGCGGCCCTGCAGCAACTGGCCCGCTGGCGCGGCCAGCCGCTGCCACTGAACGCCAGCTGCTGGGTGCGCGACGACACCGGTGGCACGGCCCGCGAGCTGCTGTTCGTGCGGCTGCGCGGTGCGGTGGCCGCGGTGGAGGCGGCCTGCCAGCGCATGCTGGCCGAGACGCCCGGCGAGCGCTTGGACGCGGCGCAGGTGGCGGCCGACTGGCGGGCCTGCCAGGAGCAGACGCTGCCCTTCTTTGCCACGCCCCCCTCGCCCGACCACGGCTTGTGGCGCCTGTCGGTGGCGCCGACCAGCTCTGCCCTGGACACGCCGGGCGACACCCTGGTGGAATGGCACGGCGGCCTGCGCTGGGTGTGGGCCCCGCTGGCCGAGGCCGAGCGCCTACGCGCGCTCGCACAAGGGGCCGGCGGCCACGCCACGCTGTTCCGGGCGCCCGCCCGCCAGCCGGCGGCCAGCGGCCGTTTCACGCCGCCCGCCGCCAGCTTGCAAGCCATTCAACAGCGCCTCAAGCGCGAATTCGACCCGGCCGGCGTGTTCAACCCGGGCCGCTGGGGCTTCGGCCTGTAAACACACCCGCCCGAGGACCCGACATGCAGACCCACCTGGCCCCCGAATTCCAGCACACCCCCGACGGGCAGGAGGCCGAAGCCATCCTGCGCAAGTGCGTGCACTGCGGTTTTTGCACCGCCACCTGTCCCACCTACCAGCTGCTGGGCGACGAGCTCGACGGCCCGCGCGGTCGCATCTACCTGATCAAACAGGTACTGGAAGGTGCGACCCCCACGCGCAAGACCCAGCAGCACCTCGACCGCTGCCTGACCTGCCGCAACTGCGAATCGACCTGCCCCAGTGGGGTGGACTACGGTCACCTCGTGGACATCGGCCGCAAAGTGGTGGACGCCAAGGTGCCACGCCCCGCGGCTGAACGTGCGGTGCGCTGGCTGCTGAAGGAGGGCCTGCCCTCCCCGCTGTTTGCCCCTGCCATGCGCTTGGGCCAGGCGGTGCGCGGCCTGCTGCCCGAGACCCTGAAAGCCAAAGTGCCTCCACGGCAGGAGGCCGGCAGCTGGCCCGCGCGTGAACATGCCCGCAAGGTGCTGCTGCTGGAAGGCTGCGTGCAGCCGGCGATGATGCCCAACATCAACGCCGCCACCGCCCGCGTGCTCGACGCCGCGGGGCTGCAAACGGTCGTTGCGCCGCAAGCGGGCTGCTGCGGAGCGGTCAAGTTCCACCTCAACGACCAGGTGGGCGGCCTGGACCAGATGCGCGCCAATGTCGACGCCTGGTGGCCACTGATCGACCCGGCCCGCCCGAGCGGGGTGGAGGCCATCGTGATGAACGCTTCGGGCTGCGGCGTGACGGTGAAGGAGTACGGCCACCTGCTGCGGCACGACCCGGTTTACGCCGAGAAGGCGGCGCGGGTGAGTGCCCTGACGCGCGACCTGAGCGAGCTGCTGCCCGAGCTGGTGCCCGCACTGCGCGAGCGGCTGGCCCCAAACGCCACCGGGCAGGTGCTGGCCTTCCACCCGCCCTGCACCCTGCAGCACGGGCAGCAGCTGCGCGGCGGTGTGGAACAGCACCTGGGGGCGCTGGGCTTCGAGGTGCAGGTGGCCCGCAACGAATCACACCTGTGCTGCGGCTCGGCGGGCACCTACTCGGTGCTGAACCCGGAACTGTCGAAGCAGCTGCGCGACCGCAAGCTGGGCCACCTGGGCGAACTGGCCCCCTCCGCCATCGTGTCGGCCAACATCGGTTGCATCACCCACCTGCAAAGTGGCACCAGCACCCCGGTGCGCCACTGGGTGGAGGTGCTGGACGCGGCCCTCACGCCCGCACCGGCCACCGCCTGACGGAAGGGGCGGCCCGGTGCTCCAGGCCCTCGCCGCGCTGCTGAGCCTGCAACTGGCCGGGGAAGCGCTGGCGCGTGGGCTGGGCTGGCCGGTGCCGGGCCCGGTGGTGGGCATGGCCGTGCTGCTGCTGGCGCTGGGCCTGCGACCGCGCTGGCTCGAAGCGCTCAAACCCACCGCGCACGGCCTGCTGGCCCATTTGTCGCTGCTGTTCGTGCCCGCCGGCGTGGGGGTGATGCTGCACCTGCAGCGGCTGGGCGAAGAGGCCTGGGCCATCGGCGTGGCCCTGGTGCTGAGCACCTGGATCGGCATGGCCGCAGCGGCGGCGACCGCGGTGTGGCTGATGCGCCGCCAGGAAAGCCGGCAGGAGCGCCAGCGATGAGCCCCGGGCTGGACACCGCCACACTGGTCGACATCTGGGTCTACCTGTCGACCACGCCGCTGCTGGGGCTGACGGTGACGCTGCTGGTCTACACCCTGGCCTACCGGCTCTACCAGTGGGCGGGCTTCAACCCGCTGGCCAACCCGGTGGCGCTGTCCATCGTGATGCTGGGCGCGCTGCTGTGGCTGACGGCCACGCCCTACCCCACCTACTTTGCCGGCGCGCAGTTCGTGCACTTCCTGCTCGGGCCGGCCACGGTGGCGCTGGCGGTGCCGCTTTACGAGCAGTGGCCACGGCTGCGGCGGCTGTGGTGGCCGTTGTCGGCGGCGCTGGTGGTCGGCACGGTGGCGGGCACCGCCAGTGCCGTCGGGTTGGCCCGCCTGCTGGGGGCGTCGCCCGCGACGCTGGCCTCGCTGGCGCCCAAGTCGGTCACCACCCCGGTGGCCATGGGTATCGCCGAGCAGCTCGGCGGCCTGCCGTCGCTGACCGCGGTGTTGGTGGTGAGCACCGGCATCGTCGGCGCGGCGACGGCGCGCTTCCTGTTCGACGCGCTGCGCATCCACGACCCGGTGGTGCGCGGCTTCGCGCTCGGCACCGCGGCGCACGGCATTGGCACCGCGCGCGCGTTCCAGGTGAGCGAAGAAATGGGCGCCTTTGCCGGCCTGGCCATGGGGTTGAGCGCGCTGTTCAGCGCCATCGCCTTGCCGTGGCTGGTGGCGCCGCTGCTGCGCTGGCTCGGCTGAGCCCAAGCCCCGCCAGCCTCAGCCGTGCAGGTCGTCGCGGCGGGCGATTTCCAGCAGGCGCTCCAGCTCGTGCGGATGCACCCGCTCGTTGTGGGCGTGCCAGCGCTGGATCACCCACATCACCCCGGCGACCACCAGCCCGAACGCCGTGATGGCGCCAAAGGCCGACAGCCCCACCCCGGTGGAAAAGCTGTACAGGAAGCCCAGGCCCAGGATGCAAGCCTGTTCGTTGAAGTTCTGCACCGCGATGGAACGGCCGGCGCCCATGAGGTTGTGGCCGCGGTGCTGCAGCAGCGCGTTCATGGGTACCACCAGGAAGCCACCGAGCCCGCCGAGCAGGATGAGGAAGGGCGCGGCCAGCCACACGTTGTCGATGAAGTTCATCAGCACCACCAGCAGGCCCATGGCGATGCCCAGCGGCATGACCCGGGTGGCGTGCTCCAGCCGCATGCGCACCGACGCCACCACCGCCCCGACCGCGGTCCCGATGGCCACCACCCCCACCAGCGACGACGCCTGCGTGGTGGTGTAGCCCAGCGCCGCCGCGGCCCAGGCCAGCACGATGTAGCGCAGGTTGCCGCTCACGCCCCAGAACAGCGTGGTGGTGGACAGCGAGATCTGGCCCAGCCGGTCGCGCCAGAGCCGGCTGTTGCAGATCCAGAAATCGGGCAGCAGGGCCAGCGGGTTGCGCGGCATGTGCCGCAGCGCCGCCGCGGTGCGCGGGATGCGGGTGTTGAACCAGGCCGCCACGCCATAGACCAGCACCAGCAGGGCGATGGCGGCTTCTGCCGGCGTGGTGATGGCCAAACCCAGGCCAGGCACGGTGAGCTCCAGCGCCAGCAGCTTGCCCGACACGAGCGGCCCCACCAGCTGCCCCCCCAGCACCACGCCCAGGATGATGGACGCGATGGTGAGCCCTTCGATCCAGCCATTGGCCTTGACCAGCTGCGACGGCGGCAGCAGCTCGGTGAGGATGCCATACTTGGCCGGCGAGTAGGCCGCCGCCCCCAGGCCGACGATGGCATAGGCCAACAGCGGGTGCACCGAGGTCAGCATCAGCAAACAGCCCACCACCTTGATGGCGTTGCTGATGAACATCACCTGCCCCTTAGGGCGGGCGTCGGCAAACGCCCCCACGAACGGGGCCAGCACCACGTAGAACAGCGCGAACATGGGCACCAGGGCCGCACTTTGCCACTCGGGTGCCTGGCGGCTGCGCAGCAGCTCCACGGCCACGACAAACAAGGCGTTGTCGGCCAGCGAGCTGAAGAACTGCGCCGTCATGATGGTGTAGAAACCGCGCTTCATGGCCATGATTTCGAATGCGTAACAGCGTGGGGCAGGCGGTTTTTGTGCAACAGTGGCGAGGGATTCGCCGGCGCAGAGACTCCAGCAATGCGCGGGTTATAGCACGGCGACGTGCGAGTTTCAGAAGCCCTGGCCATGCCAGGTTTCAGTCTTTTCAGTTCGACCCATGCCACGCCCCATTCTTGCCACCGTCCACCTGTCGGCCCTGCGCCACAACCTCGCGCGCGCCCGCCGCGCCGCCCCCGACGCGCGGGTCTGGGCGGTCGTCAAGGCCAATGCCTACGGCCACGGGATCGAGCGGGTGTTTGGCGCCCTGCGCGCCGCCGACGGTTTCGCCCTGCTCGACCTGGCCGAGGCCGAGCGGCTGCGCGCCCTGGACTGGCGCGGCCCCATCCTGCTGCTGGAAGGCGCCTTCGAGGCACGCGACCTGGAGCTGTGCTCACGCCTGAACCTGTGGCACGTGGTGCATTGCGAAGCCCAGATCGACTGGCTGAGCCGCCACAAGACACAAGTGCCGCACCGCGTGTTCCTGAAGATGAACTCGGGCATGAACCGCCTGGGCTTCACCCCCGACGCGTTTCGGGCCGCCTGGACGCGCCTCAACGCCCTGCCGCAGGTGGACGAGATCTCGCTGATGACGCATTTCAGCGACGCCGATGGCCCGCGCTTCGGGGCCGACGGCATCTCTCACCAGGTGCAGACCTTTGTGGCCGCCACCCACGACCTGCCGGGCGAGCGCAGCCTGTGCAACAGCGCGGCCACGCTGCGGCACGCGCTATCGGTCCAACTGGGCCAGGGCGCGGCAGCCCAGGCCCTGGCGGCCGACTGGGTGCGCCCCGGCATCGCCGTCTATGGCAGCGCACCCGACTATCCCCTGCACCACCCCGACGAGTGGGACCTTCGCCCGACGCTGACGCTGGCCAGCCGGCTGATCGCCATCCAAGACGTGCGTGCGGGCGACAGTGTGGGCTACGGTTCGAGCTACGTGGCGGCGGGGCCGATGCGCATCGGCATCGTGGCCTGCGGCTACGCCGACGGCTACCCCCGACATGCCCCCGGCAGTACCCAAGAGGGAGCGCCGGTGCTGGTGCGCGGCGTGCGCACCCGGCTGGTCGGCCGCGTCAGCATGGACATGCTGGCGGTGGACCTGACACCGGTCGAGGCCCAGGGCGTGCCTTGCGCGCTGGGCGACGAGGTCGTACTCTGGGGCCGCAGCGCACACGGCCCGGTGCTCCCGATCGACGAAGTGGCGCGGGCCGCCGGCACCATCAGCTACGAGCTGATGTGCGCGGTGGCCCCGCGGGTGCCGTTCGCGCTGGACGACGTGGAACCATAACCCCCGACTTGTACTCCCAGGGGTATAAAGGTATACTGATAAGTTGTAACGGAGGACCCCACCATGCCCACACCCCAGACCCTGTTTGGCACACCGTTGGCGCGCCGCGGGCTGCTGGCAGCCGCCTGGATGGCCTGGAGCCTGACCACCGGCGCCGCCCTGGCCCAGGCCCCCAGCGTACCGGTGGCCGAAGTGGCCCTGCGCCCCGTGGGAGCCGGGCTGGCTCTCGACGGCACCTTGCAGGCGGTGCAGCAAAGCACGCTGTCGGCCCAGGCCAGCGGCCGCATCGCCCAGCTGAACGTGAAAGCCGGCGACCGCGTGCGGGCCGGCCAGGTGCTGGCCGTCATCGACGACCGACTGACCCAGGCCGGTGTGGCCCAGGCGCAGGCCGGCGTGGCGCAGGCGCAGGCCCAGCGGCTGCAGGCCGAGGCCCACCTCAAGCGCACCCTGGAATTGCACCGGCAGGGCTTCCTGTCGCAGGCCGCGCTCGACCAGGCCGAGACCCAGTACCAGGCCGCCATGGCCGGCACCGAGCAGGCGCGCGCCGGCGCCACCCAGTCCAGCCTGGCGCAGGGCTTCACCCGGCTGACCGCCCCCTACGACGGCTTTGTGCTCGCCACCCACGCCGAAGCGGGCGACCTGGCGGCCCCTGGCGTGCCGGTGCTCACGGTGTATGCACCGCAACCGCTGCGTGCGGTGGCCTACGTGCCCGCGTCGCGCGCTGGCCTGGCGCAGGGCGCCGAGCGGGTGGAGGTGCAGCTGCCCGGCGGCCAGTGGGTGGCCCCCGTGGCACGCACCCGCTTGCCGGCGGCGGACCCGGTGTCGCAGACGATCGAATGGCGGCTCGACCTGAGCCCCGAACACGC
>JAUWAE010000316.1 GCA_030602185.1 Comamonadaceae bacterium
CAGACGCAGCCCTTCCCCAACCCGCTCACCCCGGCGGCAGGCAGCACCGTCATCGACCTGGAAGGCCAGACCCACTACGCCCGCACCTTGGACGACCTGCCCCCGCTGTTCCGCGAGGTGGCCGAGGCCTGGGCTGAGGCCCTGGAAACCGGGGCAGGTTTTGGTGATCTGCAACAGGCCCTGCGCCAGCGCGACGTGCCGCGCCTCAAGGCCCTGTGGGACCAACTGGTGCCCCTGTGGGACGACCGCACCTTCTACGACTTCGTGGCCCAGTCGCCTGCGTTCGCGCGCTTGTCCTTCCGCCACCGTGAGGTGTTCGGCCAGGTGGGCTTTGGCACCGGCGGCTGGGACTCGGACTTCCCCAACACCATGCTGGAGATCCTGCGCGTGGTGCTCACCGGCTGCGACGAGGACCAGCACCTCATCGTGGGCGGCGCGCAGCAGGTGCCGCTGGGCCTGTGGGACCTGGCGCCAGCGCAGCTGAAGCATTGGCCTGCGGGCACCACCCTGTCTGCTCTGCACCAGGGCGGGCCGCGCCCCGGCGTGCGCGCCATCGCCCGCGCGGCCGACGGCCGCCTGGCCATCACCGACGCCTGGGGCACCACGCGCCATTACGAGGCCGCGTTAGTTACCTGCCAGAGCTGGCTGCTCACCACACAGATCGACTGCGACGAGGCCCTGTTCTCGCAAAAAATGTGGATGGCGCTGGACCGCACGCGCTACATGCAGTCGTCCAAGACCTTCGTGATGGTGGACCGCCCCTTCTGGAAAGACGTGGATCCCGCCACCGGCCGTGACCGCATGAGCATGACCCTCACCGACCGGCTCACGCGCGGCACCTACCTGTTCGACAACGGCCCCGACCAGCCCGGCGTCATCTGCCTGAGCTACGCGTGGATGAGCGACGCGCTCAAAATGCTGCCGCAGTCGCCCGAAAAACGCGTGCAGCTCGCCCTGGCCGCGCTCAAGAAGATCTACCCCGACGTGGACATCGCCAGCCACATCATCGGCGACCCCATCACCGTGTCGTGGGAGGCCGACCCCCACTTCCTCGGCGCCTTCAAGGGCGCACTGCCGGGCCACTACCGCTACAACCACCGCATGTACGGCCACTTCATGCAAGACGGCCTGCCCGCCGCCGAGCGCGGCATCTTCCTGGCGGGGGACGACATTTCCTTCACGCCCGCCTGGGTGGAAGGCGCGGTGCAGACCTCGCTCAACGCCGTGTGGGGCATCGTGCGCCACCTGGGCGGCGGCAGCGTACCGGGCAACCCCGGCCCGGGTGACCTGTACCCGCAGATCGGGCCCGTGGCCCTGCCGGATTGAGGGGCGCGCCATGGCGGTGCACACTGTGCGCATGCAAGCCCTGACCGTGGCCCTGTGGCAAACCCCGTACGCCGACGGCACGGCGCCCGTGCCCAGCCCGCCGGCGCTGGCCCAGACCCTGGCGCGCCTGGACGCCGCCGCGGCCCAGGCCCGTGCAGCAGGCGCGCACCTGATGGTGACGCCCGAGATGGCGTTGACCGGCTACCACCGCGACCCCGACTGGCTCTGTGCTGTGGCGCAGCCCGCCGATGGCCCCTGGGCCCAGGCGGTGGCCGCCATTGCCCGGCGCCACGGCCTGGCCGTGGTGTACGGCTACCCGCACACCGCGCCCGCTGGCCGGCGCCCCTACAACGCGGCCCAGGCCATCGGGCCCGACGGGGCGACGCTGGCGAACTACCGCAAGGTGCGGCTGTTCGGTGCGGTGGACGCCGAACGCTTCACCGCCGGCCCCGCGGGGCCCTGCACCTTCCGCTACCGGGG
>JAUWAE010000141.1 GCA_030602185.1 Comamonadaceae bacterium
GTCGGGTTCTTCTCCACCAGCAGGTAGATCGCGGTGGTGTTGGCCAGCTTGCTCGTGGCACCCACCGGCACCACAGCACCGTTTTCAGCGATGTCGGGCGACACGATCGCCACCTGGTCGTTGGCCGCGGCGCTGCCGCCCCACGCCTTGATCGCCTCCACCAGGCGCTTGGCCTCGAAGCCGGCGCGGCCCGCGGCCATGGCCTGCTCGGCCGTCACAATGCCCAGCGACAGCAGCGTGGCCATCGCGCCCGTGCTTTTCAGTACGGTGCGGCGTTTCTGGTTCATATCAGACTCCTGCGAAAATTCGTTGGATACACCCGGGGGTCACCGGGTTCACTTGTCAGGGGCGCCGGCCAGGATCCAGGCGGCCAGCGTCTTGGCGTCGGCGTCGCTCAGCGCAGCCTGGGCGGGCATCGGCACCGGGCCCCATTTGCCAGAGCCACCGGCCTTGATCGAAGCGGCCAGCTTGTCGGCTTCCATGCCCTTGTACTTGGCCGCGACGTCCTTGTAAGAAGGACCGACCAGCTTCTTGTCGGTGGCGTGGCAGGCCATGCAGGCGCTCTTGGTGGCCAGCGCCTTGGCGGCGGCACCGTCCACCGAGGCGTGGGCTGCGCCGGAGGACAGCACGCCTGCGGCCAGCAACAGGCCCGACACGGTCTTGAGGGATTTCATTGCGTTCGATCTCCAGGGTGATGGGAGGTGAGGGACAAAAAGGGGCGGACCAGCCCGCCCCCGCGGTGGTTATTTTGCGCCGGCCGCAATCCACGCAGCGATGGCAGTGGCATCGGCGTCGCTGACCTGCGGCTGCGCCGGCATCGGGATGGCGCCATAGACGCCGGCACCGCCGTTCTTGATCTTGTCGATCAGGTAGGCCTGCAGGCCGGCTTTGTCTTTGTGCTTGGCCGCCACTTCGTTGAAGCCGGGGCCCACGATCTTGCTGTTGACGCCGTGGCAGGCGGTGCAGGAGTTGCTGTTGAGCAGCGCTTTGGCGTCGCTGCCGCCAGCCGCCTGGGCCACCACCACCGGCGCGGCGACCGAGATTTTCTGCGTCAGCGGGGCAGTGGGCGCGGGCTTGGTGGTGTCGGCGCCACGCACCGGGCCGATCACACGGTTCTGCTCCTGGATGTTGCCGTGGGCATCGCGGGCGAAGCCGGGCAGCGAGGAACGGATCTTGGCGTCCGTCGGGCAGTCCTTCATGCAGGCCACGTTCTTGACGTCGCCCTTGCCGTCCACGCGCCACAGCGGTTCGTAGAACACCATGCCGTTGCGGTTGGGCATGCGCTTTTGCACGTCGGCAATGTTCTGATCGCTCAACACGTAATCAGCAGGCACGACTTCGGCCAGGTTCAGGATGTAGGCCACCACGCCGTAGACCTCGTCGGTCGACAGGCTCTTGGGGGCGTTCCAGGGCATGGCGCGGTTGATGTAGTCCCACAGCGTCGAGACGGTGGCTACCTTCATCATCGTGGTCTTCTGGGGGTAAGACGAGCCCTCCTCCAGGTTCTTGACGCGGCCGCGCTCGATGTCGGCCTTGGTGGTGCCGCCCACGATGGGGGTGAAGACCTCGTTGGATTCGCCGAAGGTGCCGTGGCAGGAGGCGCACTTGCCCTCCCACACTTCCTCACCCAGCGACACCGAGCCAGAGCCCTTGGGCAGGCCCTTGAAGTCGGGGCGCACGTCGATGTCCCAGGCCTTGATCTCGGCCGGCTTGGCGTCGCGGCCGATGTCGTGCCAGGGCTTGGATTGGGCCAGGGCCGCACCGGTGCCGAGCGTGGCCAGCACCGCCGTCAGCGCCACCGCGTGGAGGGTTTGTTGGAACTTGCTTTTCATCAGTACACCTGCACGTTGGAGACTTCACCGTTTTCGGACACCAGCCAGCTCTGGATCGCGTTCTGGTGGTAGATGGACTTGGTGCCACGCACGGCGCGCAGCTGGTTGATCTTGGGCTGCACGTAGCCGGTGCTGTCGATGGCACGGCTTTGCAGGATCGCGGGCTTGCCGTCCCACACCCAGTCGATGTTGAAGCGCGTCAACGCCTTGGGCAGCACCGGGCCTTCCAGGCGGGCGGTGCGCCAGTTGCGCCCGCCGTCCACGCTCACGTCCACACGCTTGATGGTGCCGCGGCCCGACCAGGCCAGGCCGGTGATGTTGTAGTAGCCACGGTCCAGCAGCGTCTGGCTGCCCGACGGGGTGGTGATGACCGACTTGCATTCCTGGATGCCGGTGTACTGGCGGTGGGTGCCGTCGGGCATGTGGTCGATGTAGTGGACCGCCTCGTCCTTGGTGGCCCATTTCTGGTCGCCCACCTCGATGCGGCGCAGGTACTTCACCCAGCTCACACCCTGGATGCCGGGCACCACCAGGCGCAGCGGGTAGCCGTTCTCGGGGCGCAGCATCTCGCCGTTCATGCCCCAGGCCACGATCACGTCGTCCATGGCGCGGTCCAGCGGGATGGTGCGGGTCATGGAGGAGCCGTCGGCGCCTTCGGCCAGCACGTACTTGGCCTTCTTCTTGTCGATGCCGCACATCTCCAGCAGGGTGGACAGCAGCACGCCGGTGAATTCGGAGCAGCTCACCATGCCGTGGGTGTACTGCACCGAGGGCAGCGCCACGTTGCCCCATTCGGGCGCGGAGTTGGCACCGCACTCGATGAAGTGGATGCGCGAGACGCTGGGCAGCCGCATCAGGTCGTCCATGGTGAAGACGCGCGGGCGCTTGATCATGCCGTCGTCGCCATGCACCATGAGGCGGTGCTTGGAGGGGTCGATGTCCCACCAGCCCTGGTGGTGGCGCTCGAAGTGCAGGCCGCTGGGGGTGATGATGCCGAACACGCCTTGCAGCGGGGTGAAGCTGACCGAGGCCTGCGACACGCGGGTCAGGCCCGGGCTTTCGCGACGCTGCAGGTTGGCTTCCCACTTGCTGGGCTGGCCATACCCCAGGGCGGCCACGGGCTGGCCCAGGCCGGTGGTGTGCTCGGGCAGCTTGAGGATGGCGTCCTCGCCCTCGGCGGCCAACGCCTTGGTGGCCGCTGCGGTGCTGGCCACGGCACCCGCGCCCATGGCCAGGGCCTTGCCCATGAAACTGCGGCGCGCCTTGCGGGCCTGGTCGAGCAACTCGGGGCTCAGGTGGTTTTCAGGCGCGGGGAGGACGCGCCCAATGACTTCGCTCAGGTCTTTAGACACTTGCTTTTTCCTTCGGGTTGGCTGGGGTGACAAGCGCAGGGGCGGCCAGGCCCATGGCGTGGGGATCGTCGGCGTTCCACTGGGTGCGGGTGGCGTCGTCCATGCGCGCCAGCACCTGCACGGTGACGCTGCGGCACAGCTCAACAAACAGGCGGTCGGCCACCCGGTAGAACACCTGCGTGCCTTCACGGCGGCGCGACAGCATGCCGGCCTGGTACATCAGCCCGAGGTGACGCGACACATTGGCCTGGGCCATGCCCGTGGCCTTGATGATGTCGTTGACGCACTTCTCTTCCTGGCAGATGGTGTGGAGGATGCGCAGGCGTGTCGGCTCGCCCAGCACGCCAAAGTAGCGCGCGACCGACTCGAACACCTGCTGCATGGCGTTCGGTGGGAGCGTTGCGGACAGGGCACCGGGGTTCATGCCGACACTATATGATTGATTGCTAATATAGTTATTAGTGTAAACCCTAAACGCCTACACCGGCCTGACAGCCGGCGATCGCAGGATCAGGCCAGGCGGCCGGCGGTCATGTGCAGGGTGCGGTCGCAGCGCGCGGCCAGCTCGGGGTCGTGGGTGACGAGCACGAAGGCCGTGCCCTGGTCGCGGGCGAGCGACAGCATGAGCTGGAACACCGTTTCGGCGGTGGCGCGGTCGAGGTTGCCGGTGGGCTCGTCGGCCAGCACACAGGCCGGTTCACCGGCCAGCGCCCGCGCAATGGCCACGCGCTGGCGCTCGCCGCCGGAGAGTTCGGCCGGGCGGTGGTGGGCCCGGTTGCCCAGGCCCACCCGCTCCAGCCAGGTGGCCGCCTGCCGCGCCGCCTGCTCGCGCGGCAGGCGGCGTATCCACAGTGGCATGGCCACGTTGTCGAGGGCGCTGAATTCGGGCAGCAGGTGGTGGAACTGGTACACGAAACCCAGGTGCCGGTTGCGCAACACGCCCTGGCGGGCCGGGGGCAGGCGGTCCAGCGGCTCCCCGCACAGCTGCACACGGCCGGCTGTGGGCTGGTCCAGGCCACCCAGCAGGTGCAGCAAGGTGCTTTTGCCCGAGCCGGAGGCCCCCACGATGGCCAGCGTTTCGCCGGCGCGCACCTGCAGGTCCACGCCCTGCAGCACGGTCACGTCGAGCCGGCCTTCGTGGAAGCGCTTGACCAGGCCTTCGGCCTGCAACACCACAGCGCCGGCGGTGTGGCGGACGTCATTCATAACGCAACGCCTCCGCCGGGTTGACACGGCTGGCCCGCCAGCTGGGGTACAGCGTGGCCAGGAAGGCCAGCACCAGCGAGATCACGCCCACCGGCACGATGTCGGCGCGCTGCGGGTCGCTCGGCATGCGGCTGATGAGGTAGATGTCCTGTGGCAGGAAACTCGCGCCCAGCAGGCGCTCCAGCGCCGGCACCAGCGTGTCGATGTTGAACGCCACCCCCAGGCCCAGCAACAGCCCGGCACCGGTGCCGATCACGCCCACCAGCGCCCCCTGCACCACGAACACCGCCATGATGCTGCCCGGACTGGCCCCCAGCGTGCGCAAGATGGCGATGTCGGCGCGCTTGTCGGTCACGGTCATGACCAGCGTGGACACGAGGTTGAACGCCGCCACCGCGACGATGAGGGTGAGGATGATGAACATCATGCGCTTTTCCAGTTGCACCGCCGCGAACCAGGTGCGGTTCTGGCGCGTCCAGTCGCGCACCAGCAGGTCGCCGCTCAGGCGGCCGGCCAGTTGCACCGCCACCTCGCGCGCCTGGTGCAGGTCGCGGATCTTCAATCGGATGCCGGTGGGCCCTTCAAGCCGGAAGATGCGTGCCGCGTCGTCCTGGTGCAGGAAAGCCAGGGTGGAGTCGTATTCGTAGTGGCCGGAATCGAACAGGCCGACCACGGTGGTCTGCCGCAGGCGTGGCACCACGCCGGCCGGGGTAAGCTGGCCGCTGGGGGCAATCAGGGTGACGGCGTCGCCCACGGTCACGCCCAGGCTGCGCGCCAGCGCCCCGCCCAGCACCACCCCGTACTCGCCCGGCAACAGGCGCGGCAGCACGGTGTCGGCCAGGTCGGCCGCCAGTTCGGTGACCTGTGGTTCTTGCGCCGGGTCGATGCCACGCACCAGCACGCCGCGCATGTCCTCGCCGCGGGCCAGCAAACCCTGGGCGGCAATGAAGGGCGCCGCCCCCACCACGGCGGGGTGAGCGCGGACTTCATCGAGCGTCCGGTCGAGGTCGGGCAAAGCCTCGCCGCCTGGCGCCAGCACCTCGATGTGCGACAGCACGCCGAGCATGCGGTCGCGCACCTCTTTCTGAAAGCCGTTCATCACGCTCAGCACCACGATCAGCGCGGCCACGCCCAGCGCGATGCCCAGCATCGACACCCCGCTGATGAACGAAATGAACCCATTGCGCCGCGTGCCTCGCCCCGCGCGGGTGTAACGCCAGCCAACCAGAAATTCGTAGGGAATGCGCATGGATCTCCAACGGTGCCAACCCTGGATTGTGGCATCCCCGACAATCGCCCCATGCCGAGCCCGAATGAAACCCTGGCCGATCACCTGATCGTGCCGTTTGCCAGTGCCCCGGGCTGCCGCGAGGCACTGGCGGCCACCGCCCTGCCCACCCTGACCCGGCTGCTGAACGACTGGACGCCGGTGGCCCGGCACAGCGGTGACGAATACACCCTCACGCCGCCCCACGAACACGCCCTGGCGCAAGCCCTGGGCTGGCCTGCACGGCCCGACGGCGTCACACCCTGGGCCGCGCGCAACGCCGGCCTCCCCGGGCAGCCCTGCGCCTGGTTCACGCCCTGCCACTGGAGCGTGGGCATGGAGCAGGTGACGCTGCTGCCACCGGACGGGCTGGACCTGCGTGCGGACGAGTCCGAGACCCTGCTGGGGGCGCTGGCCCCCTGGGCCCGCGAAGACGGGCTGCACCTGACGCAGGAGACGCCCTTGCGCTGGCGGGCCGAAGGCAACGCCCTGCGGGACCTGCCCTGCGCCAGCTTGGACCGGGTGGCCCACCGCCGCGTCGACGCCTGGCTGCCCCGGGCCGAGCAGGCACCCGCCATTCCTGGCCTGCTGCGCCTGCAAAACGAGGCCCAGATGTTGTTCTACACCCACCCGGTCAACGACGCCCGCCAGGCCCGCGGGGCCCTGCCCATCAACGGCTTCTGGATCAGCGGGGCCGGGGTGTGGGATGG
>JAUWAE010000129.1 GCA_030602185.1 Comamonadaceae bacterium
GTCGGGTTCTTCTCCACCAGCAGGTAGATCGCGGTGGTGTTGGCCAGCTTGCTCGTGGCACCCACCGGCACCACAGCACCGTTTTCAGCGATGTCGGGCGACACGATCGCCACCTGGTCGTTGGCCGCGGCGCTGCCGCCCAACGCCTTGATCGCCTCCTCCAGGCTCTTGGCCTCGAAGCCGGCCCGGCCCGCGGCCATGGCCTGCTCGGCCGTCACAATGCCCAGCGACAGCAGCGTGGCCATCGCGCCCGTGCTTTTCAGTACGGTGCGGCGTTTCTGGTTCATATCAGACTCCTGGTAAACAACACAGGCGGGCCACCTTTGCCCACCTACCATGCGGCTGAGGTTAGCCGACGCCGTGATCCGGCGCATCGGTAAAAACGCTTAATGCTTATATTAGGCAATCAGCATATATAGTTTACCGAAACGCCCGTTTTGCCGCCTTGGCCCGCTCCATGCACAGCGGGCCAAGGACAGGTCGTCACTTGATCAGCGGGAGGATTTCGCGGAAATCCGGGTGTTCGCAGCTTTCCAGCCACTCAAAGGCCACCATTTCACTGGTCACCAGTTCCACGCCATTGCCCGCCAGGCGGTCGAACGCGGCGTCGCGGTCGCGCTCCCGGCGCGAGGCGCAGGCATCGGTCACCACCCAGACGTCGAATTCGTTCTCTAGCAAGCCCAGCGCCGTTTGCAGCAGGCACACATGGGCTTCGCACCCCGCCAGTACCACCGTATTGCGACCGGGTACGGGCGCGGCCGGCTTTTGCAGGTGCTTGGGCAGGCTGCGGGCGTTGCCCCCAGCTTTGGCCGGCGGGCGCAAGCCCGAGATCAGGTCCGAATGGCAGGCGTTGAAGTGCACCTTGGGATAGGTGCGCTGGCACAGGGCGCGCACGGCCGCGTCGTTGGGGCCCAGCTTGTCGGGGTTCTGTTCGGTGCCAAACACGGGTACGCCCAAGCGGCGGGCCACCTCCCCCAGGAACAGAGCGCGCTGCAAGGCGCCCTCGCCGCCAGACAGCGCGGGCATCAGGCGCGCCTGGTAGTCGACCAGCACCAGCTGGCAGTCATCGATATCGAGTAGCATAGACACACCTCTTCAGGTCATTGAGCTTGAACTTGTTTCACCAACCCATTGACGGGATTGGACTTTTCTCATATTCTGCCGCGCATGCCGAGTCGTTTCAGTTTGTTCCGCATAGGAGCCGCCTGTTGTGTGGCTGCAGCGTGCGTGGCGTTGCCGGCACAAGCCCAATCACTGCCAGACGATCCACTGACCGAGTTGCTGCGTTCTCAGGGGTTGCTGGGCGGCCGTACAGGCTCCGAGCCTACCATGCCCATGATCGGCCCTTTGAACATGAGCGGCCTGGTGATGCATGCCATGGGGTTTCTGGGCACACCCTATCGGCTGGGCGGCAATTCGGTCGACCAAGGCTTCGACTGCAGCGGTTTTGTGCAGACGGCCTTCAAGTTGAGCCTGGGGGTGTTGCTGCCACGGCGTGCCGCCGAGCAAGCGCATGCCACGCAATCGATCGAAAAAACCGAACTACAACCAGGTGATCTGGTGTTTTTCAACACCCTGGGGCGGGCATTCAGCCACGTGGGGATTTACATAGGCGAAGGGCGCTTCATCCATTCGCCGCGCTCGGGGTCCGAGGTTCGCGTGGAAAACATGGCCGAGCGTTACTGGCAAGCGCGTTTCAATGGCGCGCGCAGGGTGGAGTCTGGCGCATCGTCGGCCACCTCCACCTGGCTGGCGCGTTGAGCGCCAGCACAGTCAGCAGACAAACCGTCAGGCTGCGGCCGTCGAGGCTTTTTTCAGGATCGCGTACAGCTCGTCCTTGAGAGACAGCTTTTCCTTTTTCAGCGTTTCAATTTCCTCGTGGGTGCCGCCGCTGATGCGGGCTTCCATGTTCTTGATCTGCTGATCCAGCTCGTTGTGCTTGTCGAACAGGCGGGTGAAATGGTGGTCTTGGCCTTTGAGCTGCGTGATCAGGTCGCGGTACTCAGGAAACATTTTCTCTCCTTGGGGTTCGTGTTGGTCGGGCGAATTGCCCTGACTCCGTTACAAATATAACCCAGGCCTTTCGCGAGCCCACGCCATGCACGGGGCCCGCTTGCACCCTGTTTGACCTGCCTCAAACCTTCACGCAGTCGGCGTAATAGCTCTTGCGGCCGTCCAGCCCCTCTTCCACCACCAAGCCGTGGATGTCGGTCTCGAAGCCGGGGCACGCCAAAGCGAACTCGCGCGAAAACTTCAGGTAGTCCACGATCTTCTTGTTGAACACCTCACCCGGGATGAGCAGCGGGATGCCGGGCGGGTACGGGGTGATCAGCGCGGTGGTGATGCGGCCTTCCAGGTCGTCGATTGAGACGCGCTCGGTGTTGCGGTGGGCAATCTGCGAGAACGCGTCGGTCGGCTTCATGGCCGGCGTCAGGTCGCTCAGGTACATCTCGGTGGTCAGGCGCGCGATGTCGTACTTGGCGTACATCTCGTGCACAAACTGGCACAGGTCGCGCAGGCCCATGCGCTCGTAGCGGCGCTGCTTCTGGCAGAACTCCGGCATCACCCTCCACATCGGCTGATTGCGGTCGTAGTCGTCCTTGAACTGCTGCAGCGCGGTCAGCAGCGTGTTCCACCGGCCTTTGGTGATGCCGATGGTGAACATGATGAAGAAGCTGTACAGGCCCGTCTTTTCCACCACCACGCCGTGCTCGGCCAGGAACTTGGTGACGATGCTGGCCGGGATGCCGGTGGCGGCGAAGTCGCCCTTCATGTTCAGGCCCGGGGTGACGATGGTCGCCTTGATCGGGTCCAGCATGTTGAAGCCGGGCGCCATGTCGCCAAAACCGTGCCACGCCTCTTCGCCGTCGGCAGGCTGCACGCCTTCGCTGTCGGTGCGCTTGAGCACCCAGTCGGTGGCGCGGCCGATGCCCTCCTCCGCCAGGTTCTCGGGGCCCCACACCTGGAACCACCAGTCGTTCTCACCGAACTCGGCGTCCACCTTGCGCATGGCGCGGCGGAAGTCCAGCGCCTCGGCAATGCTTTCTTCCACCAGCGCGGTGCCGCCGGGCGGCTCCATCATGGCGGCCGCCACGTCGCAGCTGGCAATGATGCTGTACTGCGGGCTGGTGCTGGTGTGCATCAGGTACGCTTCGTTGAACAGGTGGCGGTCCAGCGGCGTGGTTTGCGAGTCCTGCACCAGCACATGGCTGGCCTGGCTGATGCCCGCGAGCAGCTTGTGGATGGACTGGGTGGAGTACACCACCGAATGCTTGGGGCGTCCGCGCTTGCGCCCCATGGCGTGGAAGGTGCCATAGAAGGGGTGGAAGGCCGCGTGCGGCAGCCAGGCCTCGTCAAAGTGCAGGTTGTCCACGTAACCGTCCAGCATCTGCTTGATGGTTTCGGTGTTGTAGAGCACGCCGTCGTAGGTGGACTGGGTGAGCGTGAGGATGCGCGGCTTCACCGTCGTGGGGTCCACGCCCTTGAGCAGCGGGTTGGCAGCAATCTTGGCCTCGATCGCTTCGCGGGTGAACTCGCTCTGCTGGATGGGCCCGATGATGCCGTAGTGGTTGCGCGTGGGCTTGAGGAACACCGGGATGGCCCCGGTCATGATGATGCTGTGCAGGATGGACTTGTGGCAGTTGCGGTCCACCACCACCACGTCGCCCGGCGCCACGGTGTGGTGCCACACCATCTTGTTCGACGTGCTGGTGCCGTTGGTCACGAAGAAGCAGTGGTCGGCATTGAAGATGCGCGCCGCGTTGCGTTCGCTCTCGCCAATGGCGCCGTTATGGTCCAGCAGCTGGCCGAGTTCTTCCACAGCGTTGCAGACGTCGGCGCGCAGCATGTTCTCGCCGAAGAACTGGTGGAACATCTGGCCCACGGGGGTCTTGAGGAAGGCCACGCCACCCGAATGGCCAGGACAGTGCCAGGAGTAGGAGCCGTCTTCGGCGTAGTCCAGCAGCGCCTTGAAGAACGGCGGCTGGATGCCCTCCAGGTAGCTCTTGGCCTCGCGGATGATGTGGCGCGCCACGAATTCCGGCGTGTCCTCGAACATGTGGATGAAGCCGTGCAGCTCGCGCAGGATGTCGTTGGGCAGGTGCCGGCTGGTCTTGGTTTCGCCGTACACGTAAATCGGCACCTCTGCGTTCTTGCGGCGCACTTCCTGGATGAACTGGCGCAGGTTCTGCACCGCCGGGTCCTGATCGGGGTCGCCCGTCACTTCCTCGTCGTCGATCGACAGGATGAAGGCGCTGGCCCGCGACTGCTGCTGGGCGAACTGGGACAGATCGCCATAGCTGGTGACGCCGACGACTTCGAAGCCTTCGCTTTCGATGGCCTGGGCCAGGGCGCGGATGCCCAGGCCGGAGGTGTTCTCGGAGCGGAAGTCTTCGTCGATGATGACGATAGGAAAGCGGAATTTCATGGCGCCCAAGTGTACGTAAGGAATGTGTCAAGACACCGGTTTTTGCGTGATTTTTCCCCCACAATGGATCACAAGCGTTGCAGGAATCCCGATTGGCCTGTGCACGCGGCATGGACTCTGACGATGGACGACACGACCCTGTGGTGGATTTTGACCGGCAGCGCGGTGGCGGCCGAGCTGGTGAGTGGCACCTTCTTTCTGCTGATGCTTGCGGTGGGCTTTGCCGCGGGGGCGGTGGCCGCCCACACAGGGCTGGACCTGACCTGGCAGCTGGTCGCCGCTGCGGCGGTGGGCGGCGGCGCCGTGGTGATCTGGCAGCGCTGGCGCAAACGCTACCGCAGCGCACCACGGGCCCACGAGAACCGCGATGTGAACCTTGATATCGGTGAACTGGTCCAAGTGACTCATTGGGCCGCCGATGGCACGGCACGGGTTCGCTACCGCGGGGCCGACTGGTCGGTGGTACTGCAAGAGCCGCTGATCGCCCCCGCAGCAGGGAGCTACCGCATCGTTTCGGTGCAAGGCAACCGCCTCATCGTCCGCCCGGCCTGAGCCGTTTTTTTGTTACTACAGGAGAACCTGCACGTGGAAGTCGCATTGCTGCTGTTTGTCATCGCGATCATTTTCATCGCCAAATCGATCAAGGTCGTGCCCCAGCAAAACGCCTGGGTCAAAGAGCGGCTGGGCAAGTACGCCGGCACCCTCACGCCCGGCCTGAACTTCGTGGTCCCCTTCATCGACAGGGTTGCCTACAAGCACAGCCTGAAAGAAATACCGCTCGACGTGCCCAGCCAGGTCTGCATCACGAAAGACAACACCCAGCTGCAGGTGGACGGCATCCTGTACTTCCAGGTGACCGACCCGATGCGCGCCAGCTACGGCTCGTCCAACTACATCATGGCGGTCACGCAGTTGGCGCAGACCACGCTGCGCAGCGTCATCGGCCGCCTGGAACTGGACAAGACCTTTGAAGAGCGCGAGATGATCAACGCCCAGGTGGTCAACGCCATCGACGAAGCAGCGCTGAACTGGGGCGTGAAAGTGCTGCGTTACGAAATCAAGGACCTCACCCCGCCGGCCGAGATCCTGCGGTCCATGCAAGCCCAGATCACGGCCGAACGCGAAAAGCGCGCGCTCATCGCGGCTTCGGAAGGTCGCAAGCAGGAGCAGATCAACATCGCGACCGGCGAGCGCGAGGCCGCGATTGCTCGCTCCGAGGGCGACAAACAGGCCGCCATCAACCAAGCCCAGGGCGAGGCCGCCGCCATCCTGTCGGTGGCCGAAGCGTCGGCACAGGCGATCGAGCGCATTGCCAAGGCCATCCGCACCGATGGCGGCGAGGCCGCTGTGCAGTTGAAGGTGGCCGAGAAGGCGGTAGAGGCCTACGCTAAGGTGGCAGCCGACGCCACGACCACGCTCATCGTCCCCAGCCACATGGCCGAGGTGAGCAGCCTGATCGGCTCGGCCATGCAGATGGTGAAGACGGTACAGACCAGCAAATGACGCCACGCGCCCCCGAAAAAGGGGCCGATGTCGGTGTACAATTCGGGGCTTCACGGAGAGGTGGATGAGCGGTTTAAGTCGCACGCCTGGAAAGCGTGTGTGGGTTAATAGCCCACCGCGGGTTCGAATCCCGCCCTCTCCGCCAAATACAAGCCTAAGCAGCCAACCTGCTTAGGCTTTTTTGTTGGTGCACTCAGACATCGCGCGACCGTTTCCAAAGACGCGCGTCTAGGCCTGCTGTAGCGCACTGAAGCGGCGCATCGGTCCCTGCTCCGTGTCAACCAGCTCATCAAAGGCGGCGGCCGGCCGCACCCACAAGACGTGCGTGGCGTTGCCCTGCTGCGGGCGATACAAAATGCCGGTCTCCAACGTCGCCTCGATGAGGCAAGCCCCTTCCACCCGGTACAGCCCGCCTTTGTAGTGGCGCAGCAGGGTGCCCGCCTGAAGGTGGGATGGGATGTTCAGTTCAACGGTTTCTGGCATGGGGAGGTTCCGTGGCGTCCGCCCTGCCCCGCAACGGCGCCAGCAAGTGCGTCAGCCCATTGTGATCGATCGTCTGCATCAAGGCGAGCAGCCGGCCAAGCTCACCAGGCGGAAAACCCTGGCGGGCAAACCAGTGGAGGTAGTGGCCGGGCAAGTCCGCAATCAATCGGCCCTCGTACTTGCCGAAGGGCATGGAGACGGTGACCAGCTTCAGCAGCCGATCGGGGGCGAAATCGACAGATTGGGGCATGAAGGGCAAGCCGAAGGCAACTGAGCCCGGCTCTGGCCCAGTACGTTACCACAGCGCCCAGCGCTCCAACACCGCCAACGTGGCCTGCCACAACGCGATCGTGTACCCCAAGGCCGAGGTGCCCAGCAGCGACACCAGCATCGCCAAGCCGTCCCGGAACATCCAGCCCAGGCTCATCGCGATGAGGCACAGGCTGGGCAACACATTGCCCAGTGGAATGGGCAAGAAAATGATGAGTGCCATCACCACGATCCAGGCACTCCACCAGAACCGGGTGGCCTGGTGCAGGCACGCGGGCCAGCGCGGTCGCAGGTGCCGACGCGCCCGCCGATGTACCCATTCCAGCGCCGTCAGTGTCGCCCTTGCCCACCGCGGCGGCAAAGCCCAGGCGGCTGCGCGCCGCGGCAATGCGAGGCCGCCGTGGCGCCGGCACATCGCAGCCGCCACGGCCAGCATGCCAAACGCCATCACGTTCCCGGCGCCTGCCACGGGTATCAACGTCAGCAACGACATCAGCAGCAACAGCATCGGCACCGACCATACAAACCGTTTGTGATGGGCGTGTGAAACTCCAGACCCAAGGCGCCACCTCCCCCGAAAAAATCCCGTATCCTGCGGGCAATTGCCACACGAGGAACTTGCATGACCGACACCGCCACGCCGTACACGCCCCCTGCCGTCTGGGTCTGGAAATCTGGCAACGGGGGGCGGTTCGCCAACATCAATCGCCCCATTGCCGGCCCGACGCACGACAAGGCCCTGCCCGTTGGTCGGCACCCGCTGCAGCTGTACTC
>JAUWAE010000234.1 GCA_030602185.1 Comamonadaceae bacterium
TCCTTTTATGTCACGAACTGCCCAAATTCTAGGCCTTGCGCTGATGACCCTGATGCTGGCAGGCTGCGGCCAGAAAGGGCCGCTGTACCTCCCAGCTCCGGCGCCGGCCTCGTCTGCGGCACCTGGCGCGTCGCGCTGACGCCCGTTTTCACTCCCACTGCCCGCCCCATGGCCCACTCCTCTGCTCCTGCCGTGCCACGCCTGCCCGGCCACCCCCACTTTGCCTACCGCGACGGCCAGCTCATGGCCGAAGGCGTGCCGGTGGCCGAGCTGGCGCGTACCCACGGCACGCCCCTGTTCGTCTATTCGCAATCGGCCATGCTCGACGCGCTGGCCGCCTACCAGCGCGGCCTGGCCGGGCGCGATGCCCTGATCTGCTACGCCATGAAGGCCAACTCGTCGCTGGCGGTGCTGCAGACTTTTGTGCAGGCCGGCTGCGGGCTCGACATCGTGTCGGGCGGCGAGCTGGAACGGGCCTTGCGCGCCGGGGTGGTACCGGGCAAGGTGATCTTCTCCGGGGTGGGCAAAACCCGCGCCGAAATGCGCCGCGCGCTGGAGGTAGGCATCGGCTGCTTCAACGTCGAAAGCCTGCCCGAGCTGGACGTGCTCAACGAGGTGGCGCTGTCGCTCGGCCTGTGCGCGCCGGTGAGCCTGCGCGTCAACCCCGACGTCGACGCCAAAACCCATCCCTACATCTCCACCGGGCTGAAGGGCAACAAGTTCGGCATTGCCCACAGCGACGCCCTGGAGGCCTACCGGTACGCGGCCCAGCTGCCCGGGCTGCGGGTGGTGGGCATCGACTGCCACATCGGCTCGCAAATCACCGAAATGTCGCCCTACCTCGACGCGATGGACCGGGTGCTCGACCTGGTGGCTGCGGTGGAAGCGAGCGGCCTGCACCTAGAGCACATCGACTTCGGCGGCGGCCTGGGCATCGACTACCAGGGCGACACACCGCCGGCGGCGGACGTCCTGTGGCAGGCCCTGCTGGCCAAGCTCGACGCGCGCGGCTACGGTCAGCGCAAGCTGCTGCTGGAGCCCGGTCGCTCGCTGGTGGGCAATGCCGGCCTGTGCGTGACCGAGACCGTGTACCTCAAGCCGGGCGAGCAGAAAAACTTCCTGGTGGTGGACGCCGCCATGAACGACCTGCCCCGCCCTGCCATGTACGAGGCCTACCACGCCATCGTGCCGGTGCAGCCGCGCGCGGGCGACACGACCGTGTGGGACGTGGTGGGCCCGGTGTGCGAGAGCGGCGACTGGCTGGGCCGCGACCGGGCACTGGCGGTGCAACCAGGCGACCTGCTGGCGGTGTGCTCCACCGGCGCCTACTGCATGAGCATGTCGAGCAACTACAACTCCCGCGGCCGCGCCGCCGAGGTGCTGGTGCGCGGCTCGCAGGTGCAGCTGATCCGCGCGCGCGAAACGGTGGACGACCAGCTGCGCCTGGAGGCGTCGCTCAACCTCGGCTGACCGCGCCCCCCTGTGCCCGCCGCCTTCGGCGGGCGTGCCACAGCCGCCAGGCGAGCAACAGGGCCAGCAGGCCGCCGTACAGGTACACCTCGCCGAAATGGTTCTTGCCGGTGCGCATCCAGTAGAAATGCAGCACGGCCAGCGCCGCCACCCAATACACTAGGCGGTGCAGGCGCTGCCAGCGGGCCGCCCCCAGCCACCGCACCGCGCGGTTGAACGAGGTGGCCGCCAACGGCACCAGCGCCAGCACGGCCAACGCACCCACCAGGATGAACGGGCGCTCGCCCACGTCGTGCCATACCTCGGCCAAGCTGCCCCCCATGTCGAACCACACGTAGGCCAGCGCGTGCTGGGCGGCGTAGGCAAAGGTCCACAAGCCCAGCCCGCGCCGCCAGCCAGCCAGCACGGCCCAGCCGCTGAGCTGGAGCAGCGGCGTCACCAGCAGCGTCAGGCACAGCAGGCGCAGGGTCCATAGGCCCAAGCCGCGGATCAGGGCCTCGGCCGGGTTCGGCCCCAGGCGGTCGGTATAACCCGCCCACCACAACCAGACGGCCGGGGCCGCGCACGCCGCCCACAGCACGGGCTTGACCCAAGGCGCCGCCAGCCGGCGTGACCAGGGCCCGGCGCCCATGGTCAGTAGAACTTGCGCAGGTCCATACCGGCGTAGAGCTGCCCCACCTGGGCCGCGTAGCCGTTGAACAGCTGCGTCTTGAGGCGCTTGGCCAGCAGCCCGCCTTCACCAATGCGGCGTTCGGTCGCCTGGCTCCAGCGCGGGTGCGACACGTCCGGGTTCACGTTGGCGTAAAAACCGTATTCCTGGGGCGCTGCCACGTTCCAGGCCGTGTCGGGCTGTTTCTCCACCAGCCGCAGGCGGACGATGGACTTGCCGCTCTTGAACCCATACTTCCACGGCACGGTGATGCGCACCGGTGCACCGTTCTGATTGGGCAAGACCTCGCCGTACATGCCCAGGGTCAACAGGGTGAGCGGGTGCAACGCCTCGTCGAGCCGCAGGCCTTCCACGTAGGGCCACAGCAGCACGCTGGAGCGCAGCCCGGGCATGCTGGCCCGGTCGGCCAGGGTGTGGAACTCGACGTACTTCGCACTGCCCAGCGGCTCCACCGCCCGCAGCAGCTGCGACAACGAATACCCCACCCAGGGAATCACCATCGACCAGCCCTCGACGCAGCGCTGCCTGTAGGTGCGTTCCTCCAGCGCGCCGAGCTTCAGCAGGTCGTCGATGTCGAAGGTGCGCGGCTTGCCCACCAGCCCATCGACCTGCAGGGTCCAGGGCCGGGTTTTCATGCGGCCCGCCAAGCGGGCGGGGTCGTCCTTGTCCAGGCCGAATTCGTAGAAGTTGTTGTAGGTGGAGGCGTCGCGGTACGGCGTGAGGGCCTCTGCCGTGTGGGCACCGGCCACGGTGGACGGCACCGCGTTGAGCGGGGCCAGCACCCCGGGGCGGGGCGCCCCCTGGGCCCAAGCGGTGCGCCCGCTCCAGCCCGACAGCGCCACGCTACCAGCGGCCAATGCCGCCTGCTGCAGCCAGTGCCGGCGCTGCAGGTAAGCAGCCCTGGGCGTGATCTCACTGGGGTGGGGGTGTTCAAAACCGTGGTCTTGGCTGCGTATCCACATGGTCGCCCCCTTGGTACGTCAGAGCTCGCCGTAGCTGTGCAGGCCGCTCAGGAACATGTTCACCCCCAGGAAGGCGAACGTCGTGACCGCCAGGCCCACCAGCGCCCACCAGGCCGCCACGGTGCCACGCAGGCCCTTCATCAGCCGCATGTGCAGCCAGGCAGCGTAGTTCAGCCACACGATCAGGGCCCAGGTTTCCTTCGGATCCCAGCTCCAGTAACCTCCCCAGGCCTCGGCTGCCCAGAGCGCTCCTAGCACCGTGGCGATGGTAAAGAAGGCGAATCCAACGGCGATGGCCTTGTACATCACGTCGTCCATGACCTCCAGGGGCGGCAGACGCTCTGCAATGCGGCGCCGCGCCGTCATGATGCCGCCGACAATCAACGCCGAGATGCCGAAATACATGAACCAGT
>JAUWAE010000102.1 GCA_030602185.1 Comamonadaceae bacterium
GCACCCCCACCACCAGGGCGACGCCGGCCAACACGAGCACAAACAGCACCGCCTGCTCGATCGCGCTGCGAGCGCGCTCGGTGTAACGGTCCACCAAGCGGTGCTGCAGCGTGACCATCTCCTTCTGCGCCGCCATGTACGCATCGGCGGCGGGCATGAGTCGCTCGGTCAGCAGGCGCCCCGCCCCATCAAGCTCCTCGGCTTTGAGGGCATCGAAGAAACTCTTGCGCTCGGCGATGTAGGTCGTCCGCAACTGGGCGATCTGCACCAGCAGCGCCTTGCCTTCGGCCGACTCCACTTCGGCTTCCAGCGCTTTTTGCAGTTCGTTGATGCGCTGCGTGGTGTCCTGAATCAACGGCCCGAAGTAACGCTCGACCTCGGCGTCATTGCGGGACTTCGCCAGCGCCATCACCCGGTTGACGTTGAGCCTCGTGCTCTCGGCCCATTCGTTGGTCAACGCGGCGCGGCGCTCCATCTGCACCACGCGGTTGATGTCGGACATCATGACGCGGAACTCGTACAGCGACAACGCCACCACGCCGGCCAGCAGGGCCAGCACGGCCGCGAATGCCAGCCCGAGACGCACACCGATGCGCAGGTTGTTCAGGTTCATGGATGGGTCTGCCTCGTTCTGTAGTGTTCTGAAAGGGGTAACAGGTGGATCGGTATCAGGTGCGTGGCAGTTGACGCCGCTCCGGGCCGCGGTAGGGCGCCATGGCAGCACCGTGCCCGCGGGTGGCGGCTGGCTGCAGTGGCGGGTGCCCCGCCCCATCGGCCGAGAGGCGGAACACCGCCACCACCTCGGCCAGGCGCTGCGCCTGCTCACGCAAGCTGTCGGCGGCCGCCGCACTCTGTTCAACCAAAGCCGCATTCTGCTGCGTGACCTGATCGAGCTGGCCGACGGCACCGTTGATTTCCGCCAGACCCTGCGCCTGCTCGGAGGTGGCGGCGGTGATCTCGGCGATGAACGACGACACCTTCTCGGCGTTGTCGACGATGTCGCGGATGGTGCTGCCGGCCTGGTGCACCAGCTGGGTACCGGCGCCGACACGCTCGACGCTGGCGCTGATCAGGGCCTTGATTTCGCGCGCGGCTTCGGCGCTGCGCTGCGCGAGGCTGCGCACCTCGCCCGCCACCACGGCAAAGCCGCGCCCTGCCTCGCCGGCGCGGGCGGCTTCCACCGCCGCATTCAACGCCAGGATGTTGGTCTGGAATGCAATGCCGTCAATCACCCCGATGATGTCGTGGATCTTCTGGCTGCTCTGGTTGATGTCGTCCATGGTGCTGACCACCTGGCCCACCACCTCGCCGCCGCGCTGGGCAACCTCGGCGTTGGAGCGCGCCATGCGGCTGGCCGACTGGGCCGCCTCGCTGGACTGGCGCACGGTGCCGGTGATCTGCTCCATGCGGGCGGCGGTCTGCTGCAGGTTGCCGGCCGTCTCTTCCGTGCGGTGGCTCAGGTCCTGGTTGCCGCTGGCGATCTCGCTGCTGGCAACCCGGATGCTGTCGGCCACCTGCCGCACATCACCCACCGTGCGTGACAGCGACGCCTGCATGTCGGCCAGGCAGCGCATCAGCTCGGTCAACTCGTCGGCACCGGTCAGGTCGGGTCGGGTGGTCAGGTCGCCACGGGCGATCGAAACGGCCAGCCCCTGCGCTTGCTCGAGCGGCCGGCAGATGCTGTGCATGTTGGCCAGCGTGGTCGGCACCACCACCACCACCGCCACCAGCAGCACCGCAATGAAGAGCCCGAGGGCCAGGCGGCCGGCCGCGTCAGACGCGTCCACCTGGGCCTTCACTTCCGCTTCGAGCACAGCCTGCAGGCGCTGCAACAGGGGGGTGGCCTCGCTCAGTGCGGCCTCCACCGTTGCCCGGGCCTGCACCTGGGCGTCAGGGTCGGCAGCCAGCCCGGCCGCCACAGCGCGCTTGTAATCGCCCAACCGGGCTGCGAGGGACGCCGCGAGCACGTTGTCGTCGTCGGCCTCCCCCTCCTGCATCGCCCGCAGTTCCTGCTCGGCCCGGCCCAGCGCCGCCTCCCAGGCGGCTCGGTCGGCGTCCGCGGCGCGGCCGGCCGCCACACTGAAGAACAGCCGCTCCTCATGGCGGCGCACCTCGGCCAGGGCCACCTCCAGCCGCCCCAGGGCGGCGGTCTCGGCCAGGGAGTGTTCGACGACGTGGTGCTGCACCGCCTGCAACCTCTGCATGCCCCACAGGCCCGTCGCACCGACCGCCAGCAACAACACGACGACAACGCCGATCGCGCTCAGCATGCGCAGGCGAATGCTGAACGCCCGCATCAGGCCCAAAAGGTTCATCTCACGACACCTTTTCCGTTGTGGCGTGGCGGTGCCGTCAGGCCGCGGCGTCGATCAGGCCCATGTCGGCGCTGCTCATGAGCGCCTCGATGTCCATCAGGATCAGCATCCGTTCGCCCACGCTGGCGATGCCGGTGATGAACGCGGTGTCGACCGACGCGCTGGCCATGTCGGGCGCGGGCTTGATGGCGTCGCGCGGCAGCTCCAGCACATCCGACACCGAGTCGACCACCGCCCCCACCACGCGCCCCTTGACGTTGAGCACGATGACGACGGTGAAGCTGTTGTACTCGACCTTTTCGCAGGCGAGCTTGATGCGCAGGTCCACCACCGGCACGATGACACCGCGCAGGTTGACCACGCCCTTGATGAACGGCGGCGCGTTGGCGATGCGTGTCGGCTCCTCGAAAGAGCGGATTTCCTGGACGCGCAGGATGTCGATGCCGTATTCCTCGGCCCCCAGGCGGAAGGTCAGGTACTCCGAGCTGCCCGGCTGGGCCGCCGCGGCACCACCTGCGGCGCTGCGGGTGGCTGGCAATGTCTGCGCACTCATGTTCATGCGTACTCCTTGGCTATCGATCACAGCATGTGTTCAAGTATCGGCCAAAAATGGCGAAGCTGGATGCACAATCGGTACAAATACGGCATCTGTTGGATCGGAACTGTGTGAAAACCCGCAATGCGCCTCGCCGCTCTCCCTGGCCACAGTGGCTGAACCGATGGTTCGGCACGGCCGCCCCCCCAGCCTCGATGCCCACCCCCGACAGCCCGGCGGAGGCCGACAACCCGAAGCAGCAGCGGCTGCGGCGGACGGCCCGACGCGAGCACCTCTACGGGGTGGTGCGCGAGAACATGATCCGCGCCGGCGTGCTGTCCAGCAGCTACAAGTTCAAGGTCCTGACGCTGGACCACGACGGCCTGAGCCACCTGGTGCTGATCGACATCGAGCCGGGCGCCTACGACCTGCTGGCCGGCGGCCCTCAAGCCATCGAGGCCGAACTCCAGGCCCTGGCCCTGGAGCGACTGGGGGTGGAGGTCAAAGCGGTGTACTGGCGCCAGCACGGTCCGGCGAAGGCAGCGGCCCGCAGCTCGTCTGTACAGGCAGAGTCCGTGACGCAGGACGAGATCCAGGCACTGCATGCGGCACTGAACGGCCGGAAGGCCTCGGCGTCGCCCCGACCCGATTTCGAACCGACACAGCCCATGGCCAGGCCCCGCAAGCGGGGCCATGGCCCCTTGAGCGACACCCAGCTCGGCGAGCTGGAGTGAGCGCCCACGCGGTCACGTGGCCGCGTGCTTCAGTGACCGGCGAAATCCACCAGGGTGAACAACGGCAGCCCGCTGTCGCGCAGGCGCTGGACCCCACCCAACTCGGGCAGCGCGACGATGGCCGCCCCCTCGGTGACGGTGGCACCCAGCTTCTCGAGCAATTTGCGGCCCGCCATCATGGTGCCACCGGTGGCGATCAAGTCGTCGATCAGCAGCACCCGGTCGCCCTGGCGCACCGCGTCGGTGTGCAGCTCGACCGTGGCGCTGCCGTACTCGAGCTCGTAGGTCTCTTCCACCGTGGTGAAGGGCAGCTTGCCTTTCTTGCGGATCGGCACGAAGCCCACGCCCAGCTCATAGGCCAGCACCGAGCCGATGATGAAGCCGCGCGCATCCAGCCCGGCCACCACATCGGGGCGGTGGCCACGCTCCATGTAACGGTGCACGAAGGTGTCGATCAGCACCCGGAACACTTTCGGGTCTTGCAGCAGGGGGGTGATGTCGCGAAACTGCACGCCCGGCGCGGGCCAGTCGGGCACGGTGCGGATGTGGGCCTTGAGGTAAGCAGCGGTGTCCATGCCCGGATTATGGGGCCGCACGGGGCGGCCCCGGAGCGCGTCAGGCGAGCGCCGTGAAACCGTAGCCGTTGTCCACCTTGGCCAGCGTACCCACCGCCGGGAAGGGAAAGTGGAAGCCGCCCAGCAGCGTACGCTCCTGCACCGCCTGGGCCAGCAGGCGGCGGCGGGTCTGTCGCGCCATTTCGGGGTCCATGTCGAACGCCACCGCCCAGTCGGGCGCACGCGCGAACAGCGACGGGACATTGGTCACGTCGGCCAGGTAGAGGTAAGACTGGCCCTGTGAACTGACCTTGAACACCGACATGCCCGGCGTGTGGCCGTAGGCCGCCTGCGAGGTGATGCCTGGGCCCAGGGCCGCACCGGGCTCGAAAGTCACCAGCTTGTCGGCCGGCAGGCTGCCGATCACGCGGCGGGCGTTGTCGAAGGCGGCCTGGGCGGCGGGCGGGGCTGCATCCATTTTTTCGTCGCTCATCCAGTAGGCGTGTTCGGGCGCCGGCACGTGCACCTTGGCCTTTGGGAACACCCACTGGCCGGCCTTGTTGCGCAGGCCGTTGATGTGGTCGCCGTGGTAGTGGCTCAGGATGACGTGGTCGATCTGCTCGGGCGCGTGGCCGGCAGCGGCCAGGTTGGCCAGCAGGCGACCGGTGGTGGGCGGACCGTTGTCGGCAAAACCGGTATCGATCAGGTACTTCACCCCCTGGCTGATGACCAGCACCGGCGTGAACGGGATGTCGACGTAGTCGGTCGCCAGGCCCTGGCTGGCCAGCAGCGCCTTGACCTGCTCGATGGGCGCATTGCGCACGAACTCCTCGCCCAGCGGCCGGCGCAACGCACCGTCGTTCAGGGCGATCAGCTCGATGTCGCCGACCTTGAACTTGCGGAACCCGGGCTCCGGCAACACAGGCTCCCCCAGGCTGGGGGCGCTCTGCGACCAGACGGACGACAGCGTCAGTGCAGCGGTACCGGCAAGGCCGGCCGACAGGAAATGGCGGCGGTGCATCATGGCGGGGGGTCTCCATTAATAAAAATGAACACGAACGGTACGCCGACCCCCACCCAGGCTTCACGGGCTGCGGCCAATACCCCAGCACGATGCGGGGTTTTGTGCGCCGCCCGAACGCGCCGTCAAGCGCCGGTCAGCAGCCGTTCTTCCGCCAGGGCCAGCACCTCGGCCGTGCCCGACAGCACCAGGGTGTCGCCGCCTTCCAGGCGCAGGCCGTCGCCCAGCGGCACAGTCTTGCCGCCGGCGCGGCGCAGGCTCACCACCTGCGCGCCCATGGCGGCGAGGGCCAGGTCGGCCAGCGGCGTGCCCACGGTTTTGCCGGCCGGCGGCAGCACCACCGTGATCAGGCGCTCCTGGTAGAGCTCTTCGACCGTGCTGTCGTCGGCGCCATGGAAGTAGCCGCGCAACAGGCTGTAGCGCGCCTCGCGCTGGTTCTGCACGATGCGCAGCACACGCCGCACCGGCACCCCCACCAGGGCGAGCGCGTGGCTGGCCAGCATCAGACTGGCCTCGATGGCCTCGGGCACCACCTCGGTCGCGCCGGCCGACTGCAGCTTGTTCAGGTCCTGGTCGTCGATGGTGCGCACCACCGCTGGCACGCTGGGCGCGTGTTCGCGCACGTGGTGCAGCACCTTCAGGGCGCTGGCGGTGTCAAGGTAGGTCACCACCACGGCGCTGGCGCGGCTCAGGCCAGCCGCCATCAGCGCCTGCAGCCGGGCCGCATCGCCAAACACCACCGAATGGCCCGCGGCCGCGGCATGGCGCACCCGATCGGGGTCCAGATCCAGCGCCATATAGGGTATGCCTTCGGCCTCCAGCATGCGCGCCAGGTTCTGCCCGCAGCGACCGTAGCCGCAGATGATGACGTGCTTGTCGGCCGCCATCGACTTGCGTGCGATCTGCGTCATCTGCACCGACTGCATCAGCCAGTCGCTGCCCACCAGCCGGGTGACGATGCGGTTGCTGCCCATGATGACCAGCGGCGCCAGCAGCATGGAAATCACCATCGACGCCAGCACCGGGTTGAACAGCTCGGGCGGCACCAGGCGGTGCTGGTTGGCCAGCGTGAGCAGCACAAAGCCGAATTCGCCCGCCTGCGCCAGGTACAGCCCCACCCGCAGCGAGGTGCCCATGGGCGAGCCGAACAGCTTGGTCAGCCCGGTGATGAGGCCCAGCTTGAAGGTGAGCGACAGCACGAGCAACAGCAGCACCAGCGGCCAGCGCTCCAGGACCAGCCGCCAGTCCAGCATCATGCCGATGGTGATGAAAAAGAGGCCCAGCAGCACGTCGTGGAAGGGTCGGATGTCGGTTTCCACCTGGTGCTTGTACTCGGTCTCGGCGATCAGCATGCCGGCCACAAAGGCCCCGAGCGCCAGCGAGAGGCCGGCGTGCTCGGTCAGCCACGCCAGCCCCAGCGTGATGAGCAGCAGGTTGAGCATGAACAGCTCTTCGCTCTTGCGCCGCGCCACCAGCGTCAGCCACCAGCGCATCAGCTTCTGCCCCCCGGTCAGCAGCAGGGCCAGCAGCAGCACCGCCTTCAGCAGCGCCCAACCCAGCGAGACCATCAGCTGCTCGGGCTCGGAGCCCAGCGCCGGGATCAGCACCAGCAGCGGCACCACCGCCAGGTCCTGGAACAACAGGATGCCCACCACCCGCTTGCCGTGGTCGCTCTCCAGCTCCAGCCGGTCGGCCACCAGCTTGACCACGATGGCGGTGCTGCTCATCGCCATCACCGCCCCCATGGCCAGCGCCGTCTGCCACTCCATGCGCCACCACTGGGGCATCAGCCAGCCCATGGCCAGCGACGCCACCGTGGTGAACAGCACGGTCAACACCACCTGCGCCGTGCCCAGGCCGAACACGTGCCGTTTCATGGCGCGCAGCTTGGGCAGACTGAACTCCAGCCCGATGACGAACATCAGGAACACCACGCCAAATTCGGCCAGGTAACGCAGTCCGGCCGAATCCTGCGCCAGCGCGAGCGCATTCGGCCCGATGACCACACCCACGGCCAGGTAGCCGAGCATGGGCGGCAACTTGAGGGAGCGGCAGGCCACCACCCCCGCCACGGCAGCCAGCAGGTACAGCAGCGCAATGTCCAGCGAATTCATCCGCTTATCTTAGTGCCTGGGCTTGGCGGATAATCCCGCCCATGACAGCCCCCGCCTCCCTGGACGCCACCCGCCTGCTGGACCTGGCCCGCGAAGCCCTGGCCACCGAGGCCGAGGCGGTGCAGGCCATGGCCGCGCGCCTGGACGACCGCTTCGCCCAGGCCGCAGACACCGTGCTGGCCTGCCGCGGGCGCGTGGTCGTCACCGGCATGGGCAAGAGCGGGCACGTGGGCCGCAAGATCGCGGCCACGCTGGCCTCCACTGGCACACCCGCCATGTTCATGCACCCAGCCGAGGCCCGCCCCGGCGACCTGGGCATGATCACCCCCTCCGACGTGGTGCTGGCCATCAGCAACAGCGGCGAAAGCGAGGAGCTCACCGCCATCCTGCCGCTGATCAAACGCATGGGCGTGCCCCTGATTGCCATGACCGGGCGCGCCGAGTCCAGCCTGGGCCGACATGCCGACGTGGTGCTCGACACCGGCGTGGCCAAGGAAGCCTGCCCGCACAACCTGGCCCCGACCGCCAGCACCACCGCCCAGATGGCCATGGGGGATGCCCTGGCCGTGGCACTGCTGAGCGCACGCGGCTTCAAAGCCGACGACTTCGCCCGTTCCCACCCAGGCGGTGCGCTGGGCCGCAAGTTGCTGACGCTGGTGAGCGACGTGATGCGCCCCAGCGCCGACGCACCCCGGGTGCCCCTGGGGGCGCGCCTGACCGAGATGATGCGCGAGATCAGCGCCAAGGGCCTGGGCGCGACGGCCGTGGTCGATGGCGACGGCCGACCGGTCGGCATCTTCACCGACGGCGACCTGCGCCGGCTCATTGAGCGCGGGGCCGATCTGCAGGCCGTGACCGCCGAACAGGTGATGCACCGCGGGCCGCGCACCGTGCGCCCCGACGCCTTGGCCGTGGAAGCGGCCGACCTGATGGAACAACACCGCATCACCAGCGTGCTGGTGGTCGACGCGCAGGGCCGCCTGTGCGGCGCCCTGAACAGCCACGACCTGATGCGCGCCAAAGTGATCTGAACCGTGCCCGCCCCCCTGTCCCCGACCCTGCACTTCCCGCCCGAAACCCTGCTGCTGGCACAGCCCGTCAAGGTGGCGTTCTTCGACGTTGACGGCGTGTTGACCGACGGCGGCCTATACTTCAGCGAGGCCGGTGAAACGCTCAAACGCTTCCACACCCTCGACGGCCATGGCCTGAAATTGCTGCAGCGCGCCGGCATCACCCCCGCCGTGGTGACCGGTCGCGACTCGGCCGCGTTGCGCCGCCGCCTGCAGGCACTGGGCGTGACCCACGTGCGCTACGGCACCGAAGACAAGCGACCCGCGGCCGAAGCCATCCTGGCCGAGCTGGGCCTGGATTGGTCGCAGGCCGCTGCCATGGGCGACGACTGGCCCGACCTGCCGGTGCTGCGGCGCTGCGCCTTCGCCGCCGCCCCACCCGCGGCCCACGCCGAGGTGCTGGCCTGCGCCCACCACGTCACCCGCGCGGCCGGCGGCCACGGTGCCGGCCGCGAATTCTGCGACCTGT
>JAUWAE010000149.1 GCA_030602185.1 Comamonadaceae bacterium
GATCTTCACCCCGGCCAGCGAGTTGGCCACCGCCATGCCCAGGTCGTTGTGGCAGTGCACCGACCAGATTGCCTTGTCGGAATTGGGCACTTTTTCACGCAAAGTCTTGATGAAGTTGCCGTACAACTCGGGGATGGCATAACCCACCGTGTCGGGGATGTTGATGGTGGTCGCCCCTTCCTTGATGACGGCCTCGACCACGCGGGCCAGGAAGTCGATCTCGGAGCGATAGCCGTCTTCGGCGCTGAATTCGATGTCTTCCACCAGGTTGCGGGCAAAGCGCACCGACTGCTTGGCCTGCTCCAGCACCTGCTCGGGGGTCATGCGCAGCTACTTCTCCATGTGCAGCGGCGAGGTTGCAATGAAGGTATGGATGCGGGCCCGGTTGGCGCCCTTGAGCGCCTCGGCCGAACGGGCGATGTCGCGGTCGTTGGCACGCGACAGCGAGCAGACGGTGGAGTCCTTGATGTGGTCGGCGATGGTCTTGACCGCGTCGAAGTCGCCATTGGAGCTGGCCGCGAAACCGGCCTCGATCACGTCCACCTTGAGCCGTTCGAGCTGACGGGCAATGCGCAGCTTCTCGTCCTTGGTCATGGACGCGCCGGGCGACTGCTCGCCATCGCGCAAGGTGGTGTCGAAAATGATGAGTTTGTCGGTCATGGCTGGCTCCTGGGATCTGGAAAACAAAAACGGCCCGTTGCGGGTGCATACGGGCCGTTGGTGTAGAAAAAACGCGCGCTATTTCACCTGCCCGAATTGGCAACGCCTAGTAGCAGGGTGAATGCAGCGAAGTTCATGCGTATCAATGTAACACAAACCCGGGCGACAGCGATTGAATCCATCGATCACGGTCCTCGGGTCAGGACTATGGAGGGGGACCGTTGGGGCTCAGTCGTGCAGGCCGCGCTCGTCCGGCTCGTCCGTGGAGGTGCTGATGACGCTGGTGGGCCGGCCCTTGGCCTTGCGCCAGCCATACACCGCATACCCCGACAGGCCGTAGAGCACGAACAGGCCGAACAGCACCGTGGGCGGGTGGATGTTGATGATGGCGATGCCCAAGGCCACCAGCACGATGGCGGCAAACGGCACGCTCTTTTTCAGGCTCAGGTCTTTGAAGCTGTAAAAAGGCACGTTGGTCACCATGGTCAGCCCGGCATAGAGGGTGATGGCGAACATCGGCCATTCCAGGTCGCCGCCTTTGTACTCGGCCTCGGTCATCAACCAGATGAAGCCGGCCACCAGCGCCGCGGCGGCGGGTGACGGCAGGCCCTGGAAGTAGCGCTTGTCCACCACGCTGGTGTTGACGTTGAACCGGGCCAGCCGCAAGGCGGCGCAGGCACAGTACACGAAGGCCGCGATCCAGCCCCAGCGCCCAAGGTCGCGCAGCGCCCATTCGTAAGCGATGAGCGCCGGTGCCGCCCCGAACGACACCATGTCCGACAACGAATCCATCTGCTCGCCAAAGGCGCTCTGGGTATGCGTCAGGCGGGCGACGCGGCCGTCGAGGCTGTCGAGCACCATGGCCACGAAGATGCCCACCGTCGCCAGGTCGAAGCGACCGTTCATGGCCATGACCACGGCATAAAAGCCCCCAAACAGGGCCGCCAGCGTGATCATGTTGGGCAGCACGTAAATGCCCTTGTGGGGCCGGTGCACGTGAACGTTCGATTCGGTACCGTCTTGCATGCTGGGAAGTGTAAGTCACGGCGACTGGAGCGCCAACGACAAGGCCGCCCGAGGGCGGCCTTGCATCTCCGCGTGGGGAGCGCCAGGCCCCCCAGACATCACGGGATCAGTTGCGGCTCTGGTCCACCAGCTTGTTCTTGGCGATCCAGGGCATCATGGCGCGCAGCTGGGCACCCACGGTCTCGATCGGGTGCTCGGCGTTCAGGCGGCGGCGAGCGGTCATGCTCGGGTAGTTGGTGCGGCCTTCCAGGATGAACATCTTGGCGTATTCACCGGTCTGGATGCGCTTGAGGGCGTTGCGCATGGCTTCGCGCGACTTCTCGTTGATGACCTCGGTGCCGGTCACGTACTCGCCATACTCCGCGTTGTTGGAGATGGAGTAGTTCATGTTGGCGATGCCGCCTTCGTACATCAGGTCGACGATCAGCTTGAGCTCGTGCAGGCACTCGAAGTAGGCCATCTCCGGCGCGTAGCCGGCTTCGGTCAGGGTTTCGAAGCCCATCTTGACCAGCTCCACGGCGCCGCCGCACAGCACGGCCTGCTCGCCGAACAGGTCGGTCTCGGTCTCTTCCTTGAAGTTGGTTTCGATGATGCCGCCCTTGCCGCCACCGTTGGCCATGGCGTAGGACAGGGCCAGGTCACGGGCCTTGCCGGACTTGTCCTGGTACACGGCGATCAGCGACGGCACGCCGCCACCCTTGAGGTACTCGGAGCGCACGGTGTGGCCGGGGCCCTTGGGGGCGACCATGATCACGTCGAGGTCGGCGCGCGGCACCACCTGGTTGTAGTGCACGTTGAAGCCGTGGGCGAAGGCCAGCGTGGCGCCTTGCTTGATGTTGGGCTCGACGTTGTTCTTGTACACCTCGGGGATGTTCTCGTCGGGCAGCAGGATCATGACCAGATCAGCGGCCTTGACGGCGTCATTGACTTCCATCACGGTCAGGCCGGCCTTGGCGACCTTGTCCCAAGACGCACCGCCCTTGCGCAGACCGACGACGACCTTGACGCCGCTGTCGTTCAGGTTCTGGGCATGGGCGTGGCCCTGGCTGCCGTAACCGATGATCGCGACGGTCTTGCCCTTGATCAGGCTCAGGTCACAGTCTTTGTCGTAGAAAACTTTCATGTTGAATCCTCGTTGGAATGGGGTGCCCGCTCGTGAAGGAGCCCGTCGAAGGGCCTCGACAGGCCCAGCCCGAGCGGTGCGCTGGCTGAGCCCGAAAAACGGTCGATTTTAAACCCGCAGGATGCGCTCGCCCCGGCCAATGCCGCTGGCGCCGGTGCGCACCGTCTCCAGGATGGCGCTGCGGTCGATGGCCTCGAGGAACGCGTCGTTCTTGGCCTGGTCACCGGTGAGCTCGATCGTGTAGCTCTTTTCCGTGACGTCGATGATGCGGCCGCGGAAGATGTCGGCCATGCGCTTCATCTCCTCGCGCTCCTTGCCCACCGCGCGGACCTTGACCAGCATCAGCTCGCGTTCGGTGTAAGCGCCTTCGGTCAGGTCCACCACCTTGACCACCTCGATGAGGCGGTTGAGGTGCTTGGTGATCTGCTCGATCACGTCGTCCGAACCGGTGGTCTGGATGGTCATGCGCGACAGCGACGGGTCTTCCGTCGGCGCCACCGTGAGCGACTCGATGTTGTAACCACGGGCCGAAAACAGGCCCACCACGCGGGACAGTGCACCGGCCTCGTTTTCGAGCAGCACGGCAATGATGTGTTTCATGTGCGATTCCTCATTTCCACCGCCCTCCCCCGTGACCGGTAAGTCACGGGCTTGGCGGCAAATAGATTCGTCTGGGGACAGGCCGACCCGCAAGGGCCGGCCACGGGGTGGGGGTCAGAGCTCCTCGGAACCGAGCAGCATCTCGGTGATGCCCTTGCCGGCTTCCACCATCGGCCAGACGTTTTCGGTCGGGTCGGTGCGGAAGTCGAGGAACACGCTGCGGTCCTTGATGGCACGTGCTTCGCGCAAGGCCGGCTCGACGTCTTGTGGACGCTCGATCAGCATGCCGACGTGACCATAGGCCTCGGCGAGCTTGACGAAGTTGGGCAGCGCGTCCATGTAGCTGTGGCTGTAGCGGCCCTGGTAGATCAGTTCCTGCCACTGACGCACCATGCCGAGGTAGCGGTTGTTCAGCGAAATGATCTTGACGTGGGTGCCGTACTGCTGGCAGGTCGACAGCTCCTGGATGTTCATCTGGATCGAGCCTTCGCCCGTGATGCACCAGCAGTCGGCCTGCGGCTGGGCCAGCTTGATGCCCATGGCGTAGGGCAGTCCCACCCCCATGGTGCCCAGGCCGCCCGAGTTGATCCAGCGGCGCGGCTCGTTGAATTTGTAGAACTGGGCCGCGAACATCTGGTGCTGGCCCACGTCGGACGTGATGTAGCAGTCGTCGTCGCGGGTCATGTTCCACAGCGCCTCGACCACCGCCTGCGGCTTGATGACCTCGGTGTTGCCGCGGTCGTAACGCAGGCAGTCTTTGGCGCGCCAGCCCTCGATGGTGTCCCACCAGCCCTGCAGGGCCTGGGTGTCGGGCTTGTGCTGGCTCTCGCGGATCATGCCGATCATCTCGGTCAGCACATCCTTCACGTCGCCCACGATGGGCACGTCCACCTTGACCCGCTTGGCGATGCTGGACGGGTCGATGTCGATGTGGATGATCTTGCGTTCGTTCTGCGCAAAATGCTTGGGGTTGCCGATCACACGGTCGTCAAAGCGGGCACCCACGGCCAGCAGCACATCGCAGTGCTGCATGGCGTGGTTGGCCTCGACCGTGCCGTGCATGCCCAGCATGCCGAGGAACTTCTTGTCGGTGGCCGGGTAAGCGCCCAGCCCCATCAGCGTGTGGGTCACCGGGTAACCCAGCAGGTCCACCAGGGTGCGCAGCTCCGGCACCGCATTGCCCAGCAGCACGCCGCCACCGGTGTAGATGTAAGGGCGCTTGGCATTCAGCAGCAATTGCAGGGCCTTGCGGATCTGCCCGCCATGGCCCTTGCGCACCGGGTTGTAGGAGCGCATGCTCACCGACTCGGGGTAGCCGTGGTAAGCCGTCTTGTTGAAGGACACATCCTTCGGGATGTCGACCACCACCGGGCCCGGGCGGCCGGAGCGCGCAATGTGGAACGCCTTCTTCATCACCTCGGCCATGTCGCGCACGTCCTTCACCAGGAAGTTGTGCTTGACGATCGGGCGGGTGATACCGACGGTGTCGCACTCCTGGAATGCGTCGGAGCCGATCGCCGCGGTGGGCACCTGCCCGGCGATGATCACCATCGGGATGCTGTCGGTGTAGGCGGTGGCAATGCCGGTCACCGCGTTGGTCACGCCGGGGCCCGACGTGACGAGCGCCACGCCCACCTCGCCGGTGGCGCGGGCATAGCCGTCGGCCGCATGCACAGCGGCCTGTTCGTGCCGCACCAGCACGTGCTGGATGCCGTCCTGCTTGTACAGCGCGTCGTAGATGTAGAGCACCGCACCACCCGGGTAACCCCAGATGTACTTGACGCCTTCGGCCTGCAGGGCACGCACCATGATTTCGGCGCCCATGAGCTCTTCGGTGGCGGGGTGTTGGCCGGCAGCGGCCGCAGCTTGGGCCAGTTCGGCCTTGTTGATTTCCATGATGAACCTTTCGAGAATTTCTCTGACGAAAAACCTTGGGTGCCCCTCGAACAAGCCCTTGTGAGGCCGCCTCGGGACTTGAGGCCAAAGCCATGGCGAACTGTTTCGCGCAACCTTGACCCGTTTGCCGTTGATGCTTGTAACCGGTCATTATCGCACTGCAACATACCGCGGTGTGACGTTTTGGCATCTTTTTTAGGGTGCACGCCCAAAATGAGACAATCCGCCCGATTACGTTTTTGACCGATGACCGATTCCGCCCACGTCCAGTTGCCAGCCCCCGACCTGACCGCGCCCTCGCTGCGCCGCCGCATGGCCTGCTGGCTCTATGAAGGCATGCTCATGTTCGGGGTGGTGTTCATCGCCGGCTACCTGTTCAGCGCCCTCACCCAGACCCGCCACGCCCTCGACAACCGCCACGAACTCCAGGCCTTCCTGTTCCTCGTGTTCGGCATCTACTTCACCTGGTTTTGGTCCAAAGGACAGACGCTGGCCATGAAAACCTGGCACATCCGCGTCGTGGACCAGCAGGGCCGCCCCTTGAGCCAGCTGCGGGCGCTGCTGCGTTACGTGCTGAGCTGGATGTGGTTCCTGCCGCCCCTGGCGGTCGGGTTCATCTGGCAGCTGGCCGCCGTCGAGGTGACGGTGTTGCTTGGCGGCTGGGTGGCCATCTGGGCCATCCTGGCGCGCTTTCACCCGCAACGCCAGTTCTGGCACGACGCAATGGCCGGCACCCGACTGGTCAGCAG
>JAUWAE010000145.1 GCA_030602185.1 Comamonadaceae bacterium
ATCGGGGCCTTTCATTTTTTGCAGGTGCATGCCGGTGGCCCGTACACTGTCGGGCTGTCCTCGCCTCATACCCTGCCCACCATGCCAACCGCCCTGCACCGCCCCCTGGCCCTGGTGCTCACCGTGCTCCTGTGGGCGGGCGGATTACTGCCAGCAGCTCAGGCCGAGCCCCGTCCAGTCACCGCCCTGGTATTGTCCGGCGGCGGGGCGCGGGGCTTTGCGCACGTGGGTGTGCTCAAAGCGCTCGAAGACGCGCGGGTGCCGGTGGACATGGTGGTGGGCACGTCCATGGGCGCCATCATCGGGGGCCTGTACGCCGGCGGCATGGAGCCTGGGACCCTGGAACGCGAGATCCTGGCGGTGGACTGGAACAACCTCTTCACCCAGCGCCTGCCGCGGCAAGAGTTGTCGCAGCGGCGCAAGGAGCAGGACTTCGAGTTCTCGCCCGTGCTGCGCCTGGGTTTCAAGGACGGGGAGTTCCAGTTCCCCAAAGGCGCGGTGTCGAGCCGCTCGCTGGAGCTGCTGCTGCGCCGCTACACCCTGCACACGCGCGTACTCGACAGTTTCGACCGGCTGCCCATCCCGTTCCGCGCCGTGGCCACCGACATGGAAAACGGCCAGCCAGTGCTGCTCGAATCGGGGGATCTCGCCGCGGCACTGCGTGCCAGCATGTCGGTACCGGGTGTGTTCGCCCCGTTGCAGTGGGACGGTCGCATCCTGGGCGACGGAGGGTTGGTCAACAACCTACCGGTGGACGTGGCCCGGCAGATGGGTGCCGAGCGCATCATTGCCGTCAACATCGGCACCCCCTTGGCCGGGCGTGACAGCCTGGGCACGGTGGTCGGCGTGACGCTGCAGATGATCAACATCCTCACCGAGCAGAACGTCCAGCGCAGCGCAGCCAGCCTGACGCGCAGCGACCTGCTGCTGGCGCCTGAACTGGGCCCGCTGACCTCGGCCGATTTCGACCGCGCCGACGCGCTGATGGCCGCCGGCTTGCGCTACGGCCGCACGGTGGCCGCCTCGCTGGAGCGCTTCAGCGTTGGCCCCGCAGAGTACGGGCAATGGCGCCACGAGCGCCAGCGCATCCACCACGCCCTGGTCAACAGCCTGCCCAGCACGCTGGCGTTCGTGCATCTGGAAGGCGTGGACCCGGCACAGGCCCATCGGCTGCAACGGCAGATCGACGTGCGCCCGGGCGACCCGCCCGACCCGGAACGCATCGAACAGGACCTGCGCCGCCTGGTCGCGCTGGACGACTACGTCCGGCTGGACTACCGGCTGGAGCGCGATCCCGCCACCGCCGGTGAAGGCCTGGTGTACCGCGTGCTGGAAGACCAGGCCGGCATGCACCAGTTCCGCATCGGGCTCGACTTGCAGACCGACTTTCAGGGCCAGGGCGACTTCCGCCTGCGCATCAGCCACAACCAGCGCGACACCACCCGCCACGGCGGGCAGTGGCGCAACCGACTGGAATTGGGCGCCACGTTAGCGGTGGGCACCGAACTCTATCTGCCGCTGGGCGACGACCGCAGCCGGTTCCTGAGCCTGCACGCCGACCACGAGCTGCGCAAGGTCGAATGGTTCGACCGCGAGGGCGCGCCATTCGCGCTGTTCCGCCGCCGCACCAGCCGCCTGGGCCTGGACTTTGGCTGGCACCTGGGCCGCATCGGCGACTGGGGCGACGTGCGCTTCGGCCCGACGCTGGCACGGCGACAGACGCTGGTGGACTACGCCAACACGACCCTGCCCGCGGCGGGCCTGAGCAACCTCACCTGGACCGAGGCGGGCTGGCGCCTGGCCTGGGTGAGCGACCAGCTCGACCACGCCAACTTCCCGCAGTCCGGCCACCGCCACACCCTGTCGTGGGAAAGCGGGCGTTACCGTGTCGAGCAGGTTCGCACCACCGTCACCCGCTGGGACGCCAGCACCAACCACGTTTTCACCCGCGGGTCGCACACCTGGAACACCTTTTTGCGGTTAGGCCAGGCGTCGGCCCTGCCACCGGGCGCGCCAGACGAGTATTCGCTCGGAGGCTTTCAGCAACTGTCGGGTTACCGGGTGGGCCAGGTGGCGGGCAATTCTCTGCTCCTGGCGCGCCTCGGTTATTACCGCCGGCTGCCCGTGTCGCCGGGCGTGGCGCGCGCACTCTTCGCCGGCGGCACGCTGGAAATCGGGAACGCCTGGAACAGCCACGATCGGCAGGACCCCAACCGCCTGGGCCGCAACCTTCGCTGGGGCAGCAGCATGTACCTGGGGGCCGATACCGGCATTGGCCCGGTGTACCTTGGCCTGGTGTACGCGCCGCACGGCTACACTGGCGTTTACTTTCTGCTCGGCAAGCCCTGATGCGCGCCCCAACCCTACCCCACCGCATCGTCCCCTGGTTACGCCGCCTGGCCTGGGCGTTGGCTGCGCTGCTCACCATCTGGGCGCTGGCGTGGCTGGGTGGCCCGCCGCTGCTGCGCTGGCAGATCGAGCGACAGGCCAGCGCCGCGCTGGGACGCTCGGTGCAAGTAGCGGCCGTGCGCTTCCAACCCTGGTCGCTGACGCTGCGGGTTGAAGGCCTCACCGTTGCGGGAGCCACGGGCACCGATGCGGCGCCTGTGCTCGCCATCGACGAGGTTTACGTCAACGCCGAGCTGCAGTCGCTGCTGCGGCTGGCGCCTGTGGTGGACGCCTTGCGGCTGCAGCGCCCGCGCCTGACCTTGACCCACTTGGGTGAAGGCCGCTACGACGTGGACGACCTGCTGAAGCGGCTGCTGGCCCCCCGGCCAGCCGACCAGGCGCCCACAAAGTTTGCCCTCTACAACATCGCGGTGACGGACGGCGAGGTGCGTTTTCGGGACGCACCGCGCGATACCACCCACACGGTCGACGCCTTGCAACTGCACGTCCCGTTTTTGAGCAACCTCGAGGCACGCCGGGAAGTCGTCACCCACCCGCGACTGGCCTTTCGGCTGAACGGCGCCGCCTTCGATTCCGAGGCCGACACCACCCCCTTCGCGCCCGACCGACACACCGAGGCGCACCTGCGGTTGACCGGCCTCGACATCGCCCCCTACCTGCCGTACTGGCCAGCTCGGTGGCCCTTGCAACCACGGCGCGGCACCCTCGACGTGGACCTGTCCATGCGGTTCGAGCAGCACGAGCGGCCGCAAGTCTCCCTCCAAGGCGGGCTGACCTTGCACCGCCTGCAGTTACAAGAATCCCTGGAAGCGTCTTCCACCCCCGACCTGTTCACCGCCGAAAGGCTGCACATTGGCGTCGGCCCCACCCGCCCGCTGGAGCGACAGCTGGCCCTGTCCCGCGTCGAGCTCGACCGACCGACCCTGCACCTGCGCCGCGATGGGCAGGGCCGGCTGCACCTGAACCGCGTGGTCGAACGCTGGCAACCCACGGCACCAGGCGGTACGACCGCGGCGCCAGCCACACCCAGTCACGCCCAAGCCCCCGGCTGGCGGATGACGCTGGACACCGCCCAGGTGCGCGGTGGTGTGCTGCACTGGCACGACGCTTCCACCCGCCCCGCCGCGGCGCTCAATGCCACCGACCTGTCCCTGCACGTGCAGGGCTTCAACTGGCCCGAGGGCGCACCCGCCGAACTGCACGGTAACGTCCTGCTTGCCGGTACCCCGCTGTCATGGGCGGGCCGGGCATCGGCACGGTCGGCCGAGGTGCGGTTGAATGCCAGCGACCTGCCCATCGGCCCCCTGCAACCGTACACAGCCGCGCACCTGCGCCCGGCACTGGCGGGGTACCTCACCTTGGACGCCACAATGGATTGGGCCTTGGCCGCAGGCGATTCCCCCGCACGCCTGGCTCTGCATGGCCCCACCCTGCGCCTCGACCGGCTGACGCTGGGCACACCCCGTCAACCCGATGTGGCGTGGCAGGCGCTGCAGATCAGCGGTTGGCAGATCGATTTGATACAGCAAACCGTCGTGGCCGAGCAAGTGCGACTGGAACGGCCCACGGTGCGCTGGCGCCGTGCCGCCAATGGGCGCTCGATGGTGGAAGACTGGATCCCAACCCGCACCACGCCCAACACCGCCGCGGGGGCCAAGGCGCCGCCCGCCCAGCCCTGGCAAGTCGGCGTGCGGGAGTGGCTCGTTGAAGGTGGCACGGTGCAATGGCGGGACGCCTCTGTGGCCCCTGCCGTGGCGCTCGATGCCACCCAGTTGCGGCTGCGGGTGCAACAACTGCGAACGGGCACCGAACCAGCCCCGGCCATGCCCGTCACTCTGGTCGCCCGCATCCAGCCACCCGGACGGGACGGCGGTCGCGTCTCGTTCGACGGCCGGCTGCAGCTGCCCGGCCCATCGGCCCGCACCGCACCGCTGGCAGTCACGGGCCGGCTCAAGGCCGAGCGGCTGCCCGTGCACGCACTCGAGCCCTACGCGGCCCCCTACCTCAACTTCGAGCTGCTGCGGGCCGATGCCAGCTACCAGGGCACCCTCGCCCTTCGCCTTCCCGCCGAGGGGGCATCGCTGCAACTGAAAGGCAACGCGGCCGTGGAAGACCTGCGCGCCGTCACCCGCGACCCCGCCGAAGACCTGCTCGACTGGAAAGCGCTCAACCTGCGCCAGCTCGAGGTGGACGTCCAGCGCGGTGCGCTGCAGCGGCTGGCCATTGGCGAAACCGTGCTGAGCGACTACTTCGCACGCGTCATCATCGACCCGAGTGGCCGCTTCAACCTGCAAGGGCTGTTGACGCCGCAAACCGCTACGGCGACCGATGGGCCCAACCCTCCAGCAGCAGCGCCCGGGCCCACCCCGCGCATCGATTTCGGCCCCATCGCGCTGGTCAACGGTCGGGTGCGGTTTTCCGACCGCTTCATTCAGCCCAACTACACCGCCAACCTGAGCGAGCTCACTGGGCAACTGGGCAGGTTCTCCAGCCAGCCGCCCACCAACGGCCCCGTGCTGGCCCCCTTGAGCCTGCGCGGCCGCGTCGAAGGCACGGCCTCGCTCGACATCACCGGCGACCTCAACCCCTTGGCGCAGCCACTGGCGCTGGACTTGCGCGGGCAGGTGCGCGACCTGGAGCTGCCCCCGCTGACGCCGTACAGCAGCAAGTACGCGGGCTACGGCATCGAGCGCGGCAAGCTCAGCGTGGACGTGAACTACCGCGTCGCACCCGACGGACAATTGCAGGCCAGCAACCAGATCGTGCTCAATCAACTCCGCTTTGGCGACCGCATCGCAGGCAGTGAAGCACCCAACCTGCCGGTCAAGCTCGCCGTCGCGCTGCTGGCCGACCGGCATGGCGTCATCGACATCAACCTGCCCATCAGCGGCTCCATCAACGACCCCGAGTTCCGCCTGGGCCCAATCATCGTGCGCCTGGTGCTCAACCTGATCGGCAAGGCGATCACTGCGCCGTTTTCACTCATCGCCAGTGCCTTCTCGGGCGGCGACGACCTGCGGCACATCGCCTTTGAGCCGGGGCGTACTGTCTTGACGCCAGACACCCTCGGCAGTCTCGACAAGGTGGCGCAGGCCCTGCTGGACCGGCCCGCCCTGCAACTCACCGTCACTGGCCACAGTGCGGGCGAGAGCGAACGCGACGCTTACCGCCGCGACCGCCTGCAGGAGCGCGTGTTGAGTGAAAAGCGGCGCCGCCTGCTGCGCGACGGCGGGCCGGCCGACGCACCCATCACAGTGAGTGCCGACGAATACCCCACCCTGCTGCGCGAGGTGTACCGCCGCGCCGACATCACCAAGCCCCGCAACCTGGTGGGCCTGGCCAAAGACCTGGCCGTGGCCGAGATGGAATCACTGTTGATAGCGGCGATCCCCTACGGCGCGACCGAAGCAGGCGCACTCGCTGTGGCGCGAGGCATGGCCGTAAAAGACCACCTTGCCGCACGCGGCGTGCCAGCCGAGCGCCTGTTCTTGGGCACTGGCGAAACCAAGGCACCCGGCACCGCACCGACCGACGACGCCCCCAGGGCAGACCTCACCCTCGCCGTGCCCTGAACGATCCAGCAACATCCACCGTGCCTACCACGGCAAGAGTGCAAAATGAACGGCCAGCGGCTTCGCTTACAATCCACGCTGTTAGCAGAGACGCGGCTGTCGTTCAATGGTAGGACCTGAGCTTCCCAAGCTCAAGACGTGGGTTCGATTCCCATCAGCCGCTCCACCGTCCCCCCACTTG
>JAUWAE010000241.1 GCA_030602185.1 Comamonadaceae bacterium
TGGTGTTCCTGTCCGACTCCCGCACCAACGCCGGGCTCGACCAGATCAGCACTTTCCGCAAGATGATCGTCTACGAGAAGCCCGGCGACCGCTTCATGTGCCTGTTGTCGGCCGGCAACCTCAGCATCTCGCAGTCCATCCGCGAAATCCTGCAGGTCGAGCAGCTCAAAGACACCGATGGCGGCGAGCCCATCACCATCTGGAACGCCAAAAGCATGTTCGACGCCGCCCGGGTGCTCGGCTCGGCGGTGCGCCACGTCTACCAGCGCGACGGCGAAGCCCTCAAGCGCAGCGGGGTGGACTTCAACGTCAGCATGGTCTTCGGCGGCCAGATCGCCGGCGAAGGCATGCGTCTGTTCCAGGTCTATTCGCCCGGCAACTTCATCGAAGCCACACCCGAAACCCCGTTCTTCCAGATCGGCGAGAGCAAGTACGGCAAGCCGGTGCTCGACCGCGTCATCACCCCCGACACGCCGCTGGACGAAGCCGCCAAGTGCGTGCTCATCTCCATGGACTCCACCCTCAAGTCGAACCTGTCGGTGGGCTTGCCGCTGGACATGGCGGTCTACGAAGCCGACAGCCTGCGCAGCGACAAGATCGTCTGCATCGACGAGCACAACCCCTACCTGCGCATGCTGCGCGACACCTGGGGCCAGCGCCTGCGCGAGGTGTTCGACAGCATCGAGCACCCGGCCTGGGACGGCCGCCCCACCCAGTCGCCCTTGATGGAAGGCAGCGCACGGCACCTGCAGCTCAAGAAAATCACCCATCCCAAGGAAAAGCTGATCTGAGATGAGCGCCCCGCCACCTGCCACGTCCCATCCACTGGTGGTGTTTTCGCACGGCAACAGCTTCCCGGCGGGCACCTACAGCACCCTGTTCCGCAGCCTGCGGGCTCGCGGCTACCACGTCAAGGCGGTGGACAAGTTCGGTCACGACCCGCGCTACCCCGTCACCAGCAACTGGCCGCACCTGGTGCAGCAACTGGCGGACTTCGTCGTCCACGCCAGCGTTGGCCACAATGGCCCGTTGTTCCTGGTGGGGCATTCGCTGGGCGGCTTCCTCAGCCTCATGTGCGCCGCCAAGCACCCGGAACTGGCCGGCCTCAAGGTGCAGGGCGTGGTGATGCTCGATTCGCCGGTGCTGGGCGGCTGGCGCGCCAAGGCGCTGCAGGCCGTCAAGCAGACGCGGCTGATCGGGGCACTGTCCCCGGGCCAGGTGAGCCGCAAACGCCGCAACAGCTGGCCCAGCGCCGCCGACGCACTGGCCCACTTTGCCCACAAACGCAGCTTCGCCGCCTGGGACCCGCAGGTCCTGCGCGACTACATCGAGCACGGCACCCACGACGTGGCCGCCGGCGACGGCACCCGGCGCGTGCTCAGTTTCGACCGCGAGGTGGAAACCCGGATCTACAACACCCTGCCGCACAACCTCGACCGGCTGCTGCGCCGCCACCCGCTGCGCTGCCCGGTGGCCTTTGTGGGCGGCACCGCCTCGGCCGAGATGAAGCAGGTCGGCATGGCCATGACGCACAAGCTGGTGGGGCGCCAACCGTCAGACCGGTTGCAGATGGTCGAGGGCAGCCACCTGTTCCCCATGGAGCGGCCGCTGGAAACGGCTGCCGCCATCGACCGCGCGCTGCGCAGCTTCAGCGCAACCGCAGTGTGATCACGGCGTCCAGTTGACCCAGCCCATCGCAGCCGTCAGCAGGATGACGCCGCCAAAGGCGATGCGGTACCACGCAAACGGCACGAAGGTGTGGCTGGCCACGTAGCGCATCAGCCACTTCACGCACACCCAGGCCGACAGCCACGACACCAGCAGCCCCACGGCGAACATGGGGATGTCGGCCGCGCTCACCAGATCTCGGTGCTTGTACAGGTCGTAAGCGGCCGCGCCAAACAGCATGGGAATGGCGAGAAAGAAACTGAACTCGGTCGCCGCGCGGCGCGAAAAACCCAGCGCCATGGCCCCGATGATGGTCGCCCCGGAACGGCTCACCCCCGGCACCAGCGCCAGGCACTGGATCAGGCCCACGCCCAGCGCATCGCGCCAGCCCACCGCGTCCACGTCGTCCACCCGCTGGGCCGGTGCGCGCGCTTGCTGCGCCTCCACCCACAGCATCACCACGCCGCCCACAATGAAGCCCAGCGCCACCACCAGCGGGTTGAACAGCACGCCCTTGATCACGTCGATGAACAGCACCCCCGCGAGCGCCGCAGGAAAAAACCCGATCAGCACATTCGCGGTGAAGTGCTGGGCCTGCGCCTGCCGCGGCAGGTTCACCACCGTTGACACCAGCCGCTGCAGGTAGAGCGACACGATGGCCATGATGGCCCCGGTCTGGATCACCACCTCGAACAGCTTGGTTTTTTCGTCGGGCATGTCCAGCAGCGCCGCCGCCAGGATCAGGTGCCCGGTTGACGAGATGGGCAGGAATTCGGTCAGGCCCTCGACCACCCCCATCAGGGCAGCCTTGAGCAACAGGATGAGGTCCATGTGGGCAGGCGACGAAACAAAACCGCCAAGTGTAGTGGCTGCACCACTGGCAGCCACCTGTCATTGGCGGCCAGACGCCACCTGCATCAGCCATCAGCGCCGGTGGCCGTGGCGGTCGTCCCTGCGGTCACGGTAGTGGTGGTCGCGGCGGTCGTCGTAACGGTAACCGTGCTTGTGCCAGTGCTTGGCGTGTCCTGGGGGCGCCCAACCGGTGCGGTACACCGGATGCGGGTACACCACCACCGGCGGCGGGCCATACACCACCCGAGGCGGCACATGGATCACGTGCGGCGCTGGGTACACCACCACCGGGGCCGGCGGCGCATTGCTCACGCCCACGTGCACACCCGGCTGGTGTATGCCGATGGACCAGTAGACGTCATTGGCCTGTGCCGTGCCGGCCGCCGACAGGGCTGCCACCACGCCCGCCAGACCCACCCAGGCACGGGGTGCCCGCCACGCCCGTTCGAGCACATGCATCAGGTTCGGCTTGGACATCGTGATCTCCTTCAACAAACTGGCCGTCATGGCCGATGAGCCCATTACAGCCGCGAAACCCCGTTACCACTGCGGCGCAAATGTGAAGAACGTATCCAGCCGTAACGCCCAGGGCAAACCCCTAAAATCCCAGACATGAAGTCCACCCCCGCCCAGGCGCCCGGTGCAGGCGCCGCCCCCGCCGAATCTGCCGAACACAAGCCCAGCAACTTCCTGCGCCAGATCATCGAACACGACCTGGCCCAGGGCACCTATGCCAGCCGCCGCTGGGGCGGTGGCCCTGGCGATGCCGCCCACCACGAAGCCGGTGTACCCGACCCAGCCAAAATCCGCACCCGCTTCCCGCCCGAACCCAACGGCTACCTGCA
>JAUWAE010000172.1 GCA_030602185.1 Comamonadaceae bacterium
GCCTTTGCGCACGCCAGCGGCATCCACCAGGACGGCGTGCTCAAGGCGCGCGACACCTACGAGATCATGCGCGCCGAGGACGTGGGCTGGAGCGCGAACAAGATCGTGCTCGGCAAGCTCAGCGGCCGCAACGCCTTCAAGCAGCGGCTGGAAGAGCTCGGCATTGAGATGGAGTCGGAAACCGACATCAACACGGCGTTCGCCAAGTTCAAGGAACTGGCCGACCGCAAGAGCGAAATCTTTGACGAGGACATCCTGGCCCTGGTCAGCGACGAGAGCGTGACACCCGAGAAGGAGCAGTACGGCCTGGTGTCGCTGGCCCAGCAGAGCGAGACGGGTGAGCGTCCGCACGCCCGCGTGGTGTTCACCATCGACGGCAAGGAGCTGGTGGGCGAGTCGGATGGCAACGGTCCGGTCGATGCTTCGCTCAAGGCCATCGAGGGCCACGTGAAGAGCGGCGCCGAGCTGCTGCTGTACTCGGTCAACGCCATCACCACCGGTTCGACCGAGAGCCAGGGCGAGGTGACGGTGCGTCTGCAACACGGCGGGCGCGTCGTCAACGGCGTGGGGGCCGATCCGGACATCGTGGTCGCGTCGGCCAAGGCCTACCTGAGTGCGTTGAACAAGCTCCACAGCAAGGCCGACCGGGTCGCGGCGCAAGGGTGATCCCCGTGGCGGGGCCCTTGCCGGGGCTCCGCCATACCTGGTATTGCGGCAATCTCTTAAAAAGTGGCCGCAAGCCCATGTTTTTTCTTGTTTTTCGCGGGATTCCCTCTATACTTTACGGGCATTCACCGGAGTTCGAGGGGTCCAACCATGAAAACCAGCCTTCACGCCTGTTTTTCCCGTTCATTGCTGGCGGCCCTGCTCATGTCAGGCGTGCTGACGGCACCGGCAGTCGCCACTGCGTCCGCGTCCAAGCAGAAGGTGGTGCAGCAGAAAAAGACGGCCGAGCCCACCCGAAAGGTGGCCAAGGCCAGCAAGAACCGGTCTGAGCGCAAGGCCGTCGCCAAGAAGGCCGGTGGCAACCGCACCGCGGCGGCGTCCAAGCGCAACACGGTGATGGCTGCCTCGGCTGTGGCGGCCGAACCCGCTGTGGTATCGATCGGTGAACAACTCGGGTTGCGCAAAGTGGATGACCCGCTCAACCTGAATTCCAGCGTTGCCCTGGTGGTGGACCAGCAGACCAACGAGATCCTCCTGGGCAAGAACGACACGGCCGTGTTGCCCATCGCTTCCCTGACCAAGCTGATGACCGGTCTGCTGATCGCCGAGGCCAAGCTGCCGATGGACGAAACCGTCACCATCGACAGCAGCGACGTCGACCGTCTGAAGAACAGCGGCTCCCGGCTGGCGGTGGGCTCCCGCCTGACCCGTGCCGAAGCGCTGCACCTGGCGCTCATGTCCAGCGAGAACCGGGCAGCCCATGCGCTGGGCCGTACCTACCCCGGTGGTGTGGCGGCCTTTGTGCGCCGCATGAACGAACGCGCGGCAGAACTGGGCATGACGGACACCCGCTTCGTGGACCCCACCGGCCTGTCGAGCGACAACCGCTCCAGCGCCCGTGATCTGGCGTTGCTGGCTGCAGTGGCCTACGAGCGCCCGATGCTGCGCGATCTGTCCACCTCGCCCGCCTACGATGTGTCGCATGGCCGGCACGTGCTGCACTACCGCAACAGCAACCGCCTGGTTCATGACGGCAGCTGGGACATCGGTCTGCAGAAAACCGGTTACATCCGCGAAGCCGGCCGCTGCCTGGTGATGCAGGTGAGCGTGTCGGGTCGCAAGCTGATCATGGTACTGCTGGACGCCGCGGGCCCGGCCGCCCGGGTGGGTGACGCCGAGCGCCTGCGCCGCTGGCTTGAGTCGAGCCGCTATTCGGACGCCATCGCGGAATTTGCCGACAAAGGCTGAGGTGCAGGTTGGCGTGGTTCAGCCCACGCGTTCGGTCGGTTTGCGGTAGCCCAATGTGGCGCTGATCTGGTCGGCGGTGGCCTGCAGCTTGGGCGCCCAACTGTCGTCGAGCCGGTCTGCCGGCGCAGAGATCGACAGGCCAGCCACCAGCTTGCCCTGGTCGTCGTAGATGCCGGCGGCCATGCACCGCACACCCATTTCAAGTTCCTCGTTGTCCCGGGCCATCCCTTGCTGGCGGCAGACCAGCAATTCGCGCTCAAGCGCGGGCAGCTGCGTGAGGCTGTTGCGGGTGTTGCCCATGAGGCCAGTGCGTGCCGCATAAGCCCGTACGCGTTGCGGGTCGTCCGCCGCGAGGAACAGTTTCCCAACCGAGGTGAGGTGCAGTGGCGCGCGGCCGCCAATGGCCCGTACCACCTGCATGCCCGAGCGCTCGCTGTAGGCGCGCTCCACGTAGACGATCTCGTCGCCCTGGCGCACGCTGAGGTTGACCGGTTGCTGGATCTGCTTGTGCAGTTCCCGCATGGGCCCGAGGGCGGTGTCGCGCACGCTCAGCCGCGCCTTGACGAGGTTGCCCAGCTCCAGCAGCCGCATGCCCAGGCGGTAGGCGCCGGGCTCGGGGCGGTCCACAAAGCGGCCGATGGTCAGGTCGTTCAGGATCCGGTGCGCGGTAGACGGGTGCAGGCCCGTCCGTTCGCTGATGTCCTTGAGCGAAACCGCCTCTTCGTGAGCGGCCAGCACGTCGAGCAGGGTGAACATCCGTTCGAGTACCTGCACACTCGGGTGGCTGGGTAGGGGGTCTTGGCGTCGGGTCATAGGGGTATGTGTATCACGCATTTTATAGCGTGAAATGTCGCCCGTGCAGCCGGGGGCGATTCAGGCGGCGCCGCTGCGCACCCACAGGCCGTGGTGCAGTACCTCGTAAGGCCTGAACTGGCTTTTGTAGCGCATCTTGGGGCTGTCGTCGATCCAGTAGCCCAGGTACACGTAGGGCAACTGCAAGCTGCGTGCCTGCTCAATTTGCCACAGCACGTTGTAAGTGCCGTAGGCGGCCTGTGCCTCGGGTTCGAAAAAGGTGTAAACGGCCGAAAGCCCGTCGTTGAGCACGTCGACGATGGAGACCATCTTGAGCCGTTCTGGCTCGTGTGCGGTGGCGGGCGCCACGAACTCGACGAGCCGGGAGTTCACCCGGCTTTGCAGCAGGAACTGGGTGTATTGCTCGACGTTGTCGTGGTCCATGCCGCCGCCAGGGTGGCGGGCATTCTGGTAGCGCAGGTAGAGCTCGTAATGGCTGCGCACGAAGCCCAGGGTCATGACGCGCGCTTGGAGTGCGGCGTGCTGGCGCCAAGCCCGGCGCTGGCTGCGGTTGGGTTGAAAGTCGAGTGCGCGAATGCGCAGCGGCACGCAGGCCTGGCAGTCGTCGCAATGCGGGCGGTAGGTGAACAGGCCGCTGCGCCGGAAGCCGTGCGCCACCAGTTCCGAGTAGGTGTCGTGGTGGATGAGGTGGCTCGGGGTCGCTACCTGGGAGCGGGCCAGCCGGCCGTCGAGGTAGCTGCAGGGATAGGGTGCCGTGGCGTAGAACTGCACGGCTTCCAGCGGGAGTTCCTTGGGGTGCGTCACGGCTCGGGCGGGGAGGGCGGTTCGCTCGGGGGCAGGTCGATCAATGTCTTCCAGTATACGGGCTGCCATTCCCAGGCCGGTGTGGGCAGGGCAATGGCCTCGCGCACGGTTCGCAGAAACCCTGTGCGCGGCATTTCCCGGGCACCGAGAGAGGCGAGGTGCGTGGTGTTCTGCTGGCAGTCGATGGCCTTGACGTCCCATGCCCGGCAGGCAGCCACCAGGGCCGCCAGCGCCAGCTTGGAGGCGTCGGTGCGGTGGCTGAACATCGATTCGCCGAACACCATGCGACCCAGGTTGACGCAGTACAGCCCGCCCGCGAGCTCGCCGTCCCACCAGGCTTCCACGCTGTGGGCGTGGCTGGCGCGGTGCAGCGCGGTGTAGGCGGCCACCATGTCGGGCACGATCCAGGTGCCGCGCTGCCCTTTGCGGGGCGTCTGCGCGCAAGCAGCGATGACGCGTTCGAAGGCGCTGTCGAAGCGGATGCTCAGGCGCCCTTGCCGGATGGCGGCGCGCAAGGTCTTGCGCAGCGAGGGGTGAAGCCGAAAGTCGGCCGGCTGGAGCACCATGCGGGGGTCGGGGCTCCACCAGAGGATGGGCTGGTCGGCGCTGTACCAGGGGAACACACCATGGGCGTACGCATCGAGCAGCGTGGGCACCGACAGGTCGCCCCCGGCGGCGAGCAGTCCGGGAATGGGGTCTTTCGGCCCCCACGCCGCATCCGTTGGCGGAAAGCGGTCGCCTGGGTCGAGCCAGGGCAGGGGGTGGCTGCGCGACATGGTGGGTGCCTCAGGCCGTCTTGGCCTTGTAGTCGCAATAGGCGGCCACGGCGCAGCGGCCACACTGTGGTTTGCGGGCCTGGCAGACGTAGCGCCCGTGCAGGATCAGCCAGTGGTGGGCGTCTTCCAGGTAGCGGGCCGGCACACGTTGTAACAACTTGCGCTCGACCTCCAGCGGCGTCTTGCCCGGTGCCAGGCCGGTGCGGTTGCCGAGCCGGAAAATGTGGGTGTCCACCGCCATGGTGGGCTCGCCAAAGGCCACGTTGAGCACCACGTTGGCGGTCTTGCGCCCGACGCCGGGAAGGGCTTCAAGGGCGGCGCGGTCGCGTGGCACTTGCCCGGCGTGGCGCTCGATCAGGAGTCGGCAGGTCTCCATCAGGTGTTTGGCCTTGCTGCGGTACAGGCCGATGGTCTGGATGTAGGACTCCAGCCCGGCCAGTCCGAGATCGAGGATTTTCTGCGGCGTATTGGCCACCGGGAACAGCCGGCGTGTGGCCTTGTTGACCCCGACGTCGGTGGCCTGCGCACTCAGCAGCACCGCCGCCAGCAGCTCGAACACGCTCGTATACTCCAATTCGGTGTTCGGCTGTGGGTTGGCCGCCTGCAAGGTGGCAAAAAACAGCTCGATCTGTTCCTTCTTCATGCCATCGATTCTCCCATGAGTGATCCACAAACCTTGCGCTTTGCCGACCGCCTGAACAACGTCGAAACCTCGGCCATCCGCGAGCTGTTCAAGTTGCTGGGCAAGCCGGGCATCATCAGTTTCGCGGGGGGGTTCCCGGACGTGGGTCTGGTGGATGTGGATGGCATCCGCGACGCCACGTTGGCCGCTTTGGCCCATGAGCCGGCCGGTGCGCTGCAGTACGGTGCCACCGAAGGTTACCAGCCACTGCGCGAGCAGCTCGCGGCGTTCATGGCGGGCAAGGGCGTCCAGAGCCTTGCGCCGGAGCAGTTGCTCGTGACCACCGG
>JAUWAE010000269.1 GCA_030602185.1 Comamonadaceae bacterium
AAGGACTGCACCAGCATCGTGGTGTCGGTGCCCAACCGGCCCGGGGCGGTGCATGACCTGCTGGTGCCACTGAAGAACAACGGCGTGTCGATGACGCGCTTCGAGTCGCGCCCCGCCAAGTCGGGCCAGTGGGAGTACTACTTCTACATCGACATCGCTGGCCACCCGTCGCAAGCGCACGTGGCCGCGGCGCTCAAGGAGTTGCAGGGCCTGTGCGCCTTCTACAAGGTGCTGGGCGCCTACCCGGTGTCGGACTGAGGCCGTGGCCATGTTCGAGCAACTGGGACTGATCGGCTGCGGCCTCATGGGCGGCTCGTTCGCGCTCGCCCTCAAGCAGGCCGGGCTGGTGCAGCGGGTGGTGGGCTACAGCAAGTCGCCCAGCACCCTGCAGCGGGCGCGCGAACGGGGGGTGATCGATGTCGAGGCCCCGTCGGCGCTGCTGGCGGTGTCGGGCGCCGACCTGGTGCTGCTGGCGGTCCCGGTGGCCGCCACCGAAGACACCTTCAAGGCGATCCGGCACCTAGTCTCACCCACCACCCTGGTGATGGACGTGGGGTCGACCAAGTCGGACGTGGTCGCCGCCGCGCGCCGCAGCTTCAAAGACCAGCTGGCCGGGTTCGTGCCGGCCCACCCGATCGCGGGCAAGGAGTCGGCCGGGGTGGACCACGCCGACGCCCGGCTGTACCAGGGCTGCCAGGTGATCCTGACCCCGATGGCCGAGACCGACCCGGCCCAGGTGGCGCGGGCCCAGGCCGTGTGGACGGCGCTGGGCGCCCGAGTGCGCGAGATGGCGCCCGACGCCCACGACGCGGCCTATGCCACCGTGAGCCACCTGCCCCACCTGCTGGCCTTCGCTGCCATGAACGCGGTGATCGCCCAACCACAGGCACGCCACTTCCTGGAACTGGCCGGCCCGGGCTTTCGCGACTTCACCCGCATTGCCGCCAGCGACCCCAGCGTGTGGCGCGACATCCTGCTGGCCAACCGCGACGAGGTGCTGGCCCAGGCCAGCCATTTTCGCGCCGCCCTGGACACTCTGGAAGCCACCCTGCGCCAGTCCGACGCCCTGGCGCTGCAGGCGCTGATCCGCCAGGCCAGCGAGGCCCGGGCACGCTGGCAGCTCGGCGGCCAGATCGACGCGGCACCCCCGACCGAATCTCCCTGAACCATGTACGCCATCCCGTTTCTGGACCTCCCCCCGCTGCGCAGTGCCGGCGGTACCGCCACCCTGCCCGGCTCCAAGAGCATCTCCAACCGCGTGCTGTTGCTGGCCGCGCTGAGCGAGGGCACCACCACCGTCCACGACCTGCTCGACTCCGACGACACGCGGGTCATGCTGACCGCGCTCGAGCAACTGGGCTGCCGCATCGAGCGGCTGGGTGGCCACACGGTGCAGGTGCAGGGTCTGGGCGGCGCACTGCCCGTGACCGAGGCGGCCCTGTTCCTGGGCAATGCCGGCACGGCCATGCGCCCGCTGACGGCGGCCCTGGCCCTGCTGGCCACCTCGCTCGGTGGCCGGTTCGAGCTCAGTGGCATCCCACGCATGCACGAGCGGCCCATCGGGGATCTGGTGGACGCCCTGCGCCAGCTCGGCTGCCCGGTGACGTACCTGGGGCAAGACGGTTACCCGCCGCTGCGCGTGGGCGATGGCGGCGTGGCCAGCCTGCGGCTTGACGCCCCAATCCGGGTGCGGGGCGACGTCTCCAGCCAGTTCCTCACGGCGCTGCTGCTCGCGCTGCCGCTGGTGGCCCGTCAGGACATCGTCATCGAGGTGGTGGGTGAACTCATCTCCAAGCCCTACATCGACATCACGCTGCAGCTGCTGCAGCGCTTTGGTGTGGCAGTGGTACGCGACGGCTGGCAGCGCTTCACCATCCCCGCGGGCAGCCGCTACCGTTCGCCGGGCAGCATCCATGTGGAAGGCGATGCTTCGTCGGCCAGCTACTTCATCGCACTGGGGGCGATTGCCCCGGCCAGCCCAGACCACACCGGCATCACGGTGCAGGGCGTGGGCCTGGCGTCCATCCAGGGCGACATCCGCTTCGTCGAAGCCGCCCGCGCCATGGGTGCCGACATCCAGGGCGAGGCCAATGCGCTGCACATCCGCCGCGGGGCCTGGCCGCTGAAAGCGATCGACCTCGATTGCAACCACATCCCCGACGCGGCCATGACGCTGGCGGTGATGGCCCTGTACGCCGACGGCCCCACCACGCTGCGCAACATCGCCAGCTGGCGGGTGAAAGAGACCGACCGCATCGCCGCCATGGCCTGCGAACTGCGCAAGCTGGGCGCCACGGTGGAAGAAGGCGATGACTGGCTGCGCGTGCACCCGCTGCCGGCCGACGGGTCGGGCTGGCGGCCGGCCAGCATCCACACCTACGACGACCACCGGGTGGCGATGTGCTTTTCGCTGGCGGCGTTCAACCCGGCCGGCGTGGCGGTGCGCATCGAAGACCCGAACTGCGTCGGCAAAACCTTCCCCGACTACTTCGAAGCGCTGTTCGCGGTCTGCGAGGCTCGGCCCGATGACATCCCTGTGATCTGCATCGACGGCCCGACGGCCTCGGGCAAGGGCACGCTGGCCAGCGAAGTGGCGGCACGCCTGGGGTATGGCTTGCTCGACTCGGGCGTGCTGTACCGGCTGGTGGGGCTGGCAGCCGAGCGCGCCGGCCTGCCGACCGACAGCGCCAGCCTGAGCCAGCCCGAC
>JAUWAE010000073.1 GCA_030602185.1 Comamonadaceae bacterium
GCGTGATCGCGGTGGTGGACAAGCTCATCAAGCAGCGCAAGGACTCGATCGCCGCCTACGAACAGGCCGGCCGCACCGACCTGGCGGACAAGGAAAAGGCCGAAGCCACCGTGCTGCAGGCCTACCTGCCGGCGCGGCTCAGCACCGAGGAAGTGGCTGCTGCGGTGCAGGCCATCGTGGCCCAGCTGAGCGCCGAACTGGGCCGCGCCCCCACCGCCGCCGACATGGGCAAGCTCATGGGCGCCGCCAAGGCGCAGCTGGCCGGCAAGGCCGACATGGGCCAGGTGTCGGCCGCTGTGAAAGCCGCCCTGGCTGGCTGACCCCATGCCCGTGCCCACGCCACAGGCCCCGGTCGGTGTGTTCGACTCGGGCGTGGGCGGCCTGTCGGTGCTGCGCGAAATCCGCGCCCGCCTACCGGCCGAAACCCTGTACTACGTGGCCGATTCGGGCCACGCCCCCTACGGCGACAAGACGCCCGCCTACGTGCAGGCCCGCGCCGAGCACCTGATCGCCACCCTGGCCGCGCTGGGCTGCAAGGCGGTGGTGGTGGCCTGCAACACGGTCACCGGGCTGTCCATCGGCCACCTGCGCGAGCGTTTTCCCGGGGTGCCGCTGGTGGCCATCGAGCCGGCCGTCAAGCCGGCGGCGGCCCTCACGCGCAGCGGGGTGGTCGGGGTGCTGGCCACACGCAACACGGTGCAGAGCGCCGGCCTGGCACGGCTCATCGCACAGCACGCCCACGGGGTGCAGGTGCTGCCGCGCGCCTGCCCCGGCTGGGTGGAACGGGTGGAGCGCGGCGAGCTCGATGGCACGGACACCGAAGCCGCCGTGGCCGAACACCTGCGGCCCTTGCTGGACGCCGGCGCCGACACCCTGGTGCTGGGCTGCACCCACTACCCATTCCTGCGCGCCACCATCGAAAAGGTGGCGGGCCCGGGCGTGCAGGTGCTGGACCCAGCGGCTGCCGTGGCCCGGGAACTGGAACGCCGGCTCGCCGCCCTGGGCTTGCTGGCCCCCACAGGCGACAGCACGCCCGGAGGCCACGAACGGTTCTGGACCAGCGGCAATGTCGCCAACGGCCAGCGCGTCATGCAGACGCTGTGGCCGAACACGGTGGCGGTGGCCGCATTGCCAGAGCGGCCGGAACCTACCGGATCAGCCTCCTGACGCCTGGTCGACCTGCGCTGGCAGGTGGCGCCAAAACCCTCAGCTGCCGGCCACCTTCATGCGGTTGATCAGCACCGAGCCGACGTTCTTGGCCCCGTAGCCGTACACATCGGCGCCCACGGCCTCGATGCCCTGGAACATGTCTTTGAGGTTGCCTGCGATGGTGATTTCCTGCACCGGGAAAGCAATCTGCCCGTTCTCCACCCAGTAACCGGCGGCACCGCGGGAATAGTCCCCGGTGACGTAGTTCACACCCTGGCCCATCAGCTCGGTCACGAAGAGGCCGGTGCCCAGCTTGCGCAGCATCTCATCCAGGTCGTCTCCGCCCTGGGTGAGGCGGCTGGTGAGGTAGAGGTTGTGCGAGCCCCCCGCGTTGCCGGTGGTGCGCATGCCCAGCTTGCGGGCCGAGTAGGTGCTCAGGAAGTACCCCTTCACGCAACCGGCCCCCACCACCTGGCGCGCCACGGTGCGCACGCCTTCGTCATCGAACGGGGCACTGCCCTTGCCGCCGAGGATCAACGGGTCTTCGAAGATGTCGATGTGCTTGGGAAACACCTGGCGGCCGAGGCTGTCCACCAGGAAGGTGGTCTTGCGGTACAGCGCGCCGCCACTGACGGCCTGCGCGAACCCACCCAGCAGGCCGGCGGCCAGCGGCGCCTCGAACAGCACCGGGCATTCGGTGGTGGCGATCTTGCGCGGGTTCAGCCGGGCCAGCGCACGTTCGGCCGCGTAACGGCCCACCGCTTCCGGGCTAGCAAGGTCTGCCGGTGAGCGTTGCGAGCTGAACCAGTAGTCGCGCTGCATCTTGGCGCCCTTGCCGGCAATCGGTGCGACCGAAAAGCTGTGGCGCGAGCTGGCGTAGCCGCCACGGAAAATACCGGCGCGGCCGCGTTCACCGCCGCGCATGTGCTCGGTGAAAAAGTGCGACTGCTGGGCCGACACACCCGCGCCTTCGCTGTTGGTGATCTTCTTGCTGGTAGACAACGCCGCCGCCTCGCAACGCAAGGCGATGCGGATGGCCTCTTCCGAATCGATCGCCCAGGGGTGGAACAGGTCCAGCTCGGGGTAGTCGTTGGCCACGTCCTGCTCGTCGGGCAGGCCGGCCACCGGGTCTTCGGCGGTGAAGCGCGCAATGTCGTAGGCCGCCTGCACCGTCTGGCGGATGGCGTCGGGCGTGAAGTCCGACGTGGACGCGTTGCCCCGCCGCTGGCCCAGGTACACGGTGATGCCCAGTGACTTGTCGCGGTTGCGCTCGACGTTTTCCAGCTCGCCTTTGCGCACCGAGACGCTCAGGCCCGCGCCTTCGGACACCTCCACGCCGGCGTCGCTGGCGCCCAGCTGGCGGGCGCGCACCAGCGCCAGATCGGCCAAGGCCTCGAACTGGGCGCGGCTGTACTGGAAACCGGTTTGGGCCACGTCGGCGCCGTCAGGTTGGGGGGTCGCGACAGACGGGGTGCGCGCGGGCTTGGCGGCACTGCGCCGCGCCGCGGGAGTCGGGGTCTTTTTCATGCTGGCGGCTATGATACTTGGATGGCACGCAAACCCACCAAAGGCTACTTCGTCAAGGGCCATTTCGTTGCAGAAGGCAGCGAACTCGACCTCGAACTCAAGCGCGAACTCAAGGGCGACGTCGAACTCAGCAAGACCGACCTGAAAAAACTCAGCGACCACCTGCAAGACCTCGGCCAGCAACTGCTGACCCTGCGGCAGGGGCTGCTCGACAAGCTCGAACTCCCGGAAAAACTGCTGGAAGCGCTGGCCGAGGCCAAACGCATCACCAACTTCGAAGGTAAACGGCGGCAGATGCAGTTCATCGGCAAGCTGATGCGCAAGCTCGACGAGGACACCGTCGCCGCGATCGAAGCGGCGCTGGAAGTGCAGCACCAGGGCAGCGCGGCCGAAACGCTGCGCCTGCACCAGGCCGAGCAATGGCGCGACCGGCTGATCGCCGACGACCAGGCCCTGCAGGACTGGCTGGCCCAGGACCCCGATGCCGACCTGCAGCACCTGCGCTCACTGATCCGCCAGGCCCGCAAGGATGCCCAGGACAAGGCCGGCGCCGAACGCCCCGGGGAGGCCCAGCGCCACGGCAAGAGTTACCGCGAAATTTTCCAGATCGTCCGCACCCGCCTGGACGCCCAGGCCGAAGAGCAACCATGAGCACCCACGACCCCGTCAAGATCGGCATCGTGTCCGTCAGCGACCGCGCCAGCAGCGGCGTCTACGAAGACAAGGGCCTGCCCGCCCTGCAGGAATGGCTGGGCCGGGCGCTGAAGAACCCCATCACTTTTGAATCTCGGCTCATCCCCGACGAGCAAGCCGTGATCAGCCAGACGCTGATCGAGCTGGTGGACGCCGGCTGCGCGCTGGTGCTGACCACCGGCGGCACCGGCCCCGCAAAGCGCGACGTGACCCCCGAAGCCACGCTGGCCGTGGCGCACAAGGAAATGCCCGGCTTTGGCGAGCAGATGCGCCAGATCAGCCTCAAGTTCGTGCCCACGGCCATCCTGTCGCGCCAGGTGGCGGTGGTGCGCGACCAGGCGCTGATCATCAACCTGCCGGGCCAGCCCAAGAGCATTGCCGAAACGCTGGAAGGCCTCAAGGGTGCGGACGGCCAGCCGGTGGTGCACGGCATTTTTGCCGCCGTGCCCTACTGCATCGACCTCATCGGCGGCCCTTACCTGGAAACGCACGACGACGTGTGCAAGGCGTTCCGCCCGAAAAGCGCGGTCCGGCCCCAACCGCAGTCCTGAACAGTGACCGTTTGCGCGCCGACCTGTGCAGGCGGCGTGCGCAACGGCTCATTTACCCACCAGGTCGTTGAACTTCTTGCGTTCGAAGTGCTCCTCGCGCGCCGCGTCGGCCGGCAGGCCGGGCGCCTTGGCGCAGGCCAGTTTCTCGATCGCCTGCCACAGCAGCGCAATCTGGTGCTCGTGGCCCGCCGCGTTGTCGATCAGCCCGCGCATGGCCTGGCTCAACGGATCGTCGTTCTGCGTCACCCCGTAGGCCGAGAACCCCATCTTGGAGGCGACTTCCTCGCGCTTCGCGTCGGCCTCAGCCTGGATGATGCGCGCCGGGTTGCCCACAGCGGTAGCGCCTGCCGGCACCGGCTTGGTCACCACCGCGTTGCTGCCCACCTTGGCGCCCTCGCCCACAGTAAAGCCGCCCAGCACCTTGGCACCCGCCCCCACCACCACGTTGGGACCCAGGGTGGGGTGGCGTTTTTCGCCCTTGTACAGCGAGGTCCCCCCCAGGGTGACCCCGTGGTAGATGGTGCAGCCGTCGCCGATCTCGGCCGTCTCACCGATCACCACGCCCATGCCGTGGTCGATGAACACCCGGTTGCCGATCCTGGCGCCAGGGTGGATCTCGATGCCCGTGAGCCAGCGGTTCCAGTGGGATATCCAGCGCCCCAGCCACTTGAAGCCCCCGCCCCAGCAGGCGTGCGCCACACGGTGCAGCACCACAGCGTGCAAGCCGGGGTAACAGGTCAACACCTCCCAGCGCGAACGGGCCGCCGGGTCGCGCTCCAGGATGCAATCGATGTCGGACTTCAGTCGGGCAAACATGGCAGCCAGTCTAGCGCTTTGCGCGGGCAGCAGTCTGTAGCATGGCGCGCGCCACCCCGCGCAGGATGTGGACTTCGGCCTCGGTGGGTTGCGCCCGGTTGAGCAACTGGTTCAGGCGCGGTAACAATTTTTTGGGCGCGGCCGGGTCCAGAAAATCGACCGCCACCAGGGCCTGCTCCCAGTGCGCCAGCAAACCGGCAAGGGCCTGGGCGTCGGCGGGCCGGTCGGCCCCCAGGGGCGGCTCCGGGGGCGCCACAGCAAAACCACCCAGGGCCTGGCGCCACTCGTAGGCCACCAACTGCACCGCCGCGGCCAGGTTGAGGGAGCCGTAATCGGGCGCGGTGGGGATGCTCAGGCACACGTGGCAGCGGTAGACATCGTCGTTGCGCATGCCGTAGCGCTCGGAGCCGAACAGGAAGGCCATGCCGCCACCCGCAGCCAGGCTTGGCTCGGCACGCCAGGCACCGAGGTGCTCGCGCGGCGCACGGGTGGGCGGCCCGAAGTCACGCGGCGTCATGGCCGTGGCGCACAGGTGGGTCATGCCGTCCAGCGCTTCGTCCAGCGTCTGCACCACGCGGGCCCGCGCCAGCACGTCGGTCGCGCCGCTGGCGCGGTCCACGGCCTCGTCGCGCTGGAGCACGTCGGGCCAGCGCGGCCGCACCAGCACCAGGTCATCAAAACCCATGACCTTCATGGCGCGCGCGACCGCGCCCACGTTGCCGGCGTGGCTGGTTTCGATCAGAATGAAGCGGGTGTTAGGCAGCATGGGTAAAATGGCCCTATTGTCGCTGCCATCGCGCAGCCCCCTTCACGCTCATCGCACAATTCATGTCCTCCCATCTGCACCCCATGCTCAACGTGGCCATCAAGGCTGCGCGTGCCGCCGGCACCCTCATCAACCGCGCCTCGCTCGACATCGAGTCGGTCCGCGTGTCGGCCAAGCAGACCAACGATTTCGTCACCGAAGTCGATCACGCCGCCGAGCAGGCCATCATCGACACGCTGCTGGGCGCCTACCCTGACCACGGCATCTGGGCCGAAGAGTCGGGCCGGCGGGAGGGCAAAGGCCGTGACAAGGGTTTTGTCTGGATCATCGACCCCCTGGACGGCACCACCAACTTCATCCACGGTTTTCCGGTGTACTGCGTCAGCATTGCGCTGATGGTGCACGGCAAGATCGAGCAGGCCGTGGTGTACGACCCCACCCGCAACGACCTGTTCTGTGCCACCAAGGGGCGCGGCGCCTACCTGAACGACCGCCGCATCCGCGTGGCCAAACGGACCATGATGCGCGACTGCCTGATCAGCACCGGCTTCCCGTTCCGCCCCGGTGACCAGTTCCAGACCTACATGCAGATGCTGCAGGACGTGATGCCCAAAGTGGCTGGTGTGCGCCGCCCGGGTGCAGCCGCGCTCGACCTGGCCTATGTGGCGGCCGGGTTTGCCGACGGCTTTTTCGAGACCGGCCTGAGCCCCTGGGACGTGGCCGCCGGCGCCCTGCTGGTGACGGAGGCCGGCGGACTGGTGGGCAACTTCACCGGTGAAGCCGACTTCCTCGAACAACGCGAGTGCATGGCCGCCAACCCGCGCATCTACGGCCAACTGGCGGGCCTGCTGGGCAAGTACAGCAAGTTCGCCAGTGCCGGCGACAAGGCCGCAGTGCGGCAGGCCGCCGCACCGGCCAGCGCCCAGTCCCAGGCCCCCGCCACTCCCCAAGAGGGCGAACCTGCCGCCGACGACGCACCGTTCTGAATGGTCGACGGATTCCCTTTCGGTCTGCTGCCCGATGCGCAGAGCCCCTACTGGATCGCCTACCCGCTCGACATCCGGCAACAGTTTCGACAACTGGCCAAACGCGGCGAGCGGGTAATGTTGTGGCACGGCGCTGGGGCATCGGTGGTGTCCACGGTGCTGGAAGTGGATGCCGGCCTGCTGCTGGACGTGGGGCCCGACGCCCGCACCAACGAGCGGCTGCTGGCCCTGCCCGAAATCGTGCTGACGGGCTTCCTGGACGGGGTTGAACTGAAATGCCCCCTGGGGCCGTTGCAATGGGCCACGCACGACGGCTTGCCCGCGTTTGCCGCCCCCCTGCCCGCGCGCCTGCACCGGCTGCAACGTCGGGAATTCCACCGCATGCCCATCCCCGCAGGGCACAGCGCACGCTGCGAATTCCCCCAGCCGGGCGGCCCCGCCCTGGCCGTGAGCCTGCACGACCTGTCGCTGGGCGGCGTCGGGCTGATCGACCCAGGCCATCCGGCCTTGAAACTCGACACCGGCAGCGTCTGGCGCGATTGCCGGATCGTCCTGCACGAGGCCGGCGCGGTCGCGGCCGACCTGGAAGTGCGGCACACGGAAACCCATACCACCCGCTCGGGTCAAACACGACGCAAGGTCGGCTGCCGTTTCCTGCAGCTGTCTGCTGGGGCCAGCCCGCTGCTGCAGCGCTACCTCACCCAACTCGAACTGGACCGCCGCGCCCTCACCGGCGGATGACGCCATGACGCCGGACACCACCGCCTCCGTGCCACCGGGCCACACCCCCATGATGGCGCAGTACCTCGCCTTGAAGGCGGGTTTCCCCAACACGCTGCTGTTCTACCGGATGGGGGACTTCTACGAGCTGTTCTACGAGGACGCCGAGAAGGCCGCGGGGCTGCTTGACATCACCCTCACCCGCCGCGGCCAGTCCGCCGGGCAACCGGTCGTGATGGCGGGCGTGCCCTTCCACTCGGTTGAAACCTACCTGGCGCGGCTCATCAAGCTGGGCGAATCGGTGGCCATCTGCGAGCAGATTGGCGACCCGGCCACCTCCAAAGGACCGGTGGAGCGCAAGGTGGTGCGCGTGGTCACTCCTGGCACGCTGACGGATGCCGAGCTGCTGAACGACAAGAGCGAATCGCTGCTGCTGGCGGTGCACCAGGGCGCCCGCGCCACCTGCGGCCTGGCCTGGCTGAGCGTGACGCAGGGCGTGCTGCACCTGGCGCAGTGCCCTGCCGACGAGTTGCGTGCCTGGATCGTGCGCATCGGCCCCAGCGAGCTGCTGCACAGCGCCGAGGTGAGCCCCACCTTCGAGCAGAACCTGCAGGAGCTGCAACGCCAATGGCCCGCGCTGGCCGCCAACGGCGGGCAGGCCCGTCTGAGCTTGGCGTTGCGCCCCGCCTGGGCCTTTGACGGCGCCCTGGGCGAACGCAAGCTGCGCGAACAACTCCAGGCCGCCAGCCTGGCGGGCTGGGGCGCGCAAGACCTGGCCGAAGCGCACGCCGCTGCATCGGCCCTGCTGGACTACGCCGAACACACCCAGGGCCGCGCGCTGGCCCACGTTCGACAGCTGCAGGTGGCCCGCCCGCAGGCCTTCATCGACCTGCCCGCCACCACCCGCCGCAACCTCGAGCTGACGCAGACGCTGCGCGGCGAATCGTCGCCCACGCTGTTCTCTCTGCTGGACACCTGCCAGACCGGCATGGGCAGCCGTGAACTCAAGCGCTGGCTACTGGAACCCCTGCGTGAACGCGACGCGGCCCGGGCACGTCTGCTGGCCATAGGCGCGCTGCGCGCGGGCCTGCACGGGCCCCTGCGGCAGGCGCTCAAGGGCGCGGCGGACGTGGAACGCATCACCGCCCGCGTGGCGCTGCGCCAGGTGCGCCCGCGCGAGCTGGTGGGACTGGGCCAGACGCTGGAAAAAGCCGCCAGCCTGTCGCTGGGGCTGCAACAGGCCCTGCACAGCCTGGCCACCGGCCCCGCCGGCAATGCCCCACCTCTGCTCGCCCAGCTGGCCGAACAGTTGCAGCCGCCCGAAGGCTGCGCCGTGCTGCTGCACCGCGCCCTGCTGCCCGAACCCGCCGCACTGGTGCGCGACGGCGGCGTCATCAACCACGGGTACGACACCGAACTGGACGAACTGCGCGCCATCCAGACCAACTGCGACAGCTTCTTGCTCGACCTGGAAACCCGCGAACGCGAACGCACCGGCATTGCCAACCTGCGCGTGCAGTTCAACAAGGTGCACGGCTTCTACATCGAAGTCACCCAGGGCCAGCTGGACAAGGTGCCCGACGACTACCGCCGCCGCCAGACGCTGAAGAACGCCGAGCGCTTCATCACGCCCGAGCTGAAAGCCTTTGAGGACAAGGCCCTGAGCGCGCAGGAGCGCGCCCTGGCCCGCGAGAAGTGGCTCTACGAAGGCTTGCTGGACGAGCTGCAGAGCCACGTGCCCGCACTGGGCGAACTGGCCCGCGCGATTGCCGCGCTGGACGCGCTGTGCGCCCTGGCCGAACGTTCACTCACCCTGAACTGGTGCGAACCCGAGTTCGCCATCGAGCCCTGCATCGAAATCCGGGGCGGGCGCCACCCGGTGGTGGAAGCGCGCCTGAACGAAACCGGTGCAGGCCCCTTCATTCCCAACGACACGGTGATGGGCCCCAAGGCCCGCATGCAGGTCATCACCGGCCCCAACATGGGCGGTAAGTCCACCTACATGCGCCAGGTGGCTGTGATCGCGCTGCTGGCCAGCATGGGCAGCTACGTGCCCGCCACGCGCTGCCGACTGGGGCCACTGGACGCGATCCACACCCGCATTGGCGCGGCCGACGACCTGGCCAACGCCCAGTCCACCTTCATGCTGGAGATGACCGAGGCTGCGCAGATCCTGCACGGCGCCACGCCGCACAGCCTGGTGCTGATGGACGAGATCGGGCGGGGCACCTCCACCTTCGACGGGCTGGCCCTGGCCTCGGCCATTGCCACGCACCTGCACGACAAGGTCAAGGCCTTCACGCTGTTCGCCACCCACTATTTCGAGCTGACGGAATTCCCCGCCAGCCACCACGCGGCCATCAACGTGCACGTGAGCGCGGTGGAGGCCCACGGGCGCGACATCGTCTTCCTGCACAAGATCGAGCCCGGCCCCGCCAGCCGCAGCTACGGCGTGCAGGTGGCCCGCCTGGCCGGGGTGCCCGGCGCCGTGGTGCAGCACGCCCGCCATGCGCTGGAAGCGCTGGAAACCCACAGCGCCCAGGCCCAGGCCCAGGTGGACCTGTTCGCCCCGCCGCCCGCCGCCGCTGCGCCCGAACCCAGCCGCGTCGAGCAGGCCCTGGCCCAGATCGACCCCGACGCCCTCAGCCCGCGCGAGGCGCTGGAGGCACTCTACCGCCTCAAGCAGCTGCAGTCGCAGGCCTAGCCCGCGGCCGCACGCTTGCGCTATAGTTACTAACCAATTGGTCAGTAATGAGCGTCTCCCATCCCACGCCACGCCGCAGCCGCCGCAAGGACGCCCGTCCCGGTGAATTGCTGGACGCGGCCTACGAACTGTTTGTCGAGCACGGCTACGCGGCCACCCGCGTCGAAGCGGTGGCCCAACGCGCGGGCGTCTCCAAAGGCACGCTGTTCCTGTATTTCACGAGCAAGGAAGAGCTGTTCAAGGCGGTGGTGCGGCAACGCCTGTCGTCGCTGTTCGTCAACTGGAACGCCGAGTTCGCCGCTTTCGAAGGCACCAGCGCCGACATGGTCCGCTACGCCGTGCGGCAGTGGTGGCAGCACATGGGCGGCACGGCCGCCTCGGGCATTGCCAAACTCGTGATGACCGAAGCACGGCAGTTCCCCGAAATCGCCGAGTTCTACCGCAGCGAGGTCATCGTCCCCGGCAACGAACTGTTGGGGCGGATTCTGCAGCGCGGCATGGACCGCGGTGAGTTCCGACCCATGGACCTGACCCACGGCATTTACAGCCTGGTGGCCCCCATGACGCTGCTGCTGCTCTGGAAGCATGCCATGGCGCCCTGCATCGACCCCCAGCTGCCCCTGGATCCACAGGCTTTTCTCGAGACCCAGACCGAACTGCTGCTGGGCGGACTCACCCTTGCCGACAGGCACGTTCGGTAAAATGACCCAGAATCGGCTAATATACCCAATGGAGTATCCAATGAGCACCGCCACCTCCGCTTTCGACTTCGAAAAAGCCCGCTTCAACATGATCGAGCAGCAGATCCGCCCGTGGGAGGTGCTCGACGCGCGCGTGCTGGCGTTGCTGGGCGATCTCAAGCGCGAGCGTTTCGTGCCCGCGGCCTACCAGGCCATTGCCTTGGCCGACATGGAAATTCCCTTGGGGAATCCGGCCGTGGAGGGCGAATGCATGCTGGCCCCCAAGGTCGAGGCGCGCGTGCTGCAAGACCTGGAACTGCAGCCGACCGACAACGTGCTCGAAATCGGTACCGGCTCCGGCTACATGGCCGCCCTATTGGGCAAGCTCTCGGCCCGGGTGCTCAGCCTGGAAATCAACCCTGCCCTGGCCGAACAGGCCCGGGCGAACTTGCGCGACGCCGGGGTGGACAACGTCGATGTCCGCGTGGCTGATGCAGCCGCGCACCGCTTTGCTGCCTGCGCGAGCAACGCACCCTACGATGCCATCGTCCTCAGCGGTTCGGTGGCCGAGGTGCCGAGCGATCTGCTGCAGTTGCTCAAGGTCGGCGGCCGGCTGTTCGCCGTCGTCGGCCAGGAACCGGTGATGCGTGCCACCCTGGTACGCCGCGCCAGCGACACCGCCTTCCACACCGAACAGCCCTGGGACATCGTGCTGCCCCGACTGCAGCATTTCCCCGAGCCGTCGCGTTTCCAGTTCTGAACAGGACGACCCCGTGATCCATCACATCCGCCCGGCCCAACTCCAGGAATGGCTCAGTCAGTGCGCCGCCGAAGACAGCCAGTCCCGCCCGAT
>JAUWAE010000120.1 GCA_030602185.1 Comamonadaceae bacterium
GGGCGAACTGCACCCGCGCTGGCGCCAGCTGGAAGGCTGGCAGCAGGCGCCCGTGATGTTCGAGCTGGACCTGCCCGCGGTGCTGGAGCGCGATGTGCCCGTGGCGCAGCCCGTCACCCGCCACCAGCCGGTGGAGCGTGACATTGCCGTGGTGGTGAAAGAAGGCGTCACCCACGCCGCGCTCATGACCGCTGTGCACGCTGCCAATGCCAACGGTTGGCTCAAAACGGCCGTGCTGTTCGACGTGTACCGCCCCAAGAAAGGCGCAGAGCAGACGGGCGGTCTGGCCCCTGACGAGAAGAGCCTGGCCGTGCGCCTCACGCTGGAACGTGGCGATGCCAACCTGACCGACGAGGAGATCGACGGCGTGGTGCAAGCGGTGCTGGCCTCTCTGGCCGAGCGCGTGCAGGCCCGCCTGCGTTGAACCGGGAGAATGCCATGGCCACCCAGGACCACGACGATTTCGAAGCCGACGCCTCGGCCCTGACCAAGGCCCAGCTGGCCGAACTGCTGTACGAGCAGATCGGCCTGAACAAACGCGAGTCCAAGGACATGGTCGATGCCTTCTTCGACCTGATCAGCGATAGCCTGGTGCAGGGCGAGGACGTGAAGATTTCCGGTTTCGGCAACTTCCAGATCCGGACCAAAGCGCCACGCCCTGGCCGCAACCCGCGCACTGGCGAGCCGGTGGCCATCGAGGCGCGCCGCGTGGTCACCTTCCACGCCAGCCCCAAGCTCAAGGAGTCCGTGCAGGGTGGGGCCAGCGAGGCTTCCACCAGCCCGTTGCCAGCGCCACACCCAGCAGGATGACGCTGCCGCAGCCGACCATCCAGCCCGTGATGGGTTCGCCGAGGAGCGCCGCTCCGTAGCCCAGGGCGAACACCGGGATCAGGAATGTGACGGTGAGTGTCTTGCCCGGGCCGGTGCGTTCAATCAGGCGGTAGAACAGCCAATAGGCCAGGGCCGTGCACAGCAAGCCCACGGCCAGCACGGCCCCCCACGCGGTGGGGCTGGGCCAACGCTCGGGCCAGTAGACGAGGGTGGGCAGCGCCAGGCCGAGGGTGGCGCCCCATTGGCTGCCGGCGGCGATGGCCATGGGGGGTACCCCGGTCAACCACCTCTTCGTGTAGCTGGCAGCGAAACCGTAGCACAGCGTTGCGCCCAGGCAGGCTACCACCGCCCAACCGGTGCCGCCGGGTTTGAAGCTGGCCTTGTTCCAGGACAGCAGCGCCACGCCCAGGAAGCCGAGGGCCAGCCCAAGCGCTTGCCAACGCCCCGGGCGTTCCTTCAGCCATGCCCAGGCCACCAGGGCGCCGAAAAGCGGCGCGGTGGCGTTGAGGATGGCGGACAGTCCGGTGGTGATGGACAGCAGCGCATACGCATAGAGCGCAAACGGCAGCGCTGAGCTCAACAGCCCGACCAGCAGGATGGGCGCTGCGTGGCGACGCAAGGCGTTCCACTGGCCGCTCAGCCACAGCACCGGCCACAGTGCCAGCCCAGCCACGGCGACGCGTGCACCGGCGGTGGCCCAGGGGCCAAACTCCAACGCCGCCTGGCGCATGAAAAGGAAGGAAGCCCCCCAGAGGGCGGCCAGCAGGATGAACTCGGCCAGTGCCGCGCGAGACATGGGCTGTCGTCGAGAACGGTCAGTCCGTGCCTTCCAGGCGCAGGAGGGCACGCTTGCGGTCCAACCCGCCGGTGTAACCGGTCAGGTTCCCGTTGCGCCCCAACACCCGGTGGCAGGGCAACACAATGCCCAAGGGGTTGCGCCCTACCGCACCACCCACCGCGCGCACCGCGCGGGGTCGGCCCAGGGCGGCGGCGATCTGTCCGTAGGAGGTGGTCTGTCCGTAAGGGATGCGGGCCAGCGCGGCCCATACCTCGCGTTGGAACGCGGAGCCCTCCACGATGTCCAGCGGCAGATCGAACGCGCGAAGGTGGCCGCTGAAATAGCCCTGCAATTGCTGCTGGGTCGCGCGCAAGACGGGTGGCATGTCGGAAGGCGCTGGGGCTTCCAGCGCCCAGGCCGGGATGCCCGCTTGGTCGACGAACCACAGGCCGCAGAGCGCGGGCCCGCGCGACGCCCCCAGCAACGCCCCCAGGGGGCTGCGCAAGCGGGAGGCCAACAGAAGTGCCATGGTGGTGGACTCAAAAAGTGAGCTAATCATTCTACGCCTGCAGCGGGCTGGCAGGGTCACCGGATCGGTGGCAGGGGCAGGGCTCCTACAATCGGGGCCGTCACACACCCGTTGCAGTCCCCATATCATGACCGTTACCAGCCCTGCTTTCCCCGCCACTGCCTTCAAGGCCTACGACATCCGTGGTGTCGTGCCCGAGGTGCTCAACGCCGATTTCGCCTATGCCCTGGGACGTGCATTCGGCGCACGTGCGCGCGGGTTGGGTGAAGCCGCGGTGGCGGTCGGTCGCGACGGTCGCCTCAGCAGCCCCCAACTGGCCACGGCGCTGGTCCGTGGCCTGGTGGACGAGGGGCTGCGCGTGATCGACGTGGGCATGGTCACGACGCCGATGCTCTACTTTGCGGCGCACACCCTTTGCCGCAGTGGCATCCAGGTCACCGGTAGCCACAACCCCAAACACCACAACGGGTTCAAGATGGTCTTGGCCAGTCGTGCCATTTATGGTGACGAGATCCAGGCGTTGCGGCAGGCCATGGACGCGGGGCATGTCGAGCCGCAGCCCGGTGGCCGGCTGGAGGTGCACGACGTGCAGCCCGACTATGTGCAGCGCATCGTCGCCGATGTGCGGCTGGCCCGCCCGCTCAAGGTGGTGATCGACTGTGGCAATGGCGTGGCCGGTGCCAGTGCCCCGGGCCTCTTCCGTGCCCTGGGTTGCGAGGTCGTCGAGCTGTTCAGCGAGGTCGATGGCGACTTCCCCAACCATCACCCCGACCCGTCCAAGCCGGAGAACCTGCGCGATTTGATCGCCGCCCTGGCCACCACCGGTGCCGATCTGGGCCTGGCCTTTGACGGTGACGGCGACCGTCTGGGCATCGTGACGCCGAGTGGCGAGAACATTTTCCCCGACCGGCAGATGCTGCTGTTCGCCCAGGACGTGCTGTCGCGCGTGCCCGGTGGCACCATCGTGTTCGACGTCAAGTGCAGCCAGCGCCTGGCGCCGGCCATCCGAGAGGCGGGTGGCCAGCCACTGATGTTCAAGACCGGACACTCCCTCATCAAGGCCAAGATGAAAGAGGTGGACGCCCCCCTGGGTGGCGAGATGAGCGGCCACATCTTTTTCAAGGAGCGCTGGTACGGGTTCGACGACGGCAGCTACGCCGGTGCCCGCCTGCTCGAAATCCTGAGCCGCCACCCCGACCCGGGCGCGGTGCTGGAGGCCCTGCCCACCAGCCACAGCACACCCGAACTCAACGTACCCTGCGCCGATGGCGAACCCCACCGGCTGGTGGCCGAGTTGCAGGGCTTGGCCCGCTTCGAGGCCCCGGCCCAGGTCAACACCATCGACGGGCTGCGGGTGGACTGGCCAGACGGTTTCGGCCTGATCCGGGCCTCCAACACCACGCCGGTGCTGGTGTTGCGCTTTGAAGGCCAGACACCGCAGGCGCTGGAGCGCATCCGCGCCGAGATGATGGCGCTGCTCGCCCGCGTCAAACCCGATGCCCGGCTGGAGCAGTCGGCGCACTGACCCCTTTGTTTCGAGTCCATCAGCGATCCACCCATGACACCCAGCGCCGATCCCGAGGTCATCGTGTTCAACCTGAAGCGGCGCTACACCGGCGTGTCGGCCACGGTGAACGCCCTGGTGCCACTGCAACTCGGCCAGTGGCGGCTGGGGTACTGTGGTACGCCACTCTCCAACGGTGTGCCATGCATGACCTTGCGCGAGGCCATCCGCCTGTCGCGCAAGCCGCCCGCGGGCCGGGCGTTTCGCATCTGGCATGTGCGGCGCGACCACGAGATGATGGCCGGCCTGTGGGCGCGTGACGTGTTGCGCCTGCCGATCAAGCTGGTGTTCACCTCGGCGGCGCAACACCTGCACGGCTGGTTTCCGCGCTGGCTCATTTCGCGCATGGACGCCGTGATCTCCACCACGCCCAAGGCCGCCAGTTTTGTGCCGAACACCACCGCGGTGGTGCCGCACGGGATTGACCTGGCGCGGTTTGCACCACCGCCCGACAAGCTAACCGCTTGGGCCGACAGTGGCTTGCCGGGGCGCTATGGCATCGGCGTGTTCGGCCGGGTGCGGCCCGATAAAGGCAGCGACGTGTTCGTGGACGCCATGATCGCGGCGTTGCCGCACCTGCCCGATGCCACGGCCGTGATCGCGGGCCTGGCCCAGCCCCAACACCAGGCCTACCAGGACGAACTGAAGCAGCGCATTGCGGCCGCGGGCCTGAGCGAGCGCATCGTGTTCCTGGGCGAGGTGCCGGCGGGCGAGGTGCACCGCTGGTACCAGCGCTGCCTGCTCTGCGTGGCCTGCCCGCGTTACGAGCCGTTTGGGCTTACACCCTTCGAGGCCGCAGCCACCGGGTGTGCGCTGGTCTGCTCCCGCACAGGGGCGTTCGAGGAATTGGTCCAGCCCGGCGTGAACGGGTACTTGGTGGACACCGGCGATGCGGCAGGGCTGGCCGATGCAGTGCGCCGCGTCATGGCCGATCCAGAACAGGCCCGGGCGATGGGCGAAGCGGCGCGCCAGCGGGTGACGCAGCACTTCTCGCTGGCGCAAGAGGCCCGGGGTATCGGTCAGGTCTACGAACGCCTGTTTGCGGCGGCGTGACCGTGGCCTGGCGAGACCTGCGCGAAGCCCTGGCCGCCTGGGCGTACGACGCCGGTTTGCGCGCCTTGCAGCCCTTGTTGCGCCGCAAGCTTCGGCACCGTGGTCGACAGGAACCGGGCTACCTGGAGGCGGTGGAGGAACGCTTCGGGCGCTATGGTCAGCCGCCCGATCGCGAGGGCGGCTACCTGTGGGTGCATGCCGTGTCGCTGGGCGAAACGCGTGCGGCGGCCCTGCTTCTGGGCCGTTTGCGGCAGCGCTGGCCCGGGATGCGCCTGCTGCTGACCCACGGCACAGCCACCGGGCGGGCCGAAGGGCGGCGCCTGCTGCGGCCCGGCGACGTGCAGGTCTGGCAGCCCTGGGACACGCGGGACGCGGTGGGGCGTTTTCTAACCCAGTTCCGTCCGGCCGCTGGCTTGTTGATGGAGACCGAGGTCTGGCCCAATCTCGTCGAGGGGTGCCAGCGCGTCGGTGTGCCGCTGCTGTTGGTCAATGCCCGCCTGAATGAGCGCTCGTTCGAGCGCGCCCGCCGCTGGGCGGCGATTTCGGGGCCGGCCTACCGCGGGCTGACGGCCGTCTATGCGCAGACGGCGGCCGATGCCGAACGCCTGGAGGCACTGGGTGCCCGGGTGGCAGGGGTGTTCGGCAACCTCAAGTTCGACGTGCCCTGGCACCCCACGCCCTGGGATTGCGGCCGGGCCCTGCGGGCACGGCTGGGCGGCCGCCGTGTAGTCCTGTTGGCCAGCTGGCGCGACGGCGAAGAAAACCAGTGGTTCCAGGCCTTGCAGACCGCGCCAGGCAGCCCGCGTCAATTGGGTGCAAAGGACGTCCTCTGGGTGGTGGTGCCCCGTCATCCCCAGCGGTTTGACGAAGTTCACGCCGGGCTGGTGGCCCACGGCTGGCGGGTGTGGCGACGCAGCAGCGCCCCGGCTTCAGCCCAGGTGCAAGGCTGGCCTGAGGCGGCCTGGGAGGCGGATGTCTGGCTCGGCGATTCGATGGGTGAGATGCCGCTGTATTACGGGCTGGCCGATCTGGCCTGGCTGGGCGGCAGTTTCGCGCCCTTGGGTGGGCAGAACCTGATCGAGGCCGCCGCCTGCGAATGCCCGGTGGTGATGGGCCCACACACGTTCAACTTCGCCGAGGCCGCCAGTGCCGCACAAGCCACCGGGGCCGCCGTCGCTGTGGCCGACATGGTGGAGGCGCTGGCACAAACGCAGCGCTGGCTCGAGTCTGAGCCGGCGCTGGCGAGCGCCCGGGTCGCTTGCCGCACCCTGATCGACCAGGGCGCGGGGGCCGCCGACCGTTATGCCGACGCAGTGGCCAAGTGGTTCACTGGGCCAGCAAGCCGTTGATGGGCTGAAGGTCTTCGTCCTTCAACACGCCGCTGGCCTGGCGCAGGCGCAGGTTGCCCACCAGCACGTCGTAGCGCGCCTTGGCCAGCGAGGCTTTGGTCTGGAACAGCTGGCTCTGGGCGTTGAGCACGTCGATGTTGATCCGCACGCCCACCTGGTAGCCGAGCTGGTTGGCCTCCAGCGCGCTCTGGCTCGAGGCCTCGGCGGCTTGAAGGGCCTGCACTTGCCCCAGCCCCGACACCACGCCAAAGTAGGCCGCGCGGGTGGCCTGCGCGATGCCGCGCCGGGCCGCTTCCAGGTCGGTGCGGGCCTTGTCTTCCAGGGCCACACTCTCGGCAATCCGGTTTTGCACCGCACCGCCGGTGTAGAGCGGGAGGTTGAATTGCACGCCCACGATGGCCTCCCTGGAGCGTGCATAGGTGTTAGCGTTCTGGGCAAACCCCCGACCGTGTTGGTAGCGGGCCGTCGCGTCCAGCGTCGGCAGGCGGGCCGATTCGGCCTTGCGGGTTTCCAGCTGGGCGATGTCCAGGCCGGCCTGGGCTTGCAGGATCTGGGGATGTTCTGCCTGTGAGCGTCTGACCCACTGGTCCACGTCGGCCGGCAGCAGTTCGGGCAAGGCGGCCCCGTCGCGCAGCTGCCAGGGGTTGGTGCCGCTGCGGCCCACCAGCTGGTCCAGGGCCAGCCGTTTCACCCGCAGGTCGTTTTCAGCGGCGATTTCCTGGGCGGTGACCAGGTCGAAGCGGGCCTGGGCTTCGCGCGTGTCGGTGATGGTGGAGGTGCCGACCTCGAAGTTGCGCTTGGCCGCCGCCAGTTGTTCGGCCACCGCAGCCTTTTGCGCCTTGACGAAGGTGAGGTTGTCCTGTGCGGCCAGGACGTCAAAGTAGGCCTGGGCGGTGCGAACGATCAGGTCTTGCCGGGCGGCCACCAACTGGGCCTCCGCCGCGCGCAGCGACACCTCCGCCTGCTCCACCGCGATCCGGTTGGCGGGGCGGAACAGCGGCTGGGTGGCGGCCACCCCGAGGTTCTGGGCGTTGGTGGTGCGGTCTTGCCCGGGCAGGCTGCTGTCGGTGTGGGTCCAGTTGGCTCCCGCAGACAGGCCCACGTTGGGCAGCACGCCGGCGCGCGCCTGCGCTGCCCTGGCCTGGTTGGCCTGGTACTGCGCCAGGGCCGAGAGGTAGGTGGCGTCGTAACCCTGGGCGGCGTCGAACAGCGCCTGCAGGCTCTGGGCCTGGACGCTGGGTGCGGCCATGAACGCCCCCACCCACCCGACCGCACAGGCCACTGCGCGCCAGCGCGGGGTGGGGTGGGCGGAAGGCTGCGAATGCAAGGTGGCGGTGGTCATGGCGGCGCGGTCTTTCATTCGTTTGATGCGGGAGGGGGTATGCGGCTCAGTACCGTGGCACGCTGGGATCGACTTCTTGCGACCACAGGTGGATGCCACCGTTGATGTTGACCACGTGATCGAAACCCTGGTTCTGCAGAAAGAAGGCCACTTGCGCACTGCGGCCACCGTGGTGGCACAGGCAGGCGATGGGGCGTTCGCGCACCAGCTCGTTCAGCCGCGCGGGGATGCTCGCCATGGGCATGTGCACGAGGTCGAAGCCGTCGGGCTTGACCGCCGCCACCTGCACCTCCCAGGGTTCGCGCACGTCGAGGACGATCGGGCGGGACTGGCTGTCTTCGGCGGCGCACTGACTGAGCCATTCCTGGAGTTGGGCCGGGCGGATGTGATGGATCACGGGGTCGTCCTGTTCAGAACTGGAAACGCGACGGCTCGGGGAAATGCTGCAGTCGGGGCAG
>JAUWAE010000194.1 GCA_030602185.1 Comamonadaceae bacterium
TACAAGTACCCGCGCGCCATCGAGTTCCGGGACAGTCTGCCGCGCACCCAGACTGGCAAATTACAACGTTTCAAATTGAAGGAAGATTGACATGCAAGTACTGCTTCCACCGGGCTGGCCCCGTCCCAAAGGTTATGCCAACGGCGTCACGGCCAAAGGTCGCATGGTGTTTGTGGCCGGCATGATCGGCTGGGACGCGCAGGGCGTGTTCCATTCCGACGAACTGGGTGCCCAAGCCCGCCAGGCCCTGCAGAACGTGGTGGAGGTGTTGAAAGAAGGCGGTGCCCGACCCGAGCACATCGTGCGCATGACCTGGTACGTGACCGACAAGCGCGAGTACGTGCAGGCGTACCCGGAAATCGGTAAAGCCTACAAGGAACTGATCGGATGCTACAACGCGGCCATGACGGCGGTGGAGGTGGCGGCCCTGATTGAAGACCGTGCCAAGGTGGAAATCGAAGTCACCGCTGTGGTGCCGGATTGACGGCCCCACCCAATGATGCCGAAGGAGTTGTGTTGAACGCCCAGTTTGAATACGTGGAGGGCCAGTTTCGGGCGACGTTTCCGGCGTTGCTGGCCGAATTCCAGCAGCGCAGCGACGCAGCAGCGGTGGCTGCGACAGCCCTCGATGTGCCTTACGGTGCGCATCCGCGCCAACGCTTTGACCACTTTGCGCCCACCGCGCCCGTGCAAGGGGTCTGCCTCTACTTCCACGCCGGGTACTGGCAGTCGCGCGACAAATCGCTGTTCCGCTTCCTCGCGCCTGCGTTCCAGCAACGCGGGCTGCATTTTCTGCCTGTGAACTACCCACTCTGCCCCGAGGTGACGCTCGCCGAACTGGTGCAAGCCGTCTCGCAATGTCTGCCGGCTGTTCGGGGCTACTTGCAAGCACACGGTGTGGGTGACGTGCCGTGGGTGCTGGCGGGGCATTCGGCGGGCGCCCATCTTGCGGCGTCGCTGGCGTTGGGGCGTGACAGCGGTGCCGGGATCGACGGCGTGCTGGGCATCAGCGGCGTGTACGGGCTGGAGCCGCTGTTGGCCACCACGCTGAACGACAAGCTGCGGCTGGACAGCCAGGCGGCCGCAGCGGCGTCGGTCGTTCGCGCCGTGAGGCCTTCGGCGCCACCGGCCTGCTGGCTGGTGGGTGGTGCCGAAACGCAGGCCTTTCTTGACCAGAACAGCGCCATGCACCGTGCCTGGACGCAAGCTGGCAACTGGAGCGTGGCAGCGGCAGTGCCGGGGGCCGACCATTTCACGGTGTTGCAGCAACTGAGCGCTTGGTCCGGACCGCTTGAGCAGGCGTACCGCGGCTGGTGGGCTGCGGTTGAAGCACACTGGCAGTCCCGTCGTCCGCCTGCATCTTGAGCCGCCGCTCAGGCGGTTCGTTTCTGGCAAACTCAAGCGTTTTGGTCGATACGAAAAGGGAGCACCGCTTGCTCCCCAGCACAGACGCATGCAGAACATCATCGCGCAGATCGCGCAGGAACTGAACGTTCAACCCCGGCAGGTCGAGGCCGCCGTCACTTTGCTGGACGGTGGGGCCACCGTCCCGTTCATCGCCCGTTACCGCAAGGAGGTCACAGGTGGCCTGGACGACATCCAGCTGCGTGAGCTGGAGCAACGCCTGGGCTACCTGCGCGAGCTGGAAGACCGCCGTGCCGCCGTGCTCAAGAGCATTGAGGAACAGGGCAAGCTGACCCCGGAATTGCGTGTCGCCATCGAAGCCGCACCCACCAAGCAGGAACTGGAAGATCTGTACCTGCCCTACAAACCCAAGCGCCGCACCAAGGGCCAGATTGCCCGCGAAAACGGCATCGAACCCTTGGCCGACCTGCTGTTTGCCGACCCCACCCGCGTGCCCGGCGACGAGGCTCAGGCTTACGTGAAGGCGGATAAGTGCGAGGACGGCAGCGACTTCACCACCGTGGCCGCCGTGCTGGACGGGGTGCGCGACATCCTGAGCGAGCGCTGGGCCGAGGACGCTGCCCTGGTGCAGACGCTGCGCGAGTGGCTGTGGCAGGAAGGCCTGCTGCAGAGCAAGAAGGTCGATGGCAAGAACGAGAACGACCCCGACGTGGCCAAGTTCCGCGACTATTTCGACTACGACGAACCCATTGGCCGCGTGCCCTCGCACCGCGCCCTGGCCGTGTTCCGTGGCCGCGCGCTCGAAATCTTGGACGCCAAGCTGGTGGTGCCCGAGCCGGAGCTGCACGAAAGCGCCCAGGTTGGCGCCAAAGCCGGTGCCAAGCCCACTGCCGTGCCCTCGCTGGCCGAAGGCCGCATCGCCCGCCACCTGGGCTGGAGCCACCAGGGCCGCCCGGCGGACGACCTCATCCGCAAATGCGTGGCCTGGACGTGGCGCGTCAAGCTCAGCCTGTCCACCGAGCGCGACCTGTTCGCTCGCCTGCGCGAAGAGGCCGAAAAAGTGGCGATCAAGGTGTTTGCCGACAACCTGCGCGACCTGCTGCTGGCCGCCCCCGCGGGCCCGAAGGCCGTGATGGGCCTGGACCCGGGTATCCGCACCGGTGTGAAGGTGGCCGTGGTGGATCAGACCGGCAAACTCGTGGACACCGCCACCGTTTATCCGCACGAGCCTCGCCGCGACTGGGAAGGCTCCATCGCCACGCTGGGCGCGCTCTGCCTCAAGCACGGCGTGCAGCTCATCGCCATCGGCAACGGCACCGCCAGCCGTGAAACCGACAAACTTGCTGCCGACCTGATCAAGCGCCTGGCCGACCGTGGCCTGACCCCGCAGAAGGTGGTGGTCAGCGAGGCCGGCGCTTCCGTCTATTCCGCCAGCGAATACGCTTCTCAAGAAATGCCGGACGTGGACGTGAGCCTGCGCGGTGCGGCCAGCATTGCCCGCCGCCTGCAGGACCCGCTGGCCGAACTGGTGAAAATCGAACCCAAGAGCATCGGCGTGGGGCAGTACCAGCACGACGTGAACCAGAGCGAACTGGCCCGTGCACTGGACGCCGTGGTGGAGGACTGCGTGAACGGCGTGGGCGTGGACCTCAACACCGCCAGCGCGCCGCTGCTGTCGCGGGTGTCGGGCCTGTCGGGCGGCGTGGCCAAGGCCGTGGTGCGCTGGCGCGAATCGAACGGCGCGTTCAGAAGCCGCCAGGACCTGCTCAAAGTCACCGGCCTGGGTGCCAAGACCTTCGAGCAGAGCGCGGGCTTCCTGCGCATCCGCGGCGGCGACAACCCGCTGGACATGACCGGTGTGCACCCCGAAACCTATCCGGTCGTGGAAAAAATCATCGAGAAGACCGGCAAGCCCGTGGCCGATCTGATGGGCCGCGTGGACGTGCTCAAGACCCTCAAGCCCGAGCTCTTCGCCAACGAGCAGTTCGGCGTCATCACCGTCAAGGACATCCTGGGCGAACTGGAAAAGCCCGGCCGCGACCCGCGCCCCGACTTTCAGGTGGCGCGCTTCAACGAAGGCGTGGAAGACATCACCGACCTGAAGGAGGGCATGGTGCTGGAAGGCACCGTGAGCAACGTGGCCCAGTTCGGCGCCTTTGTGGACCTGGGCGTGCACCAGGACGGGCTGGTGCACGTGAGCCAGCTGAGCCACAAGTTCGTGAACGATGCCCGCGAGGTCGTCAAGACCGGCGACATCGTGAAGGTGAAGGTGGTGGAGGTGGACGTGGCGCGCAAGCGCATCGGCCTGACCATGAAGCTCGACGCCCCCGCAGGCGCGCGTGGCGAGCGGCGCGAGGGCGGTGGCAACCGCTTCGAGCCCGCCGGCCGGCAACACCAGGCCGGGCGGGGCGGCCACCGCAGCAACGATCCGGCCCCGTCCGGGGCCATGGCGTCGGCCTTCGCCAAGTTGCAAGGTCTCAAGCGTTGATCGCCTGCGGACTGGGCAGGGCACTCATCTATACTGGCAACCAATGGATACGGCCCGCTGCCGTGCCGCAAAAACCCGTATGGAACTTGAAGAACTCCTGACCAAGGCCAAGGCACTGCCCAGCATTCCCCGGGTGGTGTCCGAGGTCATGGCCGAGCTCAACCAGGAAGACCCCGACCCGCGCAAGATCGCCGAGTCGGTAGCCACCGATCCGGGCCTGACCGCGCGCATGCTCAAACTGGCGAACTCGGCGTTCTTCGGGCTCACGCGCAAGATCGACAGCGTCCACGACGCGATCAGCATCCTTGGCTTCAACCACCTGCGCACCCTGGTGCAGGCGGTGGCACTGAGCAGCAGCTTCAAAACCGTGCCGGGCGTCAACCTCGAGCAGTTCTGGCGTTACAGCCTTAACACCGCCAAGATCTGCCGCCCGTTGGCCCGCAGCCTCAAGCTGCCCGAAGGCGCGGCCTTCACCGCTGGCCTGGTACATGCGGTGGGCGACCTGGTGATGCACATCGGCATGCCCGATGTGGTGGCCCGGATCGACTGGACGGTTTCACCATTCGACATGAAGCGCGCCGAGGCCGAGCGGACGGTGCTGGGCTACACCTACGCCGACGTCAGCGCGGCCTTTGCCGCCAAGTGGGACTTCCCCGAGGCCATCGTCACCGCGCTCAAACACCAGCTCATGCCCTTCGAGGGCGACACTTACGAGCCCCTGGCCGGTGTCGTGCACATGGCCTCATGGCGGGCGCGGGCGCAGGAAATCAACATGGACCGCGAGGCCATGGCCGCCACC
>JAUWAE010000260.1 GCA_030602185.1 Comamonadaceae bacterium
CACAAGGCGTCGGCCGCTGGCGGGGTGTCGCCCTGGTAGTCGATGCCCAGGCCGCCGCCGAAGTCGATGTGTTCCAGGTGCAGGCCGCTCGCTTCCACCGCGGCCACCAGGTCGAGCACCCGGTCCATCGCGTCGAGGTACGGCGACATTTCGGTGATTTGCGAGCCGATGTGGCAGTCGATGCCCACCACCCGCAGCCCGGGCAGCTGGGCCGCGTGGCGGTAGGCCTGCAGGGCGTCGCTGTGGGCAATGCCGAACTTGTTGCCCTTCAGCCCGGTGGAGATGTAGGGGTGGGTTTTGGCGTCGACGTCGGGGTTGACGCGCAGGCTCACCGGCGCGCGCAGGCCGAGCGACAGCGCCACCTCGTTGAGCACGTCCAGCTCGGGCAGGCTTTCGACGTTGAAGCAACCGATGCCTACTTCCAGTGCGCGGCGCATTTCGGCGCGGGTTTTGCCCACCCCAGAGAAGATCACCTTGCCCGGTGCCACCCCGGCGCGCAAGGCCCGTTCCAGCTCGCCGCCCGACACGATGTCGAGCCCGCAACCGGCCTGCACAAAGGTCTGCAGCACCGCCAGCGACGAGTTGGCCTTCATGGCGTAGCAGATCAGGGCATCGCGCCCGGCCAGGCCGCGCTGGTAGGCCGCGAGCGCGTCGAGCATGGCCGATTGCGAATATACGAACAGGGGGGTGCCGTGGGTACGCGCCAGCTCGGCCACCGGCACGCCTTCGGCCATGAGCTGGCCGTCGCGGTAGGCAAAGTGGGGGTGGCCAGGCAGGCGTGGCACGGCAGGAGCAGAGGAGTGGGCCATGGGGCGGGCAGTGGGAGTGAAAACGGGCGTCAGCGCGACGCGCCAGGTGCCGCAGACGAGGCCGGCGCCGGAGCGGGGAGGTACAGCGGCCCTTTCTGGCCGCAGCCTGCCAGCATCAGGGTTATCAGCGCAAGGCCTAGAATTTGGGCAGTTCGTGACATAAAAGGATTGTAATGACCGACCTGGAGTACCTGGACCATGCCGAAGCGGTGCTGAAGGCCGTCGAGGCCGCGTGTGACCGCATCAACGACGAGACCGATGCCGACATCGACAACCAGCGCGTCGGCGGCATGGTGACCCTGGTGTTCCGCAACGGCAGTCAGATCGTGATCAACCTGCAAAAGCCGCTGCACGAAATCTGGATGGCGGCGCGCTCGGGGGGCTACCACTACAAGTTCGATGGCGCGCAGTGGATGGACACCAAGGGCGCCGGCGAATTCTACGCTCACCTCACCCGAGAGGCCTCGGCCCAGTCGGGCCAGGCACTCACGTTCACTGCCTGAACAGGTCGAGGATGTTGCGTTTTTCGTTCTGTACCGCGGGCGGCACGCCCACGTCGGCCGGGCCGGCGTCGGCGCTGGTGGCCTGCGTCATGCCCAGGCTGGCCACGCCCTGGCCGGGGGTGTATTCCTCGTAAAACCATTCCCCCTGGGTGAACACCACGCCGGGCGGTGGTGGCGGTTCCTGCACCGGCACATTGCGCAGCGCCTCGCCCATGAACTGCACCCAGATCGGGAGGCTGAGCGCACCCCCGGTGGCCTGTCGGCCCAGGTTGCGCGGTGTGTCGTAGCCCATCCACACCGCGGCCGACAGCGTGGGGTGGTAGCCCACGAACCAGGCGTCCACGGAGTCGTTGGTGGTGCCGGTTTTGCCGTACAGGTCGGGGCGTTTGAGCGTGGCCTGGGCGCGTGCGGCGGTGCCGGAGCGGGTGATTTCCTGCAGCAACTGGCTCATCACGAAGGCGTTGCGCTCGGGGATGACGCGTTGGGACTCGTCCGGGCCGTGCGGTGGGCGGTCGAGCAGCACCTTGCCAGTGTGGTCGGTGATGCGGGTGATGAGCACCGGTGGCACGTAGTGGCCACCATTCGCAAACACCCCGTAGCCTGAGGCCATCTCCAGCGGTGTCACGGCACCGGCGCCCAGGGCCATGGTGAGGTAGGGCGGGTGTTTGGCCGGGTCGAAACCGAAGCGCGTCACCCATTCCTGGGCACTGGTGGTGCCCACCGCCTTCAGGATGTTGATCGACACCATGTTCTTCGACTTGGCCAGTGCGGTGCGTACCGTCATCGGGCCTTCGAATTTGCCGTCGTAGTTCTTCGGCTCCCACGGCTTGCCGCCGGTGACGGTGGCGCTGAAGAACAGCGGGGCGTCGTTCACCAGGGTGGCGGGGGTGATGCCTTTTTCCAGTGCCGCCGAGTAAATGAAGGGTTTGAAGCTGGAGCCGGGTTGGCGCTGCGACTGCGTGGCACGGTTGAACTTGTTGCGGTTGAAGTCGAAACCGCCGACCAGGGCTCGGATTTCACCGGTGCGCGGATCGAGCGCCACGAACGCCGTCTCCACCTCGGGCGTCTGGGTGATGTACCAGCTGTTGCCGGTCTTGACCACCCGCACCACGGCCCCAGGCCGCAGCTTGAGGTGGGGGGGGGCGTTGTCGGCCAGGGCGGAGCGCACCGGCTCCAGCCCGGCGCCGGTCACCTCGAAAGGCGTGTCATCGCCGCGCACCAGCACCACCCGGCGGGCCGTGGCTTCCAGCACCACGGCGGTCAGCAGTGTGCCGTTGTCGGGCAGGGCCGCCAGCGCCTGGTCGATCGCGTCTTCGCGTGCCTGGGTGTTGGCGGGCAGTTCGATGAAACGTTCTGGGCCACGGTAGAACTGCCGGCGCTCGAAACCCAGCACGCCCTGGCGCACTACGCGGTGGGCCAGCCGCTGCATGCTGGCGTCGACCGAGGTGTAAACGTTCAGGCCGCGGGTGTAGGCCTCTTCGCCGTATTGCTCGAACACCGCCTGTCGCACCATTTCGGTCAGGTAGTCGGCATTGACGAGCGCTTCCGGGTCGAAGCGGCGCAGCTTCAAGGGTTCCTGCTTCGCTGCAGCG
>JAUWAE010000266.1 GCA_030602185.1 Comamonadaceae bacterium
GAATAGGAAGGCATCGGCGCTGGCGTAATGGTCGGCCAGATCGGTGCCAGTCTGGGCACCGACCAGCAACGCGTCCGGGCACAGGGTCTGCAGGGCTTCGCGTTCCGGCCCGTCGCCCACCACCACCAGGCGGCAGCGGGGTTGCACCGCCTGCATGGCCCGGTAGGCCTGGGCCAGCAGGCGCAGGTTCTTTTCGGCCGCCAAGCGGCCCACCGACAACACCACCAGGTCGTCCGGGGCCACGCCCCACTGCGCACGCAGGGTTTCGCTGCGCCGCGCTGGCAGGAAACACTGGGTATCGACCCCGCGCGCCACCACCAGCAGGCGCTCGAAGCCCATGGCCGCCAGCTCGGCCTGCAAGCCTTCGGTGGGCACCATGGTGCAATGGGCCTGGTTGTGAAACTTGCGCAGGTAGGCCGCGATCGGCTTGCGCAGCCAGCCCACGCCATAGTGCCGGCTGTAAGCGTGGAAGTTGGTGCGGAAATCGGTGCTCACCGGCAAGCGGAGTTTGCGAGCCGCCTGCAGCGCCGACCAACCCAGCGGGCCTTCGGTGGCGATGTGCACCACGTCGGGCCGGCGCACCGTCCAGAGCGACAGCAGCGATTTTTTCGCCGGCATCCCCATGCGCAGATGCGGGTAACGGGGGATGGGCAAGCCACGCATCAAAACCTGTTCGAACCCATCCTGCCAGCCCTCCCGCTCCAGGGGCTTCTGCCGCGGGCGCACCAGTTGGAGTTCGTGGTTGCGCGCCTGCAGGCCGCGCACCAGCCGGTCGACCGTCAAGGCAACGCCGTTGACCTCGGGCGGGTAGGTTTCGGTGACCACCGCCACCCGCAGCGAGCGCTGCGGGGCGGGGTAGTTTTCGATGAGCAAGGAGTCGGTGCCGGTGTTCATGACCGCATCGTCGGCCCCTTGCATAACAGCCGTGTGACAAACGACCCTCGTGCGTCGGGTCCATGACAGCGCCGAGCCTGTCACGCGAGTTTCACGGGAGGTGCGCACCATGGGTACGGTGTGTCGCGCTGCGGCCACCCACCCTGCCCCGCTTGGGGCTGTTGTCAGTCCATCGATCCGTATGAGGACCTGCTCCGTGAAAGACTTTCTCCAGGCTTTGCGCACCCAGCGCTGGGACGACCACCGCTACTACCACCACAGCCGCATCAACCAGAGCCTGCACCTGCTCAGCGCACTCAGCTTCCTGGTTGCCTACGCCCTGCTGTTCACCGACCCCGCCATGGCCGCGCTGGTGGCCTGGCTGGTGTCCATGGTCAGCCGCCAGGCCGGTCACTTCTTCTTCGAGCCCAAGGGCTACGACGTGATCAACCAGGCCACCCACGAGTACAAGGAAGCCATCAAGGTGGGCTACAACCTGTAGCGCAAGGTGGTGCTGATGGCCTTGTGGGCGTTGTCGCCGTTGCTGCTGCTGTGGCAACCCGATGCCCTGGGCTGGCTGGAGCCGCACCACGACTGGCGTGGCTTTGCCCACAATGTCGGTCTGCTGTGGCTGGCGATCGGCGTGGGCGGGCTGCTGTTCCGCATGGCACAGCTGTGGTTTCAGCAGAACCTGCAGACCGCAGTCGTGTGGGCCACCAAGATCGTGACCGACCCGTTCCACGACATCATGCTCTACCACAAGGCCCCGCTGTATCTGCTGCGGGGCCAGATGATGGACCCCGGTCACCGCGCCGGCTGAACGCCACGGGCGCCGAGCCAGCGCCGCTGCAGCATCTCGCGCAGCACCTGGCGGCGGATGGCCCGGTGGGTCTGCCCCGGCACCTGCCACCACCAGCCATCGTCGCGCATGCGCTGGCAGGCCTGCACGAAGCGGGCCTGCACTTCGGCGAACTCGGCGTCGCTGTAGTTCAGGCTGAAAATCAGTCGCCCGGTGCCCACCCAGCTCAGGGCCAGGCCCGCCTCCCGCAGGTAAAACTGCAACATCCAGTGGTAGCGCGACGGCTGGGTGTAGCTCACGGTCCAGATGGAGGACAAGGCATCCACCCGCACCGGCAACTGGTGGGCCGCCAGCACCTCATTGAACGCCGCCGCTCGCGCCGCCCAGCGGTCGTCCAGCCCGTCGTACACCGCCTGCACGGCCGGTTCGTCGAGCCGCCGCAGGAACGACAGCATGGCCCCCATCACGTAGGGGTGGGCGTTGAACGTGCCGCGGGCAAAGCACAGGTCGGCCGGGCTGTCTTCGCGGAAACGTTGCATCAGGTCGGCACGCCCGCACACCACCCCCACCGGAAACCCGCCGCCCAGGGTCTTGCCGTAGCAGACCAGGTCGGCCTGCACCCCAAAGTAGGCCTGGGCCCCGCCACGGGCCAGGCGAAAGCCCACGAACACCTCGTCAAGGATCAGCACGATCCCCCGCTCGCGGCACACCGCGCGCAGGCGGTGCAGCCAGTCGGTGTAGGCGGCGCGGTCAAAACCTGCGGCACGGCTGCCATCCACCAGGGTTGAATCGCCAGGGGCGTTGCGGTTGGGGTGCAGTGCCTGCAGCGGGTTGACCAGCACACAGGCGATGTCTCGGCGGGTGCGCAAGACCTGCAGGCTGCGTTCGCTCATGTCCTGCAGCGTGTAGGTGTCGCGCGGAGGCAAGGGGTTGCCGGGGCCGGGCTGCACGTCCTCCCACCAGCCATGGTACGCGCCTGTGAAGCGCACCAAATGGCGCCGGCCGGTGTGGTAGCGGGCCAGGCGCACCGCCTGCATCACCGCTTCGGTGCCCGACATGTGGAAGCTCACCGCCTGCTGGCCCGACACCGCGCACAG
>JAUWAE010000252.1 GCA_030602185.1 Comamonadaceae bacterium
AGCACGCGCACCCGCGTCAGCTTCGAGGCCGGCATGTACCAGCTCGGCGGCAGCGTGGTGCACCTGACCACCGGCGACAGCCAGCTCGGCCGCTCGGAGCCGATCGAGGACAGCGCGCGCGTCATCAGCCGCATGACCGACATCGTGATGATCCGCACCTTCGGGCAGGAGAAGATCGAACGTTTCGCGGCACATTCGCGCGTGCCGGTCATCAACGGCCTGACCAACGAATTCCACCCCTGCCAGATCCTGGCCGACCTGTTCACCTGGCTGGAATACCGGGGCAAGCGCGCCGACGGCACGCTGGACGTGGGTGCGCTCAAAGGCATCACCGTGGCCTGGGTGGGCGACGGCAACAACATGGCCAACACCTGGCTGCAGGCGGCCGAGATCCTGGGCTTCAAGGTGCACGTGAGCACGCCGAGCGGCTACGAAGTGAACCCGCAGGTGGCCGGCGTGGGCAGCGCTGAGTGCTGGCAGGTGTTCGACGACCCGATGGAGGCCTGCCGCGGCGCCGACCTGGTGACCACCGACGTGTGGACCAGCATGGGCTACGAAGCCGAAAACGAGGCCCGCATGAAGGCCTTCGCCGCCTGGTGCGTCACGCCCGCCATGATGGCCGTGGCCAAGCCCGACGCCCTGTTCATGCACTGCCTGCCCGCCCACCGCGGCGAGGAAGTGACCGCCGACGTGATCGACGGACCGCAGAGCGTGGTCTGGGACGAGGCCGAAAACCGCATGCACGTACAGAAGGCCCTGATGGAATACCTTCTGCTCGGGCGGCTGTAAGCCCCCGGCCCAATGCCATGAGTGCCTGCCAGAGCTGCGGCGCCTGCTGCGCCAACTTCCGCGTGGATTTCTCCATCTACGAGCTCGACACCGAAGGCGGCCAGGTGCCGTCGGGCCTCACGGTCGAGGTCAACGGCAACACCTGCCGCATGCGGGGCACCGACCACGTGCCCATCCGCTGCGCGGCGCTCACCGGCAAGCTGGGCGAGAAGGTGGGCTGCGGTATCTACGAATGGCGCCCTTCGCCCTGCCGCGAATTTGAAGAAGGCAGCGACGCGTGCGACCGGGCCCGGGCCCGGCATGGCCTGCCGCCGGTCGCGAGCCTGGGCAGCGCATGACCCCGCCTTTTGACGCCATCATCGTCGGCGCCGGGGCCGCCGGGCTGTTCTGCGCCGGGGTGGCTGGCCAGCGCGGCCTCAAGGTGCTGCTGATCGACCATGCGTCCAAGGTGGCAGAGAAGATCCGCATCTCGGGCGGCGGCCGCGCCAACTTCACCAACCGCGACCTCGACCTGCGCCAGCCCCACAAGCACTTTCTGGGCGACAACCCGCACTTCTGCCGTTCGGCCCTGTCGCGCTACACCCCGACCGACTTCACCGGCCTGCTGCAGCGCCACGGCGTGCCCTTCCACGAGAAGCACAAGGGCCAACTGTTCTGCGACCGCTCGGCGCAGGACCTGATCGACGTGCTGCTACGGGAATGCGACGCCGGCGGCGTGACCCGCTGGCAGCCGTGCGGCGTGCACGGCGTGGCGTTTTCCGACGCCGACCCCGCCACCCGCTACACCCTGCAGACCGACCGCGGCCCTGTCAGCGCGCACGCCCTGGTCGTGGCCACCGGCGGGCTGTCCATCCCGAAAATCGGCGCGACGGACTTCGGCTTCCGCCTTGCGCGCCAGTTCGACCTGAACGTCATCACGCCGCGCCCCGCCCTGGTGCCGCTGACCTTTGACCCCCAGGCCTGGGCACCCTTTGCCGACCTGTCCGGCCTGGCGCTGCCGGTGCGCATCGAGACCGGCGAGAAAAAGCAGCGCCAGGCCTTCGACGAAGACCTGCTGTTCACCCACCGCGGCCTCAGCGGCCCTGGCGTGCTGCAGATTTCCAGCTACTGGCAGCCCGGCACACCCCTGCGCATCGACCTGCACCCCGACGCTGCGCTGGAGCCACTGCTGCAAGACGCCAAGGCCCGCTCCCGCAAGCTGCTGCCCAACGAGCTGGCCCACCACCTGCCCCACCGCCTGGCCGACACCTGGACCACGACGCGTGCCGACTGGCAACGCCCCATCAACGAAACGCCCGACAAGGCCCTGGCCCAGCTGGCCGAGAGCCTGCACCGCTGGACGCTCACCCCCACCGGGACCGAGGGTTACGCCAAGGCCGAAGTCACCGCCGGCGGCGTGGACACCCGGCAGCTGTCGTCGCAGACGATGGAGTCGCGCCAGCCCGGGTTGCACTTCATCGGCGAGGTGGTGGACGTGACCGGCTGGCTCGGCGGCTACAACTTCCAGTGGGCCTGGGCCAGCGGCTTTGCCTGCGCACAGGCGCTGGCACCCGCCCCGCTCTGAGCCCCCGGCCGGCTCACGCGCCCTGCGCGAGCGCCGCTTCCACCCGTTCGCACAGGGTCTGCAGCACCTCGATGCGGGCCCACAGCTTGTCGTCCGACGCCACCACGTGCCACGGGGCCTGCTGGGTCGACGTGCGGTCGATCATCTGCTCCACCGCCCGTTCGTAGTGCGGCCACCGGTCACGGTTGCGCCAGTCTTCCGGGGTGATTTTGTAGTTCTTGTGCGGCGTGGTTTCGCGCTCCTTGAAGCGGCGCAGCTGCTCGTCGGGCGTCACGGCGAGCCAGAACTTGGCGATGATCACTCCCGCCTCCACCAGCTCCTCCTCGTACTCGTTGATCTCGTCGTAGGCGCGCATCCAGTCGGCCTCGGTGCAGAACCCCTCGACCCGCTCCACCAGCACGCGGCCGTACCAGGACCGGTCAAAAATCACCGCCCGGCCATGCGGCGGAATGTAGCGCCAGAAGCGCCAGAGGTAAGGCTGGGCGCGCTCGTTCTCGTTCGGCGCCGCCACCGGCACCACCCGGTAGAAGCGCGCGTCCAGCGCCTGGGTGATGCGGCGGATCGTGCTGCCCTTGCCCGCCGCGTCCATGCCCTCGAACACCACCACCAGCGCCCGCCCCTGCATGCGCGGATCGCGGCTGAGCAGGTTGAGCCGGCCCTGCAGCGTTTCCAACTGGTCTTCGTAGCGTTTGCGGCCGAGGCGGCGGCTGTAGTCCTGCACCGCCAGCAGGCTGCGCGGGTCCAGCCGGGGCGCGTCGACCGCCTGGGTGCGCGTGACTGGCTTGCGGCGCTCGGGCGCGCGCTCGAACAGGCCCTGCAGCACCGACAGCAGGTGCCGCCCGGCCGTGAGGTGGCGGTAAGGCTCGTC
>JAUWAE010000005.1 GCA_030602185.1 Comamonadaceae bacterium
GGTTGCCAACCGCGCCCATCGACACCCTCGCCCTGGACCGGCTGGTCACCTGCCACACCCTGGGCGGCGCCCCCCGCCCCGCACTGCAGGCCGACCGCCTGCACGGCATGCTCACGGGCTACATCGACCTGGTGTTCGAACACGGCGGCCGCTACTACGTGGCCGATTACAAGTCCAACTGGCTGGGCCCCCACGGCAGCGCCTACACCACCGAGGCCCTGCGCCAGGCGGTGGTGAGCCAGCCGTGCAGCCAGGAGGTGAGCGGGTCTATCCAGTGGGCCCAGTCGCTCGCCTGGCAGCGCCGGGCGACCTGGTCGCGCAGGCCCGTGGGGTCGTGGGCCACGGCCGCGAAGCCTTGCTGGGCGCACCATTCGAGCAGGTCGTGCAGCAGCGTGCCGGCCGAGGCGCCGCGCGGGAAGGCGTGCGGGCTGTCGGGCTCGGGCCGACCATCGGCAGGTGCGTCGGTCGGGCTGGTGCCCGTGATTTCCCGCAGGCGGTCCTGCAAAAGCGTGTCGGGGGCGTCTGCGGCCGTTTGGTCGGGTGCTGCGGTGGCTTCATCGGCGATGCGCAGGGCCGAATAGCTGGCAATCCACCAGCGGGGGCGAGGCTGACCCCGGTAGGTCCGGCACTGGCCGCGGGTGGGGGCTTCGGCCGGGGCTTCCCAGCGCTCGGTGGTGGGCATGGGCGCCGCGGTGACGGTGCCAGTGGGGCCGGCGAGGCGTTCGGCGAGCGGGGTGGGCCAGTCGTGCAGCGCGATGGGTTGGCCCGCACCGATCAGGTAGCCCAGGGCGCTGCGGTGCAGGTCGTCCAGCGGCGCCACGCCGACCCAGGTCGCGTGGCGGGCCCGGGTGAGTGCCACGTAGAGCTTGCGCAGGTCTTCGCCCAGGCGCTCGGCATCGGCCTGCTGGGCGGCCCGCGCACGCTCGTCGGCGCTGCCGCCCAGGGTCAGGCGGGCACGGCCCTCGGTGTCGTGCCAGCGCAGCACCGTCTGGTCGGGTTCCACCGGCCGGTGGTGGGTGGCGAAGGGGTAGAACACCAGCGGGTACTCCAGCCCCTTGGATTTGTGGACGGTGATGACCTGGACCCGGTCGGCGTCGCTTTCGAGCCGGATCTGGGGGGCGTCGCCGCTGCGCCCGAGTGCGGCGAGGCGTCGCTCCTCGGCCAAGTGGCGCACCAGGGCGTGCTCGCCGTCCAGCACGGTGCTGGCGTCCTGCAGCAGCTCGGCGAGGTGGAGCAGGTCGGTGAGGGTGCGCTCGCCTTCGGCCGCTGCGTCCGCGGCCAGCAGCCGGGCGGGCACGTCAAAGTCGTGCAGCAGTTCGCGCAGCATGGGCAGCACACCGCGCTGGCGCCAGGTGCTGTGGTAGCGGCGGAAGCGCAGCACGGCGGTGTCCCAGGCGTCTTCGTCGTGGCGCATGCGGTCCAGGGTGGCCCAGTCGAGGGCCAGCACGGCGGTGCCGAGCGCGGCGCGCAGGGCGCGCGGGTCGTCGGGCTGGGCGCAGGCTTGCAGCCAGTGCTGCAGGTCCTCGGCCACCGCGCTGCGGTAAACCGACTCGCGGTCCGACAGGTAGACGCTGCGCACCCCCCGATGGGCCAGCGCGGCCCGGATGGCGTCGGCTTCGCGGCGGCTGTTGACCAGCACGGCCATGTCGGATGGCCGCAGTGCGCGCCAGTGGGGCGGGCTGCCCTCGGTGGCAAAGCCGGCCGTTGGGCGTTGCAGCAGGCCAACCATTTCGGTGGCGCAGGCCTCGGCCATCTGCCGCAGGGCGGCGTCGCGGCCCAGGGGCTTGCCCTCGGGGGCGGGCAGGTGCCACAGCGTGAGTGGGCCAACCGGGCTGGGCGCCTCGGGACCGTCGGGGCACCAGCGGGTGCGTGGCCCGGCCGCCTGGGCAGGCTCGAACGGGACCGGGTTGTCGCCCGCCGGGTTGCGGAAACCGAAGGCGCCCTGGCCCGCCGCGCGGGTTTCGGCCTGTTGGAAGCAGTGGTTCACTGCGGCGACCAGGGCAGCGTCGGAGCGGAAGTTGGTGTCCAGCGTGTACAGGCGGCCGGCGCAGGCGCGGCGGGCCTGCAGGTAGGTGTAGATGTCGGCCCCACGGAAAGCGTAAATGGCCTGTTTGGGGTCGCCGATGAGCACCAGCCCGGTTTCGGGGGCGGGCTCGGCCACGTGGTAGACGCGGTCGAAGATGCGGTACTGGACCGGGTCGGTGTCCTGGAATTCGTCGATCAGGGCGACCGGGAACTGCTGGCGCAGGGTGGCGGCCAGCGCCTCGCCCGCCGGGCCGTGCAGGGCGTGGTCGAGCCGCTGCAGCACGTCGTCAAAGCCGAGTTGGGCACGGCGGGCCTGGGCTTGCTGGAAGCGCTGCTGCACCCAGCGCGCGGCATGTTGCAGCAGGCTGGAATGGGCGTTGGGCAGGGCGGCCAGAGCGCCCGGCAAGGCGGCCAGCGCATGCAGGGCGGGGTGGTCGGGGCAGTCGGCCGGGTCGAGGTACACCTCGGCCAGCCCTGTGGGGGTCAGCCGCTCCCAGCCGGTGTTGAGTGCGGGGGGCTCCTTTGCGTCGGGGTCGATGGCCCAGGCGTGCAGCCGGTCCAGCCAGGGGCCGTAATACTGGGGGCGAAACTTGCGGCCGTTGACCCGCTTGGCATCGGCCTCGAAGCGCTCGCGCAGCTCGGCCACCCAGGCGGGCCAGGGCGCCTTGAGCTCGGCCAGGGCGGCCTGGCGCTGGTCCAGGGCACTCTGCAGCAGGGCCTGGGGCGGCGGGGTGTCGACGGGCAGGTCGGCGGTGTGGGGCAGCAGGTCGCGCACGGCGCGCAGCAGGTCGTCGGGGCCGCGCCACCAGCGCAGCACCTCGCGCGCCAAGCCCTCGGGCAGCGGGGCATAAAAGGTGCGCCAGGCGTCGCGTGCCACCTCGGCCAGCAGTTCGCTGGGGTCGGTTTCCAGGGTCTGCCGGAACAGGGTGTTGCCGTCGAAGGCGTGCTCGCGCAGCATGCGCAGGCACCACCCGTGGATGGTGGCGATTGCGGCCTGATCCATCCACTCCGCGGCGAGTTGCAGCCGGCTGGCGAGGCGCGGCCAGTCGTCGGCAGGGTAGTCGGCCCGCAGCTGGTAGAGGGCCTGCAGGTCGCCAGCGGCATCGGGTGGGGTGGCGGGGGCGCGGAACACTTCGGCGGCTTGGGCCAGGCGGCGGCGGATGCGGGTGCGCAGCTCCTGGGTGGCGGCTTCGGTGAAGGTCACGACGAGGATGTCGGGCGGCAGCAGGGCGCGTGCAAAGCCGTTTGGATCGTCTGCGGCGCGTGGGCCGAGCACCAGCCGCACGTACAGCATGGCGATGGTCCAGGTCTTGCCGGTGCCGGCGCTGGCCTCGATGAGGCGGCTGCCGTGCAGGGGGAAGGTGCGGACGTCCAGGCGGGGCGTGCTCATGCCTGCCCCTCTTTCGGCGTGCTGCGCCGGCTGACCGGGATGGCTTGCCACAGCGGGCGCAGCAGCTGTTCGGTCCAGTGGCGGAAGGGGCTGGCCTCGTGGGCCAACTCGGGTGGGCCGAGCAGGTCGCGCGCCGTGGGGTAGGCGCGGCGCAAATAGGGGTTGTGCGCCCATTCGCCGCCGCCGCCCGCAGGGGCCAGCGCGTCGTGGGCGGCCTGCCAGGCACGCGCGGCGTCGTCGGGCGCGCGGCCCTGGGCCCGCAGCCACGCGAAACCGGCTTTGGCCGACAGGGGCAGCGGTGCCTGCATGCCGTACTGCCATGCCTCCAGCAGCGCCTGCCAATGCCTGGTCGCCTCGGCCAGCGGCAGCGCCGCGAGTGTGATTTCCCCCGCATGGCTGAGGATGCGGGTGGTCATGGGGCCGACCGCCAGGTGACCGGCCAGGTGCGCCACCCAGTGCGCAATGACGCGGTGGGGTCGGTACTGCTGGGAGCGGCCATCGGTGAGCGCGCTGACTTCCAGCACGACGCGGCCGGTTTCGCCAGCGGTGTTGTGGCGCAGGTCGTCGAGCCGGTCCAGCACGGCCACGGGTAGGCCGCTGGCCATGCCTGCCCAGTCCAGTGTGGCGCTGAAGGTGTCTGGCCAGTCGGCCAGGGCCTGCGCGTAGGTGGCCAGCAGGTCGGGCAGCGGCTCGGCCAGCGACTCCCGTTGCGCCTGGCCAAATCCCCCGGCGGCAAGTTCACCACGGCGCTGCATGGCATCCAGCCGTGCCGACAGCCGTTGCGACAGGTGGGCCGGCGACGCTTCGCCGCGGGGGACTGCCTGGGCCAGGTCCTGCAGCAGCTCGCGGTGCAGCCGCCAGCGGTCCAGCCCGTCCAGGTCGAACGGTTCGTGTTCGGCCAGTGTCGGGTCGTCCAGGGCCAGCGTCACGCCGAGCCGGCGCCGAAAGAACGCTTTCACCGGGTCTTGCAGGAATTCGGTGAGCTCGGCCAGCGTGAGGGGTTCTTCGCGGGCCAGGGGCGGCAGGGGGGTGGTCGAGGTGGTAGCCGGTGCCCCCGGGCGGCGCCATTCGTGGGCGTAGGTGAACCAGGGGGTATCCCCGGCGGGTGTGTGGTGGGTGCCGAAGTACGCAGGGCTGAAGGGCTGCAGCCGGTGCTCGGTGGTGAGTGCGGCCAGCAGGTCGCCACCCCCGTCGAGCCGCCAGCCGCTGGCCAGATGGTCGCGCAGCTGGTGGATCAGCACCGAGGGCGCGCGCTCGGTGTTGTCGGTGATGCTGCGCCCGACCCACGAGACGTAAAGCCGTTCGCGCGCCGACAGCAGGGCTTCGAGCAGCATGTAGTGGTCGTCGCTGCGGCGCGAGCGGTCGCCAGGCCGGTAGTGGCGCGCCATGAAGTCGAAATCCTGCGGTGTGTGCGGGCGTGGGTAGGCGCCGTCGTTCATGCCCAGCAGGCACACGTGCCGGAACGGGATGGCTCGCATCGGCATGAGGGTGGCGAAGGTGACGGCGCCGCCAAAGAAGCGCTGCGACAGGTTTGGGGTTTCGGCCGCGTTCAGCCAGTGGTCGGCGGCCACCGCCAGGGGCAGGGGGCTGTGGAGCCGGGCCTCCTCGCAGATGGCCTGCCACTGTTCCAGCGCGCCGTCGAGCCGCAGCAGGGTGAGTGCGTCGCGGCTGGCGCGTTCCGGGTCGTCGGGCGTGGCCGGGTCGAAAAAGGCCCGCAGCAGGGCCCGGAAGCGATCGCACCAGTCGGGCACGGTGGCGGGGGTGGACAACGTGTGCCAGGCGTGCTCCAGCGCGTCGAGCAGTTGCACCAGCGAGCCCAGCAGGGTGGCTTCAAGGCCGCCCACTTCGTCGTACGGCTCGATCCCCTGCCAGGCACCGCCGGCTGGCCCCACCGCGTAGCCCAGGAGCATGCGGCGCAGGCCGAAGCGCCAGGTGTGGGGGGCTTCAGGATCTGGCGGCTCGGGCAGGTCGAGGCCGGCGCGGTGGGCCGCGTGCAGGCCCCAGCGGACATTGGCACCGCGGATCCAGCGCTGCAGCCAGGGCAGGTCGGCAGCGGAGATGCCGAAACGCTGGGCCAGCGCGGGCACGTCCAGCAGGTCGAGCAGTTCGCTGGCGCTCAGTCGCGCCTGGGGCAGGCCCAGCAAGGTGCGCAGCGCCTTGAGCAGTGGGTCGGTGGCCTGCTGGCCCTGGTCCACCACCCGGAAGGGCAGGTGACGCGGGTCGTCGGCACCACGCCGGCCGAACACCGCCTGCACGGCGGCTGCGTAGCCGGCGATGTCGGGCACCATGACGATGACATCACGGGGCTGCAGGGTCGGGTCGGCCTCGAAGGCGGCCAGCAGCTGGTCGTGCAGCACCTCCACCTCGCGCTGGGGGCTGTGTGCGATGTGGAACCGTACCGAGGCGTCGGCCGCAGGCTGGACCGGCGGCCAGACGTCGCGCGTCTCGTGCAGCGGCCGCAGCTCCAGGATGTCGTCCTGCAGTTGCTGCAGCAAGGTGGTGGTGCCCGGCGAGGTGAACAGCTCGGTGGCGCGGCCGATGGCCTGGAATCCGCGCTGGTGCCGGGCCAGGGTGGCCGCGTCGTCGTGCTCGGCCAGCAGGCCGATGAAGTCTCGCCCCTGCTTGCCCCAGGCCGCCAGCAGGGGGTGGGCGTGCTGGTGTAGCTGCTCGGGGTCGATCGAGGCGGGTGTGCCTGGCCGGCGCGCCTGCCGCCCACGGCCCTGGTGCAGGCTGCGCAGCAGGTCGTGGTCGGACACGATGTCGGCCCAGTGGTGGCGGCAGGGGTTGTGCACACACACCAGCACCTGGCACCACTGCGCCAGCGCGGCCAGTACTTCCAGGGATTGCCGCGGCAGTGCTGAGATGCCGAACACGATGAGCCGGCGCGGCAGGTCCTGTGGCTGCTCGGGCGGACGGCCCTGCTGCACCTGCGCCAGGAACGCGTCGTGCACCGCCGCCCGGCCAGGGCGCGGGCCCGCGGCGGCTGCGTCCTGCGCCACGTCGGCCAGCAGGGCGCGCCACAGCGCCGGTTGCCACTCCTGCCCCGCGGGCAGGGGGCGTGGCTGGTCCCGGGCGTCGAGCAGCACGTCTTGGCCTTGCGCCCAGGCCCGCAGCCAGTCGGCCCGGTAGACTTGGTATTGGTCGTAGAGGTCGGCCAGGCGTTCGGCCAGTTGGTGGCGGCGCCGGCCGTCGAGGTCGTTGTCGAGGTAGCGGCGCAGCGGCGCGTAAGCCGGCTCGTGGCCGCAATCCTCCAGCAGCCGTACCAGCCGCCAGAGCAACCGCGGTTTGTCGAATGGGGACTGTTCCGGCACCTGGGCCGGACCCAGCACGGCCCGGTAGGCTTGCCACAGGAACTGCGAGGGCAGCTGGAGGTCCAGCGCGGCAGCAATGCCACAACCGCCGGCGGCCACGGGCTCGGCCAGCGACAGCTTCAGCCATTGCGCCATGCCGTTGCTCTGCACCAGCACGGTCTCGTTTTCCAGCGGGGCGAGCGGGTAGCGGCCGATCCAGGCGACCACCAGGTCGCGCAGTGCCTCGGCCTGGTTGCCGTGCACCACGATCAAGCCCGTCGCCCATTCCGGTGGGCGGTCCGTCTCCCTGCTGCGGTTCATGGGGTTCGATGGTAGCGAAGTTGATGCAGGCCTCGGCTCGGTGTCAGTCGCCGGCGACCGCGCCTTCGCGCCGGGGGTCGGCGCCGCCTTCCAGCCCGTGGGGCTGGCGTCGCAGCGCCTGCAGGCCGCTGGTCAGCGGCACCTCCTGCACCGTGTGCCCCAGCGCCCGCAGGCCCGAGGCCGTGGCCGGCGCAAAACGGCCTTGCTCCAGCAGCAATGGGCCACCGGTGGTGCCCAGGTTGGGGAGGTCGATGGCGGCCTGCGGTGTCAGCCCTTGCACCAGCATGCCGTGCAAGGCCTTGGCGGTGTAGTGGATGATCATGGCCCCGCCAGGGCTGCCGGTGCTCAGGACGAGCTCGCCGGTGGTGTCGTCGAACACCAGTGTCGGGGCCATGGACGATCGCGGCCGTTTGCCAGGCTCGACCCGGTTGGCGACGGGGCGCCCCTGGCGGTCGTGCGGCAGAAAGCTGAAATCGGTGAGCTGGTTGTTGAGCAGGAAGCCGGCCACCAGGGTGCGCGTGCCGAAGGCGCTCTCGATGGTGGTGGTGAGGGCCACGGCATGGCCATCGGCGTCCACGACGCTCACGTGGCTGGTGCCGCGTTCCGGTTGTTCGGCCATGGGGGCCAAGGCGGTGGGTGTACTGCCAGGCCGCCCCGCGGGCGCGTCGGGCCGGGCGTGCGGGCCGATGAGCCGGACGCGCTCGCGCAGGTAGGCCGGCGCCAGCAAGCTGTGCCAGTCGCCGGCCGGCGGCGGGACGAAATCCGGGTCGGCCAGGTACAGGGCTCGGTCGGCAAAGGCCAGCCGCGCCGCCTCGGCGTAGGTGTGCAGCCAGGCCACGCTGCCCGGGTGGGCGGGTGTGGTCTCGGTGGCGGCTTGCAGCAGGCCCAAAATCTGCCCAACCGCAATGGCCCCCGAGCTGGGTGGCGGAAAGCCACAGACGCGGTAGCGCCGCTCGGGTGTGGGCAGCGGGTGGCAGAGGGCCGCCCGCACGCGGGGCTGGTAGCCGCGCAGGTCCTGCTCGTCGAGGGTGCCGGGCAGTTGCGGGTGACCCTGCACCGCCTGCGCGATGGCCGTGGCGATGTGCCCTTCGTGCAGCGCCCGGGCGCCGTCGCGGGCAATGTGCCGCAAGGTGTCGGCCAGGGCGGGGTTGCGCAGGCGGTGCCCCACGGGCCAGGCTTGCCCCTGGGCGTCGTAGTACAGCTGGCGCGCTGCGGGGTGGCTGCGCAGGTGGGGGTCCTGGTCGAGCAAGGTGTGCAGCCGGGGCGTGACGGCAAAGCCCTCGTCAGCCAGCCGGATCGCCGGCTCGACCAGCCGGGCCCAGGGCAGCCGGCCATGGCGCCGGTGCGCCAGTTCGAGCATGGCCACCGCACCTGGCACGCCCACCGCGCGCCCGCTGGTGACAGCGACGTCAAAGGGCAGCGGTCGCCCGTCGGGGCCCAGGAACAGCCGCTCGTCCACCCCGCGCGGGGCGGTTTCCCGGCCATCGTAAGCGTGCACCGTGCGGCCGTCGTGGACCAGCAGGAACGCACCACCGCCCAGCCCGCTCGATTGCGGCTCGACCACGCCCAGCACGAATTGCACCGCCACCGCCGCGTCCACCGCGTGGCCGCCGGCCCGCAGCACCGCGGCGCCCGCCTCGGCCGCCAGGGGGTGTGCGGCGGCCACGGCCTGCCGGTCGAACCGCCCGCCGTGCTGCTGGGTCAGCGCCGACGGGGCTTCAGGGGCGATCGCCGCGGCGTCGGGCAGTGGGGGCGGGTGGCTGCAAGCCACCAGCAGGGCGGCCAGCAGATTGGCCAAGAGCAGGCCGGGGATGTTGGACAATGTCTGCACAGCGGATACGGTAACACGGTCCGCACCGATCGATCACGTGGACCCATGAGCAAAGCATTCACCAAGGAAACCGACGCCGACGACGATGACGACCTGCCCGGTGGCCCGGCCCTGCCGGCGGGTGGCAAGAACTACATGACACCGCAAGGCCATGCGCGCCTGCGGGCCGAGCTCATGCAGCTGCTGGACGTGGAGCGTCCCAAGGTGGTGGAGGTGGTGCACTGGGCGGCCAGCAATGGCGATCGGTCCGAAAACGGCGACTACCTGTACGGCAAGAAGCGCCTGCGCGAGATCGACCGCCGCATCCGCTTCCTCACCAAGCGGCTGGACCAGGCGGTGGTGGTCGATGCCTCGGCCCACCACGGATCGGACCAGGTGTTTTTTGGTGCCACCGTGACCTACGCCCGGCAGGATGGCCACGAAACCACGGTCACCATCCTGGGCATCGACGAGGCCGACAGTGCCCAGGGACAGGTGAGCTGGGTGTCGCCGGTGGCCCAGGCGCTCCTCAAGGCACGGGTGGGCGACGAGGTGCGCTTGCGCACCCCCGCTGGCTGGGACACGCTGGAAGTGCTGGAGGTGAGCTACCCCGCCCCGCAGTGAGGGCGGGCCGTCAGGCGCCGTTGCGCACCGGGCGCACGCGCTGGGCCCGCACCACCGATGGCGTGCGCTTGAGCTGACGCAGCACCTGCGCCAGGTGCACCCGGTCGCGCACCGCGATGGTGAAGCGCAGGTCGGTGGCGCTCTGGGCCGCTTCGTCGCCCATGTGGATGTGGGTGATGTCGGCCTCGGCCGCAGCCAGTGCAGCGGCCACCTTGGCCAGGACACCTTTGCCGTTGACCACCGTCACCAGCACGGTGGATTCAAACAGGCGTGACGCCTCCTCCGCCCACTCCACCTCGAGAAAGCGCTCGGCGTCACGGTGCAAGAGTTTTTTGCCGACTGGGCAGTCGTCGGTGTGCACCACCAGGCCTTCACCGCGCCCCAGGTAGCCGACGATGCGGTCGCCCGGCAGCGGACGGCAGCAGGTGGCATACTGGACCGACGTGCCTTCGCTGCCGTCGAGCGTGACGACGCCCTGGCTTGGTCGGTCCTCCTGGGCGGTGCCGTAGCGCTCCTGGCTGATCAACAGCAGATCGGGCTTTTCGCCGGCCTCGGCCAGCAAGGCGGCCAGCTTCTTGCCCACCATGCTGGCGATCCGTTTGCCCAGCCCGATGTCGGTGAGCAGTTCCTCGCGCTGGCGGTTGCCGGTGAAGCGCAGCAGCTTGTCCCACACGCCCTGGTGCTCGCCGTCGAACGGCGGCAGGGTGGCAATGCCTTCGGCCCGCAGGGCCTGGCGCAGCAGCCGCTCACCCAGTGCCATCGACTCTTCCAGGGCCAGCGTTTTCAGGTGGTGGCGGATCTTGGAGCGGGCGCGCCCGGTCTTGACAAAACCGAGCCAGGCCGGGTTGGGCTTGGCATGGGGCGAGGTGATGATCTCCACCACGTCCCCGTTGTTGAGCTCGCTGCGCAGGGCCGCCTGTTCGCCATTGATCTTGGCGCCGATGGCGCAACTGCCCACGTCGCTGTGGATGGCGTAGGCGAAATCGATCGCCGTGGCCCCGCGCGGCATGGCCATGATGCGGCTCTTGGGCGTGAACACATACACCGAGTCGGGGAACAGGTCGATCTTGACGTGGTCCCAGAACTCGGCGGCGTCGTGGGTTTCCTGCTGGATGTCGAGCAGCGACTGCAGCCACTGGGTGTTGAGGTCCTGCGAGGCGGGGCTGTCGGGGTCGCTCGCCTTGTACAGCCAGTGTGCTGCCACGCCCGATTCGGCCACCACGTCCATCGTGGGCGTGCGCAGCTGGAACTCGATGTTGGTGCCGAACGGCCCCACCAGCGTGGTGTGCAGCGACTGGTAGCCGTTCATCTTGGCGATCGCGATGTAGTCGCGGAACTTGCCCGGCAGCGGCTTGTAGAGCTGGTGCAGGATGCCCAGTGCGCGGTAGCAGTCCAGCAGTTCGGGCAGGATGATGCGAAAGCCGTAAATGTCCGTCACCTGCGCGAACGACAGGTGCTTCAGGTCCATCTTGCGGTAGACCGAGTAGAGCGTCTTTTCCCGGCCGACGATGCGCACCTCCATGCCATGGCGGGCGAAGGCGCTTTCCAGCTCGCCCTGCACCCGGGCGATCAGGTCCTTGCGGCGGCTGCGCGATTTGTCCAGTGCCTTGGCCAGTGCCTGGTAGCGCCAGGGGTGCAGGTGCTTGAACGCCAGGTCCTGCAGCTCGCGGTAATTGTTGTTCAGCCCCAGGCGGTGTGCGATGGGGGCGTAGATTTCCAGCGTTTCGCTGCTGATGCGGGCCCACTTGCTGCGCGGCATGTCGCCCATGGTGCGCATGTTGTGGGTGCGGTCGGCCAGCTTGATGAGGATGACCCGCACGTCACGCGCCATCGCCAGCAGCATCTTGCGAAACGACTCGGCCTGGTTCTGCTCCCGGCTGTCGAATGCCAGCTTGTCGAGTTTGGTGAGGCCATCGACCAGGTCCGCCACCTGGGGCCCGAACCGCTCGGTGAGGTCGGCCTTGGTGATGCCGCAGTCCTCCATCACGTCGTGCATCAGCGCCGCGCACAGGGCCTGGGCGTCGAGCTTCCACTCGGTGCACTGCTGCGCCACCGCGATCGGGTGGGTGATGTAGGGGTCGCCGTTCTTGCGCATCTGGCCCAGATGGGCCTCGTCGGCAAAGCGGTAGGCCAGCCGAACTTGTTCGATTTCCTGGCTGCTGAGGTAGTCCAACCGGGCTTCGAGCGCGGCGAAGCTGGCGGCAGCGGCGCTGGCCGCCGCCTGGGCAGGGCTCATCGCAGGGGTGGACATCACGGCATCGCTCATGCCTTTACTGTAGCGTGACTTTGCACGCTTCGTGTGCAGCCAAGCTGCAAACCTGACAATCGAGCCGATAAAAACAAAAAAGCACCGCGGTGGGCGGTGCCTCTGTGCCAAAAAATCCGGTCAGTGTCAGACCGCGACTTTTTTCAGCATTTCCAGGCCGACCTTGCCTTCGGCGATCTCGCGCAGAGCGGTCACGCCGGGCTTGTTGCGGGTCTCGATCTTGGGGGTGTGGCCCTGGTTCAACATGCGCGCGCGGTAGGTGGCAGCGAGCACCAACTGGAACCGGTTGGGGATCTTTTCGAGGCAGTCTTCGACGGTGATGCGAGCCATGACGGTAACTCCAATGCAAGCCAGGCGGCTTGCTGGTCAAGGGATATTGAGGGCGCGGAACGTGTCGGCCCGGGCGCGGCGTTGGGCCGATACCTTGAGCCGCTGGGCGTGCGCGATGGCCTTGAGGTCGAACAGCGCACGTTCGAACATTTCATTAATTATAACGAAATCGAATTTTCCAACGTGGGCCACTTCTTCGGCGGCGTTGCGCATACGCAGTTCGATCACTTCCTCACTGTCCTCGGCGCGCCGCATGAGGCGTGAGCGCAGCTCGGGCCAGCTCGGTGGCAGGATGAAGATCAGCACCGCGTTGGGAAACTTCTCCTTGATCTGGATGGCCCCCTGGTAATCGATCTCCAGCACGATGTCGGCGCCGGCGGCGATCTTGTCCTCGATGGCCTTGCGCGAGGTGCCGTAGCGGTTGCTGTGGACGTGCGCCCATTCGACGAAGGCATCGTGCGCCACCATGCGGTCGAACTCTTCGTTGCTGACGAAGTAGTACTCGCGGCCGTGCACCTCCTGGCCGCGCGGTGCCCGCGTGGTGTGCGAGACCGACAGCTCCATGCGCGAGTCCACCTCCAGCAAGGCCTTGACCAGGCTGGACTTGCCGGTGCCGCTGGGGGCGGCGACGACGTACAGGTTTCCGGGGTAATCCATGTTCATTCCAGGTTCTGCACCTGCTCGCGCATCTGTTCGATCAGCACCTTCATGTCCACCGACACGCGGGTCAGCTCCAGGCTGGACGACTTGCTGCCCAGCGTATTGGCTTCGCGGTGCAATTCCTGGATGAAGAAGTCCAGCCGCTTGCCGACCTCGCCGCCCTTGTGGATGAGCCGTTCGATCTCGTCGAGGTGGGACTGCAAGCGCGTCAACTCTTCGGCCACGTCGATGCGGATGGCGAAGGCCGTCGCTTCGGTGAGGGCACGCTCCTGGGCCGCGCTGGCCGCAGCGTCGGCGTGGGCAGCGCCCAACGCGTCTTGCCAGCGCTCCAGGAAGCGCTGGCGCTGCAGCTCCACCAGTTGCGGCACCATGGGCTGCGCCTGGGCGGCCAGGGTGCGCAACTGGGCCACGCGGTCGAGCAGCATGGTGGCCAGTCGGCCGCCCTCCCGCTCGCGCGACGCGGCAAAGTCGTCCACCGTGCGGCCGGCCAGCGCAAGCAGTGCATCTGTCAGGCCGGTAGGGGCGGGCGCGCTGCGCGACAGCGTCTGCACCACTTCGGCCACGCTGAGCTCGCGCGCGGTGGGCAGCCAGGCCCGCACCTGGTCCTGCAGGTTTTGCAGTTTTTGCAGTTCGGCCACGGTGGGTGCGCGCAGCGCCGCGTCCTGGCGGCCTTCGATCCAGGCCCGCACCTCCACCTTGCCGCGTTTCAGGCGGCTGCCAATCAACTCGCGCAGGGCCGGCTCGGCCGGACGCAGCTCGTCAGACAGGCGGAACGCCAGGTCCAGGAAGCGGCTGTTGACCGAGCGGATCTCCATGCCGAGCGCGGGCGCGGCCTGCAGTGAGGGGGCGCCCGGTTCGGGCGGCAGGCTCTGCCCGGTGGCGTAACCGGTCATGCTGTAAACTGGCATTCAAAACTTTCGGTCTGTGCAACGTCGTTGGGGTTGCCAAAATCGGATTATGTCAAAGACCAAGCCAGCCCCACTACCGCCAGACACGCTCATTGGCGGCTACCGGATCGTGCGCCTGCTGGCCGCGGGCGGCTTCGGGCTGGTGTACCTGGCGCTCGACGGCCAGGGCCAGCAGGTAGCGCTGAAGGAGTACCTGCCTTCGGCACTCGCCGTGCGCGCGCCCGGCGAACTGCTGCCCGTGGTGCCTCCCGAAAAGCTGTCGTTGTACCGCCTGGGCCTCAAGAGCTTTTTCGAAGAGGGGCGGGCACTGGCGCAGATCGCCCACCCGTCGGTGGTGAGCGTGCTCAATTTCTTTCGCGAGAACGAGACCGTCTACATGGTGATGAACTACCTGGAGGGGGCGTCCCTGCAGGAGTTCATCGTGATAGCGCGCGGGCTGAAGAAAAAGAAGGTGCTGCGCGAGGCCACCATCCGCTCGCTCTTCGACGAGGTGTTGCGCGGGCTGCGCATCGTGCACCAGCACAAGATGCTCCACCTCGACATCAAGCCGGCCAACATCTTCATCACCGACGACAACAAGGCGGTATTGATCGACTTCGGTGCCGCCCGAGAGGTGCTCAACACCGAAGGCAATTTCGTGCGGCCCATGTACACGCCCGGCTTTGCCGCTCCCGAGATGTACAAGCGCAACACGGGCCTCGGCCCCTGGACGGACATTTACGCCGTGGGGGCCTGCATCTACTCGTGCATGCAGGGCTACCCGCCGCACGACGCCCCGCAACGGCTGGAAAAAGACCGCCTGGCCCTGTCGATGGCACGGCTGCGAGGGGTCTATTCCGACAACCTGATCGAGGTGGTGCAGTGGTGCATGGCAATCGATCCGCTGTCGCGTCCGCAGTCGGTGTTTGCCCTGCTAAAAGAGCTCAACCGCGCGGAAGAGCAACGGTACACCCCCCCGGGCCTGCTCGACAAGGTCCGCCTGACTCTGGGAGGGCTGGTGGGTGCCAAGCCGGCGGAAGCCACCCGCCACTCTGAACGTTCGAGCTTCCTGGAATCATGAAGTTTTCGGTCTACCAGGTCAGCCGCAAGGGGGGGCGTCCCATCAACGAGGACCGGCTGGGCTACACCTACACCCGCGAAGCCCTGCTGCTGGTGCTGGCCGACGGCATGGGCGGCCACCCCGAGGGCGAGAAGGCCGCCGAAATGGCCGTGCAGGCGTTCACCCGCAGCTTTCGGCGTTCGGCACAGCCGCGCCTGGCCAATCCCGCGGCCTGGCTGGAACAGACGGTGCTGGCAGCCAGCCAGGCCATCGTCGACTACGCGCGCGAGCAGGGCATGGCCGACAACCCCCGCACCACCGCCGTGGCCGTGGTGGTGCAGGACGGCCAGCTGACCGCCCTGCACTCGGGCGACTCCCGCCTGTACTGGGCGCGCCAAGGCCACTTGGTGCAGCGCACCCGCGACCACACCTACCACGACAAGCCCGAGCTGTTTCGGCACCTGCCACAGGACATCAACCGCAGCGTGCTGTTCACCTGCCTGGGTTCGGACAGTGCGCCGCTGTACGACCTGACGGGGCCGTTGCCGCTGCACCGTGGCGACCGGCTGCTGCTGTGTTCTGACGGGCTGTGGTCCGTCATGGCCGACGACGAGGTGGCCGCCGGGCTGCATGGCCAGCCGCTGAAGGATGCCGTGTCACAATTGGCAGAAGAGGCCCTGGTCAAAGGCGGCCGGCATGGCGACAATGTGTCGTTGCTCGGCGTGGAGTGGGACACCGAAGACCACTTCGCGGCGACCGAGCTGATCCGGCCCGAGGCCTTGGCCGCCGATGCGGTGGTGTCGTCGTTCGACGACGCAGCCCCGGCCCAGGCCGGCGACCTGGCCGATTTTGACGAGGCCGCCATCGACCGGACGATCGCGGAAATCAACGACGCCATCCGACGGACCGCGCGGCGCAAACTGTCCTGAGCTCGGACGGCAGCCGACGCACGCAAGCCGTCCGCGTAACCCTGCTCACCACCTACCATGAACCTGTCCACTACTGTTTCCCCCCGCCACGACGGCCGCGCCCCCGATGCGCTGCGACCGGTGCGCATCACCCGCCAGTACACGATGCACGCCGAGGGCTCGGTGCTTATCGAGTTCGGCCACACCCGCGTGCTGTGCACCGCGTCGGTGGAGGAAAAGGTGCCGCCGCACCAGAAGGGTACTGGACAGGGTTGGGTCACGGCCGAGTACGGCATGCTGCCACGCGCCACCCACACCCGCAGCGCCCGCGAGGCCGCCAAAGGCAAGCAGAGTGGGCGCACGCAGGAAATCCAGCGCCTGATCGGACGCTCCCTGCGCGCGGTGTTCGACCTGCAGGCGTTGGGCGAGCGCACGCTCACCCTCGACTGTGACGTGCTGCAGGCCGACGGCGGCACCCGCACCGCGGCCATCACCGGGGCCTTTGTGGCGGCACAGGACGCCGTGCACCGCCTGCTCGCCGAAGGCAAGCTTGAGCGCAGCCCGGTGTTGCACCCGGTGGCGGCCGTGTCGGTGGGGCTGGTCGGTGGGCGCCCGGTGCTGGACCTGGATTACGTGGAGGACTCCGCCTGCGACACCGACATGAACGTCGTCATGACCGGGGCTGGCCACTACGTGGAAGTGCAGGGCACTGCCGAAGGCGTGGCGTTTTCGCGCGACGAACTCAACCAGTTGTTGCTGCTGGCCGAACGCGGCATCACCGAACTGATCGCGCTGCAGCGTGCCGCCTTGGCCGGCGCCGACGTGGCCTGAGGAGCACACGATGACGACCCAGCGACTGGTGCTCGCCAGCAACAACGCGGGCAAGCTGGCCGAGCTGCAGGCCATGTTCGCGCCGCTCGGGGTGGAGCTGGTCCGGCAGGGCGACCTGAACATCCCGGAGGCGCCGGAGCCCCACCGCACCTTTGTAGAGAACGCCCTGGCCAAGGCCCGGCATGCCAGCGCCCAGAGCGGCTTGCCGGCCATTGCCGACGATGCCGGTCTGTGCGTCGAGGCTTTCGGCGGTCAGCCGGGGGTGGACACCGCTTACTTCTGCACCCGCTTTGGCTACGAGAAAAGCGACGCCAACAACGTGCGTGCCCTGCTGGAACAGCTTCAGGGCCAGGCCGACCGCCGGGCCGCCATGGTCAGCACGCTGGTGGCGGTGCGCCATCCGCAAGACCCCGAGCCCCTCATTGCCAGCGGCCGCGTGCAGGGCCTGATCGCCGAGGCGCCGGTGGGCAGCAACGGCTTCGGTTTCGACCCGGTGATGTGGATCCCCGAGTTCGGCCAGACCTTTGCCCAGCTGCCGGTCGAGGTCAAGAACGCAAACAGCCACCGTGGCCGGGCGGCCCAGGCCATGCTGCAGCTGATGCGGGAACGGTGGTTTGGGGCATGAGCGAGACCGTCGTCCACCTGCACCGGCCCGGCCAGCTGCACTTTGCCGCCTTGCCGCCGCTGACGCTGTACATCCACCTGCCGTGGTGCCTGAAGAAATGCCCCTATTGCGACTTCAACTCGCACGAATGGGCCGACCCGGCCGGCGGGCTGCCGCAGGAGCGGTACCTGCAGGCGCTGCGGGCCGATCTGGAGGCCAGCCTGCCGCTGGTCTGGGGCCGACCGGTCCACAGCGTGTTCATCGGCGGGGGCACGCCCAGCCTGTTCACCCCCGACGCGATCGACCGGCTGCTCTCCGACGTGCGGGCCCTGCTGCGGCTGGAGGCCGATGCCGAGATCACCCTGGAAGCCAACCCCGGCACCTTCGAGCGCGACCGTTTTCGCGGCTACCGCGAAGCCGGGGTGACCCGCCTGAGCATTGGGGTGCAGAGCTTTGACGACCGCCACCTGCAGGCCATCGGGCGGGTACACGACGCGGCCCAGGCGCGCGCTGCCGTGGCCGAGGCCGCCGAGTCGTTCGACACCTACAACCTCGACCTGATGTACGCCCTGCCCGGGCAGACCCTGACCGACCTGGACCGCGACCTCGACACTGCGCTGGGCTTTGCGCCGCCACACCTGTCGGTGTACCACCTGACGCTGGAGCCCAACACTTACTTTGCCAAGCACCCGCCTGTGGTGCCCGACGACGACAGCGCCTACGCCATGCTCGACCGCATCACCGAGCGCACTGGCGCCGCCGGCTTGGCGCGTTACGAGGTCTCGGCCTACGCCCGCACCGGCCACCGCTGCTTCCACAACTGGAACTACTGGCAGTTTGGCGACTACCTGGGCATTGGCGCCGGCGCTCATGGCAAGCTGAGCTTTGCCCACCGGGTGGTGCGCCAGGTGCGCTGGCGCGACCCACGGCGTTACATGGAGCAGGCCTTGCAAGGTCTGCCAGTGGCCAGCGAGAATGAGGTGGCGGCGCGCGACCTGCCGTTCGAGTTCATGCTCAACGCCTTGCGCCTGCGCGAAGGGTTCACGCTCGGCCTGTTCAGCGAACGCACGGGGTTGCCGATATCCACAGTGAATGCCGCGTTGGTGCAGGCCCAAAACCGGGGCTGGCTGGAGCGGCAGGGCGACCGGCTGCGCCCCACCGAGCGCGGTTTCGATTTCCTGAGCGATCTGCAAAGCCTGTTCCTGCCCGACGACGGCGGGTAACGGCCGCGGCACCGGGGCGGTCCCGGAACGGACGGGGGTGAGATGTTCGCAATCTATGGCACGTCGGGTCTGGTCTACCGGGGGCCGCTCGAGGATTTCAGGAAAGTCGCACCGTCGTTGCGCACGGCGCGCATCCGCGCCTTGATGGTCGAAGCGGACCGCGACCCCCTGGCGGCAGCGACCGAGCCGGTGAGTGCGACGCCGCCCCGCGGCACCACCGGTGCGCCACCGGCGCTGCAGGCCTATGCCGAGGTGCAGCGGCCTGCCGTGGTGCGCCGCCCCCTGTACCGGGTCGACGACGTCTGGACGGCTCCGGCGACGTCCGTGCCGCTCGCCTCCACCATCGAAGCGGCCTGGCAGGTCCTCGCAACACAGGGGATCGGGCAGGCCCCGGTGGTGGACGCGCAGCAGCGGCTCGTGGGCCTGCTCACTCGTGCCGAGCTGATGCGCGCCGACCGGCTGCCGGCACCTGACGCCCACCCGCTGGTCTGGCGCGCCTGGCTGGAGCAGCCGGTGGCCGAGGCCATGGTGTCGCCCGTACCCAGCGTCACCCCCGACACCGAGCTGCGCCGCCTCGCCCTGTTGCTGCTCGATACTGGGCTGCCGGGCGTGCCCGTGGTGGTGGACGACGGGGTGGTGGAGGGGTTCGTGTCGCGCAGCGACATCCTCAAAGCGGTGGTGCACGAGCCGCCGCTGGATCTCTGGGCCGGTTGAAACCGGCGACAATAGCCCTTTGGCCGATCCGCGGCCCTTTCGACCGACCCTGTTTATTGCCCGCTGTGAACCCCACCGACAAGACCCCGACCAAATCCGCCGACCTGTCCCAGCTCGATGCCTTGACTGGCGGTGCCTTCAGTGCCCCGACCTCGGGCGAGCGCGCGGCGCGTGTGCGCGACTGGCTGGCCACCGAGCCGTCCGCCGATGTCATGGCCGAGGTGTACCGCGAGCTCTCCGTCCGCGACAAAGGGGCGGCCAAAGGCCTGAAGGAAAAAATCGACGAGATCAAGCGCGCCAAGGTGCAAGACGCCATTGCACAGGAATGGGCGGCCCGTGCCGAGGCCATGCTGGCCCAGCCGCGCCTCAACCTGGCCGATGCCATGGCCTGGCAGCGCGACGCCGCCAAAGCCGGTGCCCCGCTGTCCCGCGAGCCTCTGGCTGGTCTCAAGGTGGCTTTGGCCGAGCGCATGAAAGCGGTCGAAGACTTGCAGCATCGCCTCCAGGTCGAGCGCGAAGCGGCAGTCTTGCTGGCGCAACGCATTGAGATGCTGTCCACCAAGCCCTGGACCGAAGCCCAGGCGGCCCTGGACGGCCTGAGGGCCGACGTGGCGGCCTGGCAGGTGCAGGCCGACGCGCTCGTCAACGACGCCGCCTGGACGGCACTTGACCCCAAGTTCCCGCCGCAGCTCGACACGTCGCGCAGCCAGCTCAAGCTGGTGTGGGAGGCTTTTGAAGCCGCCCTGGCCCAGGCCGTGACGGCGGCGAACGACCCGGCTGCCCCCTTGCCTGCCGTGCCGGTGTGGGCCGACGAATTGCGCCTGCTGCGGGGCGAGGCGGCCCCCGCACCGCAGATCGACCCCGCGGAACTCGTTGCCCGTCAGACCCAGGGCACCGAGGCGGTGAAGGCCGCCTTGGCGGCCCTGGCCAAGGAGGTGACGGCCGGCCACGCCAAGGCGATCCCCAAGGCGGTGGCTGAGCTGCGCGGCGCGCTCAAAGAGCACGGGCGCCACATCGTGGCCGAACTCGAGGCCGAGGTACAGGCCGCTCTGGCGCAGGCGGGCGAGCTGGAAGGTTGGCAGCGCTGGCGTGCCGACCAGCTGCGCGAAGAGCTGGTGGCCAAGGCCGTGGCCCTGACCCAGGCCCCCGAAGGGCAGCGCCTGGGCGGACGCAAGGTGCAGGAGACCTTGCGGGCCCTGCGCGAGCAATGGAAAACCACCGACCAGGGTGGGGCGCCCAACCACGCCTTGTGGAAGAAGTTTGACGATGCCTGCAACCAGGCCCACAAGGTCGTCGAGGCCTGGCTCGGCCGCCTGAAGGAACAGAACGAAGCCAATCGCGCGCAGCGGCTTGCCCTGATCGACGAGGTCAAGGCCTGGACCGCTGCCCATGCTGAACACACCGATTGGAAGGCGCAGCTGCGCGACCTGCACGGTTTCGCCGAGCGCTGGCGACAATCGGGCCACCTGAGTGAAAAGGCCTTTGCCGAGATGCAGCCCTTGTGGAAGGCCGCCATGGCCGCCGCCCACGAGCGGTTGGAAGCTGCCCAGGCCGCCAGCCTGGCCCGCCGCCAGGCCCTGATCGAGGAGGCGCAGGCCCTGGGCGCCGCCCCGGCGCTGCGCATCGACGCGATCAAGGCCTTGCAGCAGCGCTGGCAGCAGGAGGCGCACCAGGTGCCGCTGGACCGGCGCCAGGAGCAGAAACTGTGGGAAGCCTTCCGCAAGCCGATCGACGAGGCGTTCGAGCGCAAGTCGGCCGAGCGCGAGAAGGCGCAGTCGGCGGTGAGCGCGCACGACCAGGCGGTGCTCGCAGCCGCCAAGGCGCTGGAGGCGGCCAACGCCAGTGGCGATGCAGCGCGCATCCGTGCTGCCATCGATGCGTTGCGCCAAGCCGCCCGTGGCGAAGCCGATGCCGCCGCCCCGGTGGAAGCGGCACCCGCCGAGTCGCCGGCTGCGACCGAAGCGCCGACGGAAGAGACTGCGGCGCCCGCACCGGCAGCCGCCCCGCGCAAGCTGGTGGCCATGCGGGGTGACGACCGCCCGGGGATGACCAAGGCCGTGCCGCAGGCGCCCCGCGCAGGCGGGCGCGAGGGCCGCCCCGGTGACCGACGCGACGGGCGCGACCTGGGCCGTGCCGGGCCCGCCGCCCGCCATGGCGAGGCCGCCCGTGGGCCCCGCCTTGGGGACGCCGCATTCCGTGCCCAGCGCCAGGCGCTGGAGCAGGCCGAGCTGGCACTCAAAAAGCTGGCGTCGCAAGCCCACGGCGAAGCCCTGACCCAGCTGCTCGAGGCCTGGCAGCGCCGCGACGCGCAGGCGCTGCCCGCAGCGCAGGCCCTCGGCGGGCGGGCGGCCGGTGCGGCACGTCCGGCCTGGGTTCAGGCCCTCGGTCAGGCGGCCGGTGACCCGGCACAGGCCGCCAGCAGCCTGCTGCGGCTGGAAATTGCCGCTGAATTGCCCACCCCGGCCGAGCAGCTGGAAGCCCGCCGCGCGTTGCAGTTGCAGCTGCTGACCCGCCGCCACGAGTCAGCCCCGGCCGACACCTGGACCCAGGACGTGGCCCAGGTGCTCGCGGCCCCGCACGAAGCGGCTCAGGCACGCCGCCTGCAGGCGGTGCTCAAGGTGTTGCTGCGCCGGTGAGCGGGGGCGGCTGAAAGAAGCCGTCGAACAGCCGGGCCAAGCGAGGAAACTCGGCCTCGAACCGGGGCCGGTTGACGAAGTAGGCCTCGCACGCCACCGCAAAGAATTCGGCCGGTGAATGCGCGCCGTAGGCGTCCAGCCAGGGCGGCTCGGCGCCGAACCGTTCGGCCATTTCGACCGCATTGCGGAACTGGCGGTATTCGTCTTGCAAGGTGTCGGCCCAGAGGGCGTGGGCCGCCCGTGCGCCCAGGCCCAGGAAACCCGTCGGGAGGCGTGGGCAACCGTCGGCGTCGGCGTGGCGGGGCTTGTGGCGCATGTCGATCTTGTGGGCGAATTCGTGGATGACGAGGCTGTGACCCAGCCGCCCGTCCTCCGCGTGGCCGCGCACATGCCGCCAGACCAGCATCACCGGACCACCCGCCATGGCCTCCCCGGCCAGTGGTTCGTCGTAGTGGTGCACGACGCCGGCTTCGTCCATCACCTCCCGGTGCGCCACCACCTCGTCGGGGTGGATGACGATGCCCACGAAATCGTCGTACCAGCGCAGCGCCCCAGGCCCCCAGTGCAGCAGCGGCAGGCAGGCCTGGGCCGCCACGCACAGGGCCATGTGGTCGGTGATCTCCAGCCCGTGGGTGCCGTGGAACTCCTTGCGGGCCAGAAATTGCTGGCACAGCCCACGCAGGCGTTCCCGTTCGCTGGCCGGGCGCGCGGCAATGAAGGGGTAGCGCGCCAGCACCTCTTGCCACAACGGTTCCGGCACCGGTACAGGGGCCTGCCAGCGGCGCGTCAGCTCCACCAGGGCACGCCACACGCGCTGCCAGCGGCTGGTCGGTCGGGCTCGTGCCGCCGCAGGTCGATGCCGTGCCATGGGACGAACCGATGTCAGTTCGCAGGCCAGGGGCGGCGTTCCCAGCGCCCATCGGGGTGGCCCCGCAGCACTTCGGCGCGGGGGGGCTGGGCGGCCGCGTCCCAGTCGCTCAGCACGAGGCGGCGCTGCGCGCCACCCAGGTCGTGGTCGGCGGGGCGGTGGGTGTGGCCGTGCACCAGGGTGTCGGCCCCCACCTGCGCCAGTGCGCGCCGGGCGGTGTCGGCGTCCACGTCGCCATAACCCTCGAAGTTGGGTTGTCCGTTCGGGCCACGCGCCTGGGCTTTGCGGGCTTCGCTGGCCGCCCGCAGGCTGCGTGCCACCGCCTCGCGCTCGGCCAGCGGCCGGGCCAGAAAGTCGGCCTACCAGGCCGCGCTGCGCACCTGGGCACGGAAGCGCTGGTAGTCGTGGTCGTCCAGGCACCAGGCGTCGCCGTGGGTGAACAGGGTGGCGGAACTGCCCCAGTCCAGCACGCAGGGGTCGGGCAGCGCTTGGGTGCCGGCCGCTTGGTGGAACGCGTCGCCCAGCAGGAAGTCGCGATTGCCGTGCATCACGTACACAGGGCGCCGCCGGGTGCAGGCCCGCAGGGCTGCCAGTGCCTGACGGGCCACGGCCCGATCGGGGGCGTTCGGGGCGGGTGGGGCCGACAGCACGTCATCACCCACCCACACCTCGAACAGGTCGCCCAGGATGAAGAGGGCGTCAAAATCCCCGGCCTGCAGGTAGTGCTCGAAAGCCCGGAGCGTGTCCGGCGTGTCGGCACCCAGGTGCAGGTCCGAGATCACTTCCACCCAGCGCCAGGCCGGCTGGGCGGTGAGCCGTGCGGCGTTCAGAGGGCCACGGCCTTTTCGATCACCACGTCTTCCACCGGCACGTCGTCGTGGAAGCCCTTGCGGCCGGTCTTGACGCCACGAATGGCGTCCACGATCTCGGTACCGCCCACCACCTTGCCGAACACCGCGTAGCCCCAGCCCTGCAGCGACGGCGCGGTGTGGTTGAGGAAGGCGTTGTCGGCGACGTTGATGAAGAACTGGGCCGTGGCGGAGTGGGGCGCCTGGGTGCGGGCCATGGCCAGGGTGTACTTGTCGTTTTTGAGGCCGTTGCTGGCTTCGTTTTCGATCGGCTCGCGGGTGGATTTCTGCTTCATGCCGGGCTCGAAGCCACCGCCCTGGATCATGAAGCCGTCGATCACGCGGTGGAAGATGGTGTTGTCGTAGTGGCCGCTGGCCACGTAGGCGAGGAAGTTTTCGGTGGACTTGGGCGCCTTGTCGGCGTCGAGTTCGACCGTGATGACACCGCGGCCTGCGATGTGCAGTTCGACTTGGGGGTTGGCCATGTTCATTTCTCCAGAGTGGCTTTGAGGATGGTGACCGGGGTGGTGGGCACGTTCTGGTGCATGCCCCGGTTGCCGGTGGGCACGGCACGGATCTTGTCGACCACGTCCATGCCGCTGATGACCTTGCCAAACACCGCGTAGCCGTGGCCGTCGCGTGCGTTGGACTGGTCGAGGAAGGCGTTGTCCTTCACGTTGATGAAGAACTGTGCGGTCGCGGAGTCGGGCACCATGGTGCGGGCCATGGCGACGGTGCCGCGGGCGTTGACCAGGCCGTTGCGCGACTCCAGCGGGATGGGTGCGCGCGTGGGCTTCTGGTTCATGTCGGCCGTGAAGCCGCCCCCCTGGACCATGAAGTCGGGGATCACGCGGTGGAACACGGTGCCGTCGTAGTGGCCGGCCTTGACGTACTCCAGGAAGTTTTCCACCGTTTTGGGGGCTTTGTCGGGGGCGAGTTCGAGCACGACCGGCCCGAGCGTGGTGTCGAGTTTGACGCGGGGGGCAGTGCCCTGGCCGAAAGCGGCCGAGGTGGCACAGAGAGCCAGGGCGAACGTCAGGGTGGGCAGCAGGTGGCGTCGTTGCATGGGCTTGATGACCATCGGGTGGGGTTCAGGGCGCGGTGGCGGCGGGGATTGCCTCAAGGCGTTGCAGCCGCTGTGCCAGCCCAGGGGTGTCTGGTGCCAGGCCCAGGCTGGTGCGGTAGGCCTGGGCGGCCAGCCGCAGGTAGACGTCGCCCAGGTTCTGGTGCGCGACGGCATAGGCCGGGTTCAGGCGGATCGCCGCTTCCAGGGCCTCACGGGCATGACCGAGCCGGCCGGCTGCCGCGTGCAGCACCGCCAGGTTGTTGTGGGGTTCCGGCAGCTCGGGGTAGTCGCGTGTCAATTCAGTGAACGTGGTCACGGCGTCGTCGGTACGCCCCTGGCGGCTGAGGATGACGCCCTTCATGAAGCGCGCTTGGGGGTCTTTCGGGTGGTCGGTCAGCCAGGCGTCGGCCTGTTGCAGCGCTTGCGGCAGCTGGTCGGCCTGGATCAGGCGTTGCAGCGTGTCGTAAGGCGCGTTTTGGGCCAGGGCGGCAGAGCCGGTGGCGGCGCCCCAGCCGACGGTGGCGCACAAGGCCAGAAGGCGACCCAACGAGGCCGCACGTTGCCACGGGGGCAGGCGGAGGGGCGGTCGGGGGGCGGAAAGGGTCATGAAGGAGGCTCGCAAGGTGGGTCAGGGCAGGTGGGGCGAATGCGTGCACAATACGCCTCCCCACGCCGCACCGCCGTCCGGACCGGACGGTCGGACCCGGCGTCGATATACTGAAAAGATTGTATCTGAGGGGGGCCTTGCCCCCCGCCTGCTATGACTTTGCGCATTTACAACTCCCTCACGCGCCGCGTGGACGCCTTCACGCCCCTGGAGCCCGGGCACGTGCGCATGTACGTCTGTGGCATGACGGTGTACGACCTCTGCCACCTGGGCCACGCCCGCTCCATGGTCGCTTTCGACGTGGTGCAGCGCTGGCTCAAGGCCAGCGGCTACCGCGTGACCTACGTGCGCAACGTCACCGACATCGACGACAAGATCATCGCCCGCGCGCTGAAGAACGGCGAAACCATCCGCTCGCTCACCGACCGCATGGTGGACGCGCTGCACCAAGACGCCGACGCACTCAAGATCGAGCGCCCCACCTTCGAGCCGAGGGCGACCGAGTTCGTGCCGCAGATGCTCAGCCTGATCGGCCAGCTGGAGCAAAAAGGCCTGGCCTACCGCAGCCCCAACGGCGATGTGAACTACGCGGTGCGCCAGTTCCCGGGCTACGGCAAGCTGTCGGGCAAAAGCCTGGACGACCTGCGCGCCGGCGAGCGTGTGGCGGTGGACGACGGCAAGCAGGACCCGCTGGACTTCGTGCTGTGGAAGGCCGCCAAGGCCAGCGAGCCCGACGAGGCCAAATGGGACGGCCCGTACGGGCTGGGCCGCCCGGGCTGGCACATCGAATGCTCCGCCATGAGCTGCGAGATGCTGGGCGAGAGCTTCGACATCCACGGCGGCGGCGCCGACCTGCAGTTCCCACACCACGAGAACGAGATCGCGCAGAGCGAGGGTGCCACCGGCCAGCCACTGGCCACGGTGTGGATGCACAACGGCTTCGTGCGGGTGGACAACGAGAAGATGTCCAAGAGCCTGGGCAACTTCTTCACCATCCGCGAGGTGCTGGAGAAATACGACGCCGAAACCGTGCGCTTTTTCATCCTGCGCGCCCACTACCGCAGTCCGCTCAACTACAGCGACGCCCACCTGGACGACGCCAAGGCCGCGCTCAAGCGCCTGTACACCGCGCTCGACGCGGTGCCTGCGGCCGACGTGGCCATCGACTGGGCCGAGCCGCACGCGGCGCGCTTCCAGGCGGCGATGGACGAAGATTTCGGCACCCCCGAGGCGGTGGCGGTGCTCTTCGAGCTGGCCGGCGAGGTGAACCGCAGCCGTTCGGCCGAAAAAGCCGGGTTGCTCAAGGCCCTGGGCGCCACCCTGGGCCTGCTGCAGGAAGACCCGAAGGTCTTCCTGCAGGGCGGGGCAGCCGGCGGGCTGGACGAGGCCGCCATCCAGGCGCAGATCGAGGCGCGAGCCGCTGCGAAGGCTGCCAAGAACTGGGCCGAGGCCGATGCCATCCGCAAGGCCTTGCTGGAGCAGGGCATCGTGCTGAAAGACAACCCCGCAGGCACCACTTGGGAACGGGCCTGAGCGAGCCATGACCGCGCTCGTTCCCCCCTACTGGGCCGCCGCGTGCGACCACCTCATGCAGCGCGACCGCGTGATGAACAAGCTCATCCCGCAGTTCCCCGACGTCTGCCTGCAGTCGCGTGGCGATCCCTTCACCACGCTGGCGCGCAGCGTGATCGGCCAGCAGATCTCGGTCAAGGCCGCGCAGGCGGTCTGGGACCGGTTTGCCGCCCTCATGCCCAAAATGGAGCCGGCCCAGTTGCTGCGCCTGAAGGTGGACGACATGCGCACCGCCGGCCTGAGCGCGCGCAAGGTGGAGTATCTCGTCGATCTGGCACTGCATTTCGACAACGGCATTCTGCAGCCCGACCAATGGCAGGGCATGGACGACGAGGCCATCATCAAGCAACTGGTGGCCATACGGGGCATCGGCCGCTGGACGGCCGAAATGTTCCTGATCTTTTACCTCATGCGCCCCAACGTGCTGCCGCTCGACGACGTGGGCCTGATCCGGGGCATCAGCCAGAGCTATTTCTCGGGCGACCCGGTCAGCCGCAGCGACGCGCGCGAGGTGGCCGCCGCCTGGGCGCCGTACTGCAGCGTCGCGACTTGGTATATTTGGCGCTCGTTGGACCCGGTGCCGGTCGCTTACTGACCCGCGCCGCGGCATACAAAAGACCACAGGAGTTACACCTTGGCCAAGAAGAATTTTCTGGATTTCGAGCAACCGATTGCGGAGCTCGAAACCAAGATCGAAGAACTGCGTTACGTGCAGTCCGAGTCGGCGGTGGACATCTCGGAAGAGATCGAGCAGCTCGGCAAGAAAAGCCTGCAGCTCACCAAGGACATCTACAGCAACCTGACCCCCTGGCAGGTGACCAAGATCGCCCGCCACAGCGACCGGCCCTACACCCAGGACTACATCAACGAAATCTTCACCCATTTCGTGGAGTTGCACGGCGACCGCCATTTCTCGGACGACCTGAGCATCGTGGGCGGCCTGGCCCGCTTCAACGGCCAGCCCTGCATGGTGATCGGCCACCAGAAAGGCCGTGACACCAAGGAGCGCACCGCGCGCAACTTCGGCATGACGCGACCCGAGGGTTACCGCAAGGCCTTGCGCCTGATGAAGCTGGCCGAAAAGTTCAAGCTGCCGGTCTTCACCTTCGTGGACACCCCTGGCGCCTACCCCGGCATCGACGCCGAAGAGCGCGGCCAGTCCGAAGCCATTGGGCGCAACATCTTCGAGATGGCGCAGCTGGAGGTGCCCATCATCTCCACCATCATCGGCGAGGGGGGCTCGGGTGGTGCCCTGGCCATCTCCGTGGCCGACCAGGTGCTGATGCTCCAGTACTCGGTGTACTCCGTCATCAGCCCGGAGGGCTGTGCCTCCATCCTGTGGAAGACGAGCGAGCGCGCCTCTGACGCCGCCGAGGCGCTGGGCATCACCGCGCACCGCCTCAAGGCCTTGGGTCTGGTGGACAAGATCGTGAACGAGCCGGTGGGCGGTGCCCACCGCGACCACAAGCAGATGGCGGCCTTCCTCAAGCGTGCGCTGAACGACGCTTACCGCCAGGTGGCCGACCTGAAGGTGAAGGAGCTGCTGGACCGCCGCCACGCGCGCCTGAACAGCTACGGCCGCTTCACCGACACCAAGGCCGACGCCCGCCGAGGCTGACCGGCCCTGCCATGGCCCAGGCTGAGCCGCCCACCCCCGATGCGGCGGTGAAGGCCCTGCAGGCCTGGGCCGCACGCCATCCGCTGCCGCCCACCAACCTGGCTCGCCCCTGGGCGGTGGCCTACAGCGGCGGTGCCGACTCCACCGCGCTGCTGCGGGCGGCCCATGCGTTGTGGCCAGGACGGGTCCAGGCCTTTCACGTTCACCATGGGCTGCAGCCCGCGGCCGATGGTTTTGTGCACCACGCCGAGGCGGCCTGTACCGCCCTGGGTGTGCCCTTGCACGTGGAGCGTGTGCAGGCGGCCCACCGACTTGGGCAGAGCCCCGAGGATGCTGCCCGCCAAGCGCGCTACGCGGCACTCGCCCGTCTGGCCCACGCCCATGGCGCGGCCTGGGTGTTGCTGGGGCAGCACGCCCAGGACCAGGTGGAAACCGTGTTGCTGGCGCTTACCCGCGGCGCCGGCGTGGCGGGCCTCGCTGGCATGCCCGAGGCCATGGAACGCTTGGGGGTGTGTTTTGGACGGCCGTTGCTCCAGGTGGATGCCCGGGCCCTGCGGGCAGCGCTTGAAGCGCACGGTGTGCCCTACCTGGACGACCCCACCAACACCGACGAACGCTACACGCGCAACCGGCTGCGTGCCCGGTTGCTGCCGCCCTTGCTGGAGGCATTTCCCGCCAGTCTGGACACCGTCGGACGCAGCGCCCGCCTGCTGGCGCAGGCGCAACGGCTGCTGGACGAGGTGGCCAGCCAAGACCTGACCGCTGTGGGCGACCCGCCGTCGATCCGCAAGCTCCAGGCGCTGGGCCGCGATCGCCAGGCCAACGTGTTGCGCCGCTGGTTGCGCCTGGGCTGGCAGGCCGTGCCCAGCGAGGCCCAGCTGGAGGAACTGCTGGACCAGCTGGCCGACTGCCGCACGCGGGGCCACCGGTTGCGGTTGAAGGTGGCCACCGGCCAGGTGCTCCGGGAGGGCCCGGTCCTGCGTTACATCCCCTCGGTATAATCCACGGGTTTTGCGCCTTACTGCCGGCAACGCAATCCATTTTTCCGTCGGCGCCTCACTACTCCTTCCGCAATGGCTTTGATCGTTCACAAATACGGTGGCACAAGCATGGGCTCCACAGAGCGCATCCGCAATGTCGCCAAGCGCGTGGCCAAGTGGCACCGCGCCGGCCACCAGATGGTGGTGGTTCCCAGCGCCATGAGTGGCGAAACCAACCGGTTGCTGGCCCTGGCCAAAGAGCTGGCGCCCGCCAAGCCGGGCAACGCCTACGGTCGCGAACTCGACCAGCTGGCCGCCACCGGTGAACAGGCGTCTTCCGCACTGCTGGCCATTGCCCTGCAGGCCGAAGGCCTGGAGGCCGTTAGCTTCTCGGGCTGGCAGGTCCCCATCAAGACCAACAGCGCGTACACCAAGGCCCGCATCGAGTCGATCGACGACGAGCGCGTGAAGGCCGAATTGGCCGCCGGCAAGGTGGTCATCATCACCGGCTTCCAGGGCATTGATGAAGGCGGCAACGTGACCACATTGGGCCGGGGCGGCTCCGACACGTCGGCCGTGGCCGTGGCGGCTGCCATCCAGGCCAAGGAATGCCTGATCTACACCGACGTGGATGGCGTCTACACCACCGACCCGCGCGTGGTGCCCGAGGCGCGCCGCCTGGAGCGCGTCAGTTTCGAAGAAATGCTGGAAATGGCCAGCATGGGCTCCAAGGTGCTGCAGATCCGCTCGGTGGAGTTTGCCGGCAAGTACCGCGTGCCCATCCGTGTGCTGTCCAGCTTCACGCCCTGGGACATCGACCTGAACGAAGAAGCCAGTTCTGGCACCCTGATCACTTTTGAGGAAAACGACACCATGGAACAAGCCGTTGTTTCCGGCATTGCCTTCAACCGCGACGAAGCCAAGGTCTCTGTGTTGGGCGTGCCCGATACCCCAGGCATCGCCTACCAGATCCTGGGCGCCGTGGCCGACGCCAACGTCGAAGTGGACGTGATCATCCAGAACATCAGCAAAGACGGCAAGACCGATTTCAGCTTCACCGTCAACCGCAACGACCTGGCCAAGACGCTGGACCTGCTCAAAGACAAAGTGGCGCCCAAGCTGGGGGCTTCCGAGGTGCTGGGCGATGCCAAGATCTGCAAGGTCAGCATCGTGGGCATTGGCATGCGCAGCCACGTGGGTGTGGCCAGCCGCATGTTCCGTTGCCTGAGCGAAGAGGGCATCAACATCCAGATGATCTCGACCTCCGAGATCAAGACCTCGGTCGTGATCGACGAGAAGTACATGGAACTGGCCGTGCGCGCTCTGCACCGCGAATTCGACCTCGACCAGCCGGCCGATACTTTGGCATCCAAGTGACCATTTGCCTCGTGTTTTTTGAGGCATAATATGAAGTTCTGGAGCGATGACCGAGAGGCCGAAGGTGCTCCCCTGCTAAGGGAGTATGCGGTGTAGAGCCGCATCGAGGGTTCGAATCCCTCTCGCTCCGCCAGTACAAAGCCCAAGTGATTCATTCACTTGGGCTTTTTGTTTGGTTTTTTCGTTTGGTTTTTTCGTGCCACCACCGGGCAAATCCCCTCGCATCCATGGCTCAAGTTTGGCGTCGTTCAAACGGTGCGAAATACTCACCGGTTGAGTGCCAGTGAAGAGGGCTTGTGGTTGGTCGTCTCCAACCGATGAATGCCCCGTGGTGCGTCAGCCGGGGACTGCCCGGCAGCAAACAATCAACTGGCTGGTGCCTGCAGTGGCCATGGCCGCAGTGCTGGCCGCATCGCCTCGTAGGCTCTGGCGACCTGGAGTACGCCCAGGTCGTCGTGCCGACGGCCAGCAATTTGCAAGCCGATGGGCAAGCCCGAAGACGAGTAGCCGCAGGGGATGGAGGCGGCGTGGGATTGTGGATGGAATGTCGACAAAGGCACTTGACAGCTGCCCCCCATGAGATTGGTGATCATGGGAGCGGAGCCCTGGAATGGCACGTGCGTCAGCTCGATGCCGGTTTGTTGCTTGAACAGCTCGCCATGGAGGTGGGCTGCGCTGGCAATCCCGTACGAGCCATAGTTATGCCGCCCGGGATTGGCTTTGACCATTTCAACGAACTCCTTCAGTGTTTTTGCTGGAGAGTCGATGGGTACTGCAAACAAATTATTGGTCTTGATCGTCAAGACAGCGGGAGTGAAATCCTTGAATGGATCGAACGGCAGCTTTTCCATCACCGCTGGTTGCTGGATCAGGACGCTGTTGTGAGACAGGATGGTGTAGCCGTCTGCCGCTGCCCTTGCAACGGCGTGTGCGCCAATGATTCCGGATGCGCCGGCTTTGTTGTCCACAATGACCGGCTGGCCCCAAGCTTTTTGCAGCTTTTCAGCAACCATCCGGGCAATCATGTCTGAAGCCCCCCCTGGCGGGTAAGGGACGACTATTTTTACGGGTCGATTGGGGTAGTTGGATTTGGCCAGTACAGATGCAGCTGTCCATGGGCCAGTGGCCAAGAGGGCCAGGGTGGTGGTGCCAAATCCACGCTTCGTCATCTTCATCAGTTTGTCTCCTGGGTTTTGAGAGGGCTTCTTCCTCACCGAGCCCATTGTTGGGAGACGCCGAGTTCAAGACTGTCGGCTTTTGGCACTTCCAGGCCACCCGGCCGGCGCCGTTTCCGGGCGGTCCGGCGACCCTGGTTGCATCAGGGTTGGACTTGTCGAGGGTTCAGGCGTTTAATGGGCGGCATGGATGCCGGTACGGTGGCAGGCGCGTCTGGACTTGCTGCCTGCTGCCGTCGCTGGCCAACCAACACGACCGCCATGTCTGCACCTGCCGATGCCACCTCTCTGCCGCTTTCTGCGCCGCCCGCAGCCATGCGCAGCGAGCGTGACGCCATGGGCGCCATCGACGTCCCGGCCCATCGGCTCTGGGGTGCGCAGACGCAAAGATCGCTGCATTTTTTTGCCATTTCCACCGAGCGCATGCCGCAAGAGCTGCTGCAGGCGCTGGCGATGGTGAAGCTTGCCGCTGCCCGTGTGAACCTCAGCCTCGGTCTTCTGCCGGCCGACAAGGCCAACGCCATCGCCCGTGCCGCCGAGGAGGTGCTGGCCGGCGAGCACGACTTGGAGTTTCCACTCTCGGTGTGGCAGACGGGCTCCGGCACGCAGAGCAACATGAACATAAACGAGGTGCTGGCCAACCGGGCGTCGGAACTGCTGGGCGGTGAACGCGGACAGACCCGGCTGGTCCACCCCAACGACGACGTCAACCTCGGTCAGTCGTCGAACGACGTGATCCCGACGGCCATGCATCTGGCCGCTGCTCGCGGCATTGCGTACACCCTGTTGCCCGCGCTGGCGGCGCTGCGCGCCTCCCTGGCCGGCAAGCGCGAGGCCTTTGCGGGCATTGTCAAGATCGGCCGCACCCATTTGCAGGACGCCACCCCGCTGACGCTGGGCGATGAGTTCTCGGGCTACGTGGCGCAGCTCGACCAAGCGCAGTCGCACATCCAGAGCACGCTGGCCTCGCTCTATCCGTTGGCCATTGGGGGTACGGCCGTGGGCACTGGACTGAACACGCACCCTGCGTTCGGGCAACGTGTGGCCGACGAACTGGCGCAGCTTGCAGGGTTGCCGTTCGTCAGTGCCCCCAACAAGTTTGCCGCGCTGGCGTCGCACGACGGCCTGGTCGCCATGCATGGGGCGCTCAAGACGCTGGCGGTGGCCTTGATGAAGCTGGCCAACGACATCCGTTGGCTGGCCTCCGGGCCCCGATCCGGATTGGGCGAGATCGCCATTCCCGAGAACGAGCCCGGCAGTTCCATCATGCCGGGCAAGGTGAACCCCACCCAGTGTGAGGCTTTGACCATGGTCTGCTGTCAGGTCATGGGCAACGATGTCGCCATCAGTGCCGGAGGCGCCGCGGGGAACTTCGAACTCAACGTCTACAAGCCGCTGATTGCGCACAACCTGTTGCAGAGCATCCGTCTGCTGGGTGACGGCATGGCGAGTTTCGATGCACATTGCGTGCGCGGGATCGAGGCGCAGCGTGAGCGCATCGCGGAACTGCTGGACCGCTCACTGATGTTGGTGACCGCGCTGGTGCCGCACATTGGTTATGACCGCGCGGCGGAAATCGCCAAACGCGCCCACCACGAAGGCAGCACGCTGCGCGAAGCGGCGCTGGCCACAGGGTACGTGTCGGCGGACGACTTCGACCGCTGGGTGGTGCCGGCCGACATGGCAGGCGCCGGGCGCGGCAAGCCCCGGTGATGGACTCACGGGGGCTGTCTCGAGGTCAGGTGGTGGGTGCGTCGGTGTTCACCCAACGCAGCTGGCCCTGTCCACCGTTGTCAAGGTGGTCTTGCAGCGGGGCGGCTTCAGGTGCCGGCAGTTGGAAGCGCGCGGTGACGCGCTCTCCATGGTGGATGTCCAGCGTGGTGGCACCAGCCTGTTGAAGCTCCCGCCGGAGCCAGCCCTCCAGGGCGTAGGGCACGTCGCATGCCAGGGTCTGCAGCTTCACCAATGGGATTTTTTCGGCCTGCAGCAGGGCCTGCGCCACCGCGTCGGTATAGGCCCGCACCAGGCCACCCGCGCCGAGTTTGATGCCGCCAAAGTAACGCACCACCGTGGCCAGAACGCCCTCGAGCTGTTGCCGGCGCAGCACTTCGAGCATTGGCCGGCCAGCGGTGCCGCTGGGCTCGCCGTCGTCCACGGCGGCGGATTCGCCACCGGCCATCAGCGCCCAGCAGACGTGGGCCGCGCCAGGGTGCTGGGCGCGCAGAGCGTCCACCATGGCTTGCGCCTGCGAGCGGCCATCCACCGCTTGCACCGTGGCCAGGAAGCGGCTTTTCTTGATGACCAGCTCGTGATGAACCGGTACACGAAGGGAGTAAGGCATGGGGGCGAAGCTTACCGCACCCCATGGACCCGACCGGTGCCGGGTCTGGGGGTCAGTCGGCTAGCGCGGCGAAGGCCCGTGCAGTGATCTCGTCCACGCCGCCCATGCCACTGATGGCGCGGTACTTGGGTGCGGCCTGCGGGTCTTGGGCGGCCCATTGGCTGTAGTAGTCCACCAGAGGGCGGGTTTGCGCGCTGTAGACGTCCAGGCGCTTGCGCACGGTCTCTTCCTTGTCGTCGTCGCGCTGCACCAGGGGTTCGCCGGTCACGTCGTCCACGCCGTCCACCTTGGGCGGGTTGAACTTGACGTGGTAGGTCCGGCCGGAGGCGGGGTGCGAGCGGCGGCCGCTCATGCGCTCGATGATGGCGTCGAACGGCACGTCGATTTCGAGCACGTAGTCCAGCTTCACGCCGGCGGCCTTCATGGCTTCGGCCTGGGGGATGGTGCGGGGAAAGCCGTCGAACAGGAAGCCGTTGGCGCAGTCCGGCTGGGCAATGCGGTCCTTGACCAGGTTGATGATCAGCTCGTCGCTGACCAGGCCACCGGCGTCCATGACTTTTTTGGCTTCGATGCCCAGCGGGGTACCGGCCTTGACGGCGGCGCGCAGCATGTCGCCGGTGGAAATCTGGGGGATGCCGTACTTCTGGCAGATGAACGTGGCCTGAGTGCCTTTGCCAGCGCCGGGGGCGCCCAACAGAATCAGTCGCATGACTTTCCTTTTCTCTCGAGTTTCAAAAGCGGTTGGGCGGCCTGTCTCCGGACCACCTCCCCCTGGAGGGGGTATCCCGCGAGGATAGCATGGCCTCCCCCGACGCAGCCTTACAGGCGCGTCACCCCGCTGATGGGGTCTCGGTCCACAGGGCGCGAACGCGTTCGAGGTCCTGCGGTGTGTCCACCCCCGGGCCGGGCGCGTGGTCGCTCAGGTGGACGGCGATGCGCTCGCCGTGCCACAGCACCCGCAGCTGCTCCAGCGATTCGCACTGTTCCAGCGGTGCCGGCTCCAGCGTGGGAAAGCGCTTGAGAAAACCCACCCGGTAGGCGTAGAGGCCGATGTGGCGCAGCGGCATCACCTGTGGGGGCAGCCCGGCGGGCACGGTGCCTTGCGATGCCATGCCGTCGCGCCACCAGGGGATGGGGGCGCGGCTGAAGTAGAGCGCCGTCTGGCGCCGGTCCAACACGACTTTGACGACGTTGGGGTTGAGGAACTCCTCGGGCCCCGACAGCGCGTGCGCTGCAGTGGCCATCACGCAGTCCGGCCGGGCGTCGAGCAGTGCTGCCACGGCATCGACCAGTGCGGGGTCCATGAGGGGTTCGTCGCCCTGCACGTTGACGACGATGGCGTCGTCGGCCAAGCCCAGCCGTTCACAGGCTTCGGCCAGCCGGTCGCTGCCGCTGGGGTGGTCGGCGCGGGTGATCACGGCGGGCACGCCGGCACGGGCGCAGGCATCGGCAATGCGCACGTCGTCGGTGGCCACGGTGCAGGTGCGGGCGTGGCTGGCGGCGGCCCGTTGCGCCACCCGGACCACCATGGGCTGGCCGTGGATGTCGGCCAGCGGCTTGTCGGGCAGGCGCGTCGAGGCCATGCGCGCCGGGATCAGGACGTGGAAGGCGGCAGCGCTCATGGGGCAGGGGGCAGCCGGCTCGCTTCTTCTTCGCTGATCTCCCGTGCCTCGTTTTCCAGCATGATCGGGATGCCGTCGCGGATCGGGTAGGCCAGCCGGGCGCTGCGGGAGATCAGTTCCTGGGTGTCGCGCTGGTAGATCAGCGGGCCTTTGGTGACCGGGCAGACCAGCAGTTCAAGGAGTTTGGTGTCCATGCGGCGATGATAGTGCGTCCAGGTCGTGTTGCAGCCGGCTCAGCAGCTCGGGTGGCAGCGTCTGGCGCAGTGGCACGGCCCAGACTTGCGGGTTGTTGGCCGACCGTTGTAGCCGCGGAAACAGCTTGACGGCATCCTTTTCGGTGCAGAACCACACTGTGGTCGGGCTGTGACGGGCCAGGGCGTTCTGCAGTTGCTCGCCGCTGGCGTGGTCGGGCAGGGCCAGGGTGTGTTGCAGTGCCAGGCCGTGGGCGCGCAGCATGTCAAAAAACGCCTCGGGTTGGGCGATGCCCGCCAGCGCGCCCAGCTGCACCGCGTCGGCCTGGGCCCACTGGGCCAGGTCGCGGGTGCGGCCGTCTGGGGCGAGGGCGTGGCCCGCCAGCGTGCGCTCGCTGCGGTAAGCCGCGGCCAGCAGGGGCGGGGGTTCCGGTGCGTGCGGCGCAGGGTTGTAGAGCAGGTACAGCGGCCCCTGGCCCCAGGCTGGTGCCGGCCACGGCTCGCGCAACATGCCGGCCGGCAGCAGCCAGCCGTTGCCGATGCCCCGTGCGTCAAACACCACCAGGGTGATGTCGCGCTGCAAGGCCCAGTGTTGCATGCCGTCGTCACTGACGACGACGTCCACCTCGGGGTGCTGGGTCAGCAGCATCTGCCCCGCAGCCACGCGGTCGCGTCCCACCACCAGCGGCACGCCGGTGGCCTGGGCGATCAGCAGCGGTTCGTCGCCGCAGACCGCGCTGTCGCTGTCGGCTCGCACCTCCACGCAGCCCTGGTCGCTGCGGCCATGGCCGCGCGAGATCACGCCCGGGCAACGCCCCTTAGCGCGCAGGTCCCGCACCAGCGCGATGACGGTGGGCGTTTTGCCGGCCCCACCCACCACCACGTTGCCCACCACCACCACCGGCACCGGCAAACGGTGTGTGCGGGCCCAGCCCAGCCTGTAGAACAGCCGGCGCAGCCACAGCGCCAGTCGGTACAGTTGCGACAGCGGCCACAGCCACAAGGCCAGCCCGCGGCGGTGTGGCCAGGCCGCCACCAGGCGCTGGGCGAAGGTGGGGTGGCGCGGGGCCGGGGCGTCAGCGGCCAAGGGCTTGCTGGGTCGCGAAAGTGATCTGCTGCAGCCCGGAGCGGCGCGCGGCGTCCATCACGTTCACCACCGCCTGGTGGCTGGCCGCTGCATCGGCGCTGATGACAATGATGTGTTCGCTGCCATTCGGGGCCGCCTGGCGCAGGGCTTGCACCAGCGCGTCCACGCTGGCCGGCTCGAGCACGCGGCCATTGACGGCATAGCGCCCGTCCTGACCCACCGACACCGTGACTTCCTTCGGGTGCTCGCGCGCCTGGTCAGCATTTGCCACCGGAAGGTTGACGCGCAGTTCGGTGTACTTGCTGTAAGTGGTCGTCAGCATTAGGAAGATCAACACCACCAGCAGGATGTCGATGAACGGGATCAGGTTGATTTCCGGCTCTTCCCGGGTGCCGTTGCGAAAGTTCATGGCTGGCCTCCCGGCAGGTTCAGCGCCGCAGACTCAGCAGATGGTGGGCGAAGCGCTCCGCCGCCACCTCCATCTGCAGCAGGTAGGCATCCACCCGGGCCCGGAAGTAGCGCCAGAAGATCAGCGCCGGTATGGCCACGATGAGTCCGAATGCGGTGTTGTAAAGGGCGACCGAAATGCCGTGCGCCAGCTGCTCCGGGTTGCCGCCCCCGGGGGTGAGGCCGCCGGTGCCCGCCTGCGAACCAAAGATTTCGATCATGCCGATGACGGTGCCCAGCAGGCCCAGCAACGGCGCCGCCGATGCGATGGTGGCCAGCGCCCCGAGGTACTTTTGCAGCTGTGCCGCAGCCAGGCGACCAGCCGATTCGAGGCTGGAGCGCAGTTCGTCTTCGGTGGCCTTGGGGTTGTGGTGCAGGGTCCGGAAACCCGAGGCCAGGAGTTCACCCAGCACCGAGTTGTCGGCCAGCTGGTCGATGACCTGCGGGGCGGGGACCGCGGTGCGCGACGCCATGATGGCCTCGTCGACCAGCCGCGCCGGCGCCACCTTGTCGGTCTTCAGGCTGAGGAAGCGTTCAATGATCAGGGCCAGACCGAGCACGGAACAGGCGATCAGGGGCCAGATGGGCCAGCCAGCGGCTTGAATGATGGACAGCAATGCAGGACTCCTCGCGGTGCGACCGGGCGGTGCGACGCCCTGCATTATGGCCCAGCACGGTGGGTCGTCGCGCGACCACAAGCAGGGCTGAAATTGTGGATAACTTTGTGTAAAAGTCTGTCGAAAGCCGGGGGAAACACACGAAATTCCCTAGGGAGGGCGATTGTTCGGCCGGGCGCTCCACGGTGTGGACACCTGGGGCTTCTGTGTGCGGTGGTCGTGGGGGTGCTGCCCGTCGGCTCTGGCAGATTTGACCCTGGTGCCGCAAGGCGGCCACTTGTTTCCTACAATGGACGTTTATTCCAACCACACACTGAGGAACTGCACATGGAACACACCCTGCCCGCGTTGCCCTATGCCATCGATGCGCTGGAGCCGCACTACTCCAAGGAGACGCTGGAGTTCCACCACGGCAAGCACCACAACGCCTACGTGGTGAACCTGAACAACCTGCAAAAGGGCACCGAGTTCGAAAGCATGGACCTGGAGTCCATCGTCAAGAAGTCCAGCGGTGGTATCTACAACAACGCCGCCCAGATCTGGAACCACACCTTCTTCTGGAACTGCATGAAGCCCAACGGCGGTGGTGAGCCCACCGGCGCCCTGGCCGCGGCCATCAACGCCAAATGGGGCTCGTACGCCGCGTTCAAGGAAGCCTTCGTCAAGAGCGCCGTGGGCAACTTCGGCTCTGGCTGGACCTGGCTGGTCAAGAAGGCCGATGGCTCGGTGGACATCGTCAACATGGGCGCCGCCGGCACCCCGCTGACGACGGGCGACAAGCCGCTGCTGACCGTGGACGTGTGGGAGCATGCCTACTACATCGACTACCGCAACCTGCGTCCCAAGTTCGTGGAAACCTTCCTGGACAAGCTGGTGAACTGGTCTTTCGCTGAAGCCAACTTCGCCTGAAACCGGCACCTATCGGCGTGAATAAAGCAAAACGGCCCACGGGCCGTTTTTTTGTTGGCTCAGTTTTGACTACTCCAGTGGCCGTCAAAGTCAAAAGAAAGCTGGCGGTGGTGCTTGATCGACAGCAGAAACAGCGTGTCACCAGCCTGCATGTACAGCACCAGGAATTGCGCCATAACGTACTCACGCAAAGAGGCTGTGGAGCCCCAGCCGACCGCAGCCAGCTTGTTTTGCAAGGCTGCGAGGGCGTTGGTAGCTTCCGCTGAACCAACCGCACGGTTGAAGAACGGTCGGCCAAGTGCTGGGAACCGTTCCAAGTTGGGCAACACCGTGCCCAACAACTCATCGAGCAAATCGTCGAAGGCATGTGGCGCCTCGGCCTCCAGTAAGAACTGCTCAATCTCTGCAAGGTTGCGCTCGAAGTTGGCGGTGAGCTTCGCGGTGATGCGACTGGTCATCGGGTAGCCAATCTGTCGATGGCGATCAAGCGGCCCGACGCTTCTTCATGGCCGTCAGCGCTGCACGGGCATCCTGAACCCGTCCAGCCGCCACGTCATCCAGACCCTTGGATGCCTCGTCAATCAACAGCAAGTGGATGCGCTCACGCTCCAGCTGGTGGTAATAGTCCAGGCGCTTGGCGTCGATCAGGGCAATGATCGCTTCCCCGTTCTTGGTGATGATTTTTTCAGCCCCGCCTCTGACTTCATCGGCCAGCTCAGAAAAGTTGGCGCGAGCCTGTGAAAGGGGAATCACGTCGCTGGCTGAAATTGCCATGTGGCCTCCGGATGTTGCGGGTGGTGCAAGATTTTGTACATTTTATGCGTTGTGCAACCGAAAGTGGCACGGCACTGGTGTCGAGCAGGGCGGTGTGTTCATTGGCCTGGCTGATGCCGTCGCTGTTGGCGTCTTGCCACACGCGCAGGCTGGCCCAGTTGGCGTCCTGGTTGTTGACGAGGCCGTCGCCGTTGGTGTCCTCTTGCGCCAGGGCGTCGAAACCATCCACGGCTTTGCGCACAACGTTGCCGTCAGCGTCGAACACGGGGGTGCTGTCGCCGAAGAGTTCGGTGCCGTCGTTGATGAGGCCGTCGCCGTTGCGGTCGAGCACCAGGAAGCCGTCGTCGGGCTGGATCCAGCCAGTAGCGTTCTTGACGCCGTCGCCGTCATGGTCGAAGAGGATGGGGTTGGCGGCGTTGATGCCCACTGTCTCCAGGCCGTCACCGTCCAGGTCCAGGGTCAGCGGGTCGCGGCGTTGGACCCATGTTTGAGCATTTCCATAGCGCCCCGTTACCAAATCAAAAACTGGATCAAGATATCCATTCCTACTAATCCAGTCACGAAGTTCTTTCAGCCCCCACTCAGCAAGATTCCCGAGCCCAAAATCTCTAAGATTTTTTTGAGCGACCTGATCTTTCAAATACTCCTCAAACGCCTTATTTTTTCTTAGAGAATCAAAGACTCTATCAAGCCCCGTCTTGGTGACAGCTTTATCAATAAACCAAAGAGGTATACCGATCCCCACAGCCTCAGCCAATTTTGTTGCGGCATCGTATGCCGCTTGCTCCCTCTTGGCCGGGTCTGTGGCATTTTGCACAATTTCCGCGGCCTCCACAACCTGCTTGATTTTGTCGATAATCCATACAACCGACCCAGCTTTCTGCAACACACTCATGTTCAGCCTCCATTAACCACACAATAAAACCCTGAGACAAGATCATCAACAAGATCAACAAGCAATCCCACTATGTAAGTCGAGACAGCGATGATCGTTACAT
>JAUWAE010000328.1 GCA_030602185.1 Comamonadaceae bacterium
GGCAGCAAGTCGTCGGGCACGGCGTTCAGCAGCGCCTCGGTCTCGATCGCGGCGTAGGGCGCGGGGCCCACGCCACCGGCCTGGGCGCAGGCCACGACGTGGGCCTTTTCGGCAATGCGGTCCTGCGCCACGGCCACTGCGTTGGCGCTGGGGGCCACCGGGCGGTGCGCGCCCAGCGTCATCAGCGCCGGGGCGGGCACGTTCTCGAACTCGGTCGTGATGGCCTCGCAGCGCTGCATCAGCTGCGCCAGGCCCTGTTCGTCGTCGTAGGGCGTGTCGATGTGGTAGTGGCTCACCAGCCCGGCCGGGCTGGCCGGGTCGGCGTCCAGCACGGCGGTGAAGTAGCCCATTTCCTGGGCCGCCTGCACGAACATGCGGCCCAGCTGGCCGCCGCCCATCACACCCAGGGTGGCAAGCTGGCCGCTGGGCATCATCTGGCCGGGCAGTACCGGTTTGCGGCTCATGCGTCCTCCTTCGGCGGCACCACCATGGCGCGCGCGGCTTCGGTCTGCGCGGCGCGGAAGGCCTGCAGCTTCTGCAGCAGCTCGGGGTGCTCGTTGGCCAGCATGGCCACCGCAAACAGGGCCGCGTTGGCCGCGCCTGCCGGGCCGATGGCAAAGGTGGCCACCGGCACGCCCTTGGGCATCTGCACGATGCTGTGCAGCGAATCCACGCCCGACAGCGCCTTGGTCTGCACCGGCACACCCAGCACCGGCACCGTGGTTTTGGAGGCCAGCATGCCCGGCAGGTGCGCCGCGCCGCCGGCACCGGCCACGATGGCCTTGAGCCCGCGCGGGCCCGCCGCCTCGGCGTAGGCGAACATGTCGTCCGGCATGCGGTGGGCCGAGACCACCCGCGCTTCGTGCGCCACGCCAAACTGTTGGAAAATCTGCACCGCGTGCTGCATGGTGTCCCAGTCGCTGCTGGATCCCATCACCACGCCGACCTGGATGTCTGCGCTCATCACCGCTCCATGAAAGTTGGGATTTTACGTTTTGCCCCCATTTGGAGCCACAGTGCCATCCCGGCCCCCGTCAACCTCCACCGGAACCCTGTCCCACCATGATCGACGTGACCCTGGCGAATTTTGAAACCGAAGTCATCGAGGCTTCGCAACACGTGCCCGTGCTGGTGGACTTCTGGGCCCCCTGGTGCGGCCCGTGCAAGTCGCTCGGCCCCGTGCTGGAAAAGGTGGAGGCGGCCTACGGCGGGCGCTTCAAGCTGGTCAAGATCAACTCCGACGACGAGCAGCAGCTGGCCGCGGCGTTCGGCATCCGCAGCATCCCCACCTGCGTGCTGATGGTCAATGGCCAGCCGGTGGACGGCTTCATGGGTGCGCTGCCCGAGGGCCAGGTGCGCGCCTTCCTCGACAAGCACCTGCCGAGCGAGGACGAGCTGCAGGCGGAAGCCCACGCCGAAGAGGCCCAGCAACTGGCCGAAGCCGGCGACACGGGCACGGCCCTGTCGCGCCTGGCCGATGCGCTGGCCCAGGCGCCCGAGAACAACGACCTGCGCTTCGACTACGTCAAGCTGCTCATCGGCCACGGCCAGCTCAGCGAGGCCGC
>JAUWAE010000045.1 GCA_030602185.1 Comamonadaceae bacterium
CGCGCAAGCAGAACCAGGCCTTCTACGAGTTCATGGTGCCGCTGGTCAAGGGCTACAGCACCGAAATGAGCCTCGAAGTCACCAGCCTGGGCGTGCAGGTGCACGGGGGCATGGGCTTCATCGAGGAAACCGGCGCGGCCCAGTACTACCGCGACGCCAAGATCCTCACCATCTACGAAGGCACCACCGCCATCCAGGCCAACGACCTGGTGGGGCGCAAGACCGCGCGCGATGGCGGCCAGGGCGCCAAGGCGCTGGCCCGGCAGATCGAAGCCACCGAGGCCGACCTGGTCGCCAGCGGCAGCGCGAATGCGCAGGCCATGCTCAAGCGCCTGAAGGCTGCGCGCGCTGCCTTTGTGGACACGGTGGAATTCATCGCTGGGCAGGCCAAGGCCGACCCCAACGCCATCTACGCCGGCAGTGTCAACTACCTGATGCTGGCGGGCAACCTGATGGCCGGCTGGCAGATGGCGCGCGCCCTGCTGGTGGCCGAGCGCGAACTGGCCGCAGGCAACGACACGGCCTTCATGCAGGCCAAGGTGACCACCGCGCGCTTCTACGCCGACCACATCCTGACGCGCGTGCCTGGCCTGCGCGATGCGATCGTTGAAGGCGCGGCCGGCGTGACCGAGATGGCGCTGGAAGCCTTCTGACGCGGCTTGTACCCGCTGGCGCCCTGTCACATCACCGACAGGGCGTTTTTTCTGTCGGCTTCAGAATCCTTCCGAACCCGTTTGGAGACCCCATGTCCAGATTGCCTCCCGCTTTGCAGCGCGTGCCGTTCCCGGTGATCGGCTCGCCGCTGTTCATCATCAGCAACCCCAAACTCGTCATTGCCCAGTGCAAGGCCGGTGTGGTTGGGTCCATGCCGGCGCTGAACGCGCGCCCGGCCTCGCAGCTTGACGAGTGGCTCGCCGAAATCACCGAGGCCCTGGCCGCGCATGACCGCGCCCACCCAGACAGCCCCGCCGCGCCGTTTGCCATCAACCAGATCGTGCACAAGAGCAACGACCGGCTGGAGCACGACATGGCCCTGTGCGCCAAGTACAAGGTGCCCATCGTGATCACCAGCCTGGGCGCGCGAGAAGACGTGAACCAGGCCGTGCACAACTGGGGTGGCGTGGTGCTGCACGACATCATCAACAACTTCTTTGCCCGCAAGGCCATCGAGAAAGGCGCCGATGGCCTGATCGCGGTGGCCGCCGGTGCCGGTGGCCATGCAGGCGTGAAGAGCCCCTTTGCGCTGGTGCAGGAAATCCGGCAGTGGTTCGACGGTCCGGTCGCGCTGTCGGGTTCCATCGCGACCGGTGGTTCGGTGCTGGCCGCGCAGGCCATGGGGGCCGACTTTGCCTACATTGGGTCGGCCTTCATCGCGACCGAAGAGGCCCGCGCCTCTGACGAGTACAAGCGCTGCGTGGTGGAGAGCAACTCCGACGACATCGTCTACAGCAACCTGTTCACCGGTGTGCACGGCAACTACCTCAAGCCGTCCATCCGTGCGGCCGGTCTGGATCCCGACAACCTGCCCGAGAGCGACCCGAGCAAGATGAACTTTGGCGGTGACGCCAAGAAAGCCTGGAAAGACATCTGGGGGTGCGGCCAGGGCATCGGGGTGATTGACCAGGTGGTGCCCACGGCCGAACTGGTGGGCCGCCTGAAGCGCGAGTACGCCGAGGCCAAGGCACGCTTGCTGGGCTGAGCACGGCCGGTGGCGGCCGCTACGCTCAATCGAGCAGCGTGCGCAGGCGCTGGAGCGCGGCGGTGTGGGCGTGTGGCGCGTCGCAGGGCAGCGCCAGCCGCGCCGGCATACTGCGCAGCCACGTGAGCTGCCGCTTGGCCAGTTGCCGGGTGGCGTAGATGCCGGTTTCGCGCAGCTGGGCCAGCTCGCGCTCGTTCAAGGCACTGCGGCCCTCGGCTTGCGCACTGTCGAGCGCTGCCCAGGCCTGGCGGTAGCCCACGCAACGCATCGAGGGCAGCTCCGGCGTCAGGTCGCCGCGGGCGCGAAGGGCTTGAACCTCGTCCACCAGACCGTGTGCCAACATGGCATCGAAGCGCTGTGCGATACGCTCGTGCAGCCAGCCGCGGTCCAGTGGCTCCAGTGACAGCAGAGCGCCCGGCAGTCCATCGATGTGCAGCGGCTGTTTGGGGTCCGGTGCGGCGCGACGGTGAAAACTCGACAAGGGCTGGCCCGTGGCGCGGTACACCTCCAGCGCCCGGCCAATGCGCTGGCTGTCGTTGGGGGCCAGTCGGGCTGCCGTGACGGGGTCGATCCGCTGCAGGTCGGCGTGCAGGGCGGGCCAGCCTCGTTGCTGGGCTTCGGCCTCCAGCTCGGCGCGCAGCGCCGGTTGCGCGGGCGGCATGTCGTCCAGTCCTTCGAACAGGGCCTTGAAATACAGCATCGTGCCACCCACCAGCAGCGGCACGGCCCCTCGCTGGCGGATGGCGTGCAGCAGCCCCGTGGCGTCGCGCACGAATTCGGCCGCGCTGTAGGCCTCTTTCGGGTCGCGGATGTCGATCAGGTGGTGTGGCACCTGCGCCTGCTCCTGTTCGGTCGGCTTGGCGGTGCCGATGTCCATGCCACGGTACACCAGCGCCGAGTCGACACTGACGATCTCGACCGGGCGCTCCAGCCCAAACGCCAGGGCCAGGGCGGTCTTGCCCGAGGCGGTGGGCCCGGCAATCGCCACCCAGGTGGCGTGGTCGGGGCTCATGGCCGGGCGCCGGCCGCCACGCGTTGCGGGGCCGTACGCGCATCACCGAAGCGCTGCACCAGCGTCCAGGCCACCAGCGCGATCATCACGCTCCAGAACCAGATCCCATTGGTGAGCGGCAGCACCGTGGCGGCCTCGGCCGACGACATGCGTCCCCCGAGCCAGGTGCCCATGGCGAATGCGGCGACCATCATGGTAAAGCCGCTGAGTGCCGAAGCGGCGCCGGCGGCCTGAGGGAAGGGCGACACGGCACCGCTCTGCCCGCAGGGCTGGTGCACCCCGTGTGCGAGCATGAACAGGTAGTACGGCAGCATGATGCCCCAGGTGTTTTGCCAGCCCATGAGCGCCAGCACGCCCATGGTGGTGCCGCCGGCCAGGGTGAAGCACGCTGCCACGGCCACCGTGCGCCGGATGCCCCAGCGCGGGATCAAGCGGCGGCACACCACGGTGCCCAGGATGTAGCTCGTGGTCATGGACAGCATGAGCAGTCCGTATTGCGGCTTGCTCAGGTGCAGCACATTGATGAATACGAACGACGACGTGGCCAGGAAGGTGAACAGGCCACAGTACGAGGTGGTGGCCAGCAGGGTGAAGGTCCAGTAGGTGGGGTGGCGCACGATCTGCCGCCACACGCGCCACATCTCTTTGGGCTGCAGGGCGCGCGGATTGGCGGCTTGCAGGGTTTCGGTGAAGCGCCAGCCCAGGAAGAGCAGGGCCACCGCGCCGAAGACGGCCAGGGCGGCAAGCGTCACCCGCCAGCCGAACCATTCCGACAGCAGCCCGCCGAGCGGCGCACTCATGCAGGCCAAGAGGCCCAGACCGGTCAGGCCCTTGGACATCATGCGTGCGCCCTCGGCCGGTGTGTAGAGATCTCGCACGATGGCCCGAGCGCACATCACGCCCGCCCCCATGGCAGCGCCCTGGACCGAACGCCACACCAGCAACTGCTCCATGCTGGCCGAGAACACGCTGCCGATCGAGGCAACGGTGAAGGCGGCCATGCCCCACAGCAACACCGGGCGGCGGCCGTAGCGGTCGGACAGCGGGCCCCAGACCAGTTGGGAGATGCCGAACGCCAGCAGCAGGGCCGTGAGCGTCAGCTGTGCCTGGTGCATGGAGGCACCAAAGCCGACCGTCAGCGCGGGCAGGGCAGGCAGGTAGAGGTCGGTGGCGATCGGCTGGGCGCCCAGCAGCAGGGCCAGGGCCAGCACGATGGTGCCGTTGCTCATGTGGGGGGAGCGGTGGACAGACATTGTGTCGAGGTTAACAGATCGCACACGACGCCACCGTCACTGGAGCGTCGCAGTCCACGCAACGGCCGGTGCACAATCGCGGGACAACAACAGTCCAGGAGATACAACTTGACCGCCAGTGTGTTCACCCGCATCGTGCAGCGCGAACTGCCTACTGCCATCGTGTACGAAGACGACACCGTCATCGCGTTCATGGACGCCGGACAGTGCAACCCCGGCCACGTGCTGGTGGCGCCCAAGCGCCAAGTCGAGACCCTGATGGAACTGGACGACGATACCGTGGCGCACCTGTTCACCGTGGCGGCCCGTGTGGCGCGGGCGGTGCAGGCCGCGTTCGAGCCGGAGGGCATGACACTGTTGCAGACCAACAAACCCGCCGGCTGGCAGACCGTGCCCCATGTGCACGTGCACGTGTTGCCACGGTATGCCGATGACGGGGTGGGGCTGGTGTGGCCCCGCAAGGACCCGCCGCTGGACGAACTGCGGGCCTACGCGGCCCGCATCCAGCTGTAAGGCTGGGCGTCAGATCACGCCCTGGGCCAGCATCGCGTCGGCCACCTTGACGAAGCCGGCGATGTTGGCGCCGTCGACGTAGCTCAGCGAGCCGTCGGCGCGCTCGCCGTGGCGCACGCAGGCTTCGTGGATACCAACCATGATGCCGTGCAGGCGGGCGTCCACTTCCTCGCGCGGCCAGCTCAGGCGCATGGCGTTCTGGCTCATTTCCAGGCCCGAGGTGGCCACGCCACCCGCGTTGCTGGCCTTGCCCGGGGCGTACAGCACGCCGTTGCCCTCGAACACCTTGATCGCGTCCATGGTGGTGGGCATGTTGGCGCCTTCGGCCACGCACTTCACGCCGTTCTTCAGCAGCGTCTGGGCGTCGTTCACGTCCAGCTCGTTCTGGGTGGCGCAGGGCAGGGCCACGTCCACCGGCACACTCCAGGGGTTCACGCCGGCTTCAAAGCGGGTCTTGGTGCGGGCGGCGTAGTCGCTCACGCGGCCGTACAGGTGGTTCTTCACCTCCATCAGCTCGGCCAGCTTCTCGGGGGTGAAACCGTCTTCGTCGATCACGGTGCCGCTGGAGTCGGACACGGTCACCACCTTGGCGCCCAGCGCCATGGCCTTTTCCACCGCGTACTGGGCCACGTTGCCCGAGCCGGAGACGCTGACGCGCAGGCCGTCAAAGCCCATGCCCTTGCGCTTGAGCATTTCCTCGGCAAAGTACACGGTGCCGTAGCCGGTGGCTTCGGGGCGGATCAGCGAGCCGCCAAAGCTCAAGCCCTTGCCGGTGAACACGCAGTCGGCGCGGTTGCTCAGCTTTTTCATCATGCCGGCCATGTAGCCCACTTCGCGGCCACCCACGCCGATGTCGCCGGCAGGCACGTCGGTGTCAGAGCCCACATGGCGGAACAGCTCGGTGATGAGCGCCTGGCAGAAACGCATCACTTCGCCGGGGCTCTTGCCCTTGGGGTCGAAGTCGGAGCCGCCCTTGCCACCGCCCATGGGCAGCGTGGTCAGCGCGTTCTTGAAGGTCTGCTCGAACGCCAGGAATTTCAGGATGGACAGGTTGACCGAGGGGTGGAAACGCATGCCGCCCTTGTACGGGCCGATGGCCGAGCTGTGCTGGATGCGGTAGCCGCGGTTGACCTGCACGTCGCCGTGGTCGTTGACCCACGACACGCGGAACATGACGACGCGCTCGGGCTCCACCAGGCGGTCGAGCAGGCCCTGCTCGGCGTATTTGGGGTGCTTTTCGATGAAGGGCCACAGGCTTTCGATCACTTCGGTGACGGCCTGCAGGAATTCGGGTTGACCGGGGTTGCGCTGGGCAACGTGTTCCAGGAAAGCGTGCAAGGAGGCGTACTTCATCAGTTATTCCAAAATGGTGCGTGAGTCATGCGAAACCTGCATTTTCGCATGCCAGAAGCACCATCAATGCGCAAGATGTGCCAAGGTGGTGCTCAAGTGGGTCGAGATTGGCTCGTCTGCACGCAGTTGGTGCGGTGTCAGCGGCCGCGCAAGAACAGGGCGTCGAGTTCGCGCAGGCTGAGTTGCCGCCAGGTGGGGCGGCCATGGTTGCACTGGTCGCCGCGTTCGGTGGCCTCCATCTGGCGCAGCAGGGCGTTCATTTCTTCCAGCGTGAGCCGGCGGTTGGCACGCACGGCGCCGTGGCAGGCCATGGTGGCCAGCAGTTCGTTGTGGGCCCGCTGCACCACGGTGGCCGCTTCGTGTTGCGCCAGTTCGGCCAGCACGCTGCGCGCGAGTTCCACCGCGTTACCCTGGGCAAGGGTGGCCGGTACGGCCCGCACCGCCAGGGTCTGTGGTGAGAACGCGCTCACGTCCAGCCCGAGCCGGTGTAGCGTGGCGTGGTGGGCTTCGGCCGTGGCGGCTTCAGTCGGGGTGGCGGCGAAGGTGGCCGGGATCAGCAGCGGCTGGCTGGGCAGCGGGGTCTCGCCGGCAGTGTCGAACTGCTGCTTCAGCCGCTCGTAGACGATGCGCTCGTGCGCGGCGTGCATGTCCACCAGCACCAGCCCGTGCGCGTTTTCCGCCAGGATGTAGACCCCGTGCAGCTGGGCCAGCGCGCGGCCCAGGGGCCAGGTGTGAGGGGTGGCAGGGTGCGTCGGGGCGGTTGCTTCGTTGGCGGGTGCCGTGTCGGACACGGCGGGGTTCACCGTTTGGTCCGACGTGCCTTGTGGGCGCCAGAGGGCGGCCAGGTCGTGCACGGCCTGGCCCACCGGCGCCGGTACGCTGCGCGGCCAGCCCATCGGTGCCTGCTGGGGCCAGGGCCCAGGGCGCACGTCCAGCCCGAGCTGGGTGTGTGGACGCGTCGGCGCGGTCCCAGGGCTGGGCAGTGGAGGCGAGGCCTGGTCTGCGTCGGCGGCCAGGCTGGCGGCCCGTGGCGCGGCCAGGGCCTGCTCGACCGCATGGCGCACCGCCTGGTGCACCTCCCGGCTGTCACGGAAGCGCACCTCGATCTTGGTCGGGTGCACGTTCACGTCGACGCGGCTGGGGTCGATCTCGATGAACAGCGCGTACACCGGCTGGCGCTGACCGTGCAGCACATCCTCGTAGGCGCTGCGCGCCGCGTGGGTGACGACCTTGTCGCGCACGTAGCGGCCATTGACGTAGGCGAACTGGCGGTCTGCCCGGGCACGTGCGGCATCGGGCAGACCGACCCGGCCCCACACCCGCAGGCTGTGGCCCTGCCAGTGCACGGCCACGCTGTCGGCCAGGAAGTCGTCACCCAGCACATCGGCCAGCCGCTGATCGATGGCGGCCTGGGCCTCGCCGGAGCCCAGTGGCTGGGCGCGCCATTGCTCCACCAGTTTGCCCTCGTGCCATACCGCAAAGCCCACCTCGGGGCGTGACAGGGCGTGGCGGCGTACCGCCTCCAGGCAATGGGCGAGTTCGGTGGCGTCGGTCTTTAAGAACTTGCGGCGTGCCGGGGTGGCGTAGAACAGCTCGCGCACTTCGACGGTGGTGCCCGTGGTGCGGGCGGCCGGGCTGAGCTCGCCAGTGCGGCCCTGCAACAGCCAGCCGTGGGGTTCGCTGGCGTCGGCGCTGCGCGAGGCAATGCTGACTTCGGCGATCGAATCGATCGCGGCCAGGGCCTCGCCGCGAAATCCCATGGTGTCCACCGCCTCCAGCTCGGCCAGGTTGCGGATCTTGCTGGTGGCGTGGCGCTTGAGGGCCACGGGCAGTTCCTCGCGCGGGATGCCGCAGCCATCGTCCTCCACCGAAATCAGGCGCACGCCCCCGGCCAGCAGGCGCACCACCACCTGGGAGGCACCGGCGTCAAGGGCGTTGTCCACCAGCTCGCGCACCACCGAGGCTGGTCGCTCCACCACCTCGCCAGCGGCGATCTGGCTGACCAGTTCGTCGGGCAGTTCGCGGATAGGGCGACGGGGTTGCAGGTGGGGGCGGGGCGCGGGGCCCGTGGGGTCGGTGGCGTTCACGCCGGTATTCTAAGGAGCGGGGACAGGGCGGTGCTGGCAGCAACAGGCCGTCTGCCCGGGCCTGCAACGCCATCGACTCCGGGTTATCCCTGTGGCTGCGATTGATATGTGTACATATTATTTCGGCAGTTCAACGTACGAGGTTCCCATGAACGCGCCGCTCACCCACGAAGCCCTCTCGCGCTGGCCCGCATCGGCCGGCTCCAGCCGTGTCCCCTTCTGGGCTTACACCGACCCTGCGGTGTACCAGCAGGAGCTCGACAAACTGTTCTATGGCCCGCACTGGAGCTACGTGGGCCTGGAGGTGGAAATCCCCAAGCCCGGTGACTTCAAGCTGAGCTGGGTGGGCGAGCGCCAGGTGATCGTGGTGCGTGACTGCGTGGCCCCCAAGGACCGCGCGACCGACCACGGCATCCGCGTGGTGGAAAACCGCTGCGCCCACCGCGGCGTGCGCTTCTGCCAGGAGTCGCACGGCAACGCCCGCAGTTTTGTCTGCCCCTACCACCAGTGGACCTACAAGCTCAACGGCGACCTGGCGGGCCTGCCGTTCAAGGACGGCGTGAAGGTGGTGACCGAGGCGGGTGACTGCACCCACGGTGGGATGCCGCCCGACTTCGACCTCAAGGCCAATGGCCTGACCAAGCTGCGCGTCGAGGTGCTGCACGGGCTGGTGTTCGCGACCTTCAGCGACCAGACCGAACCGCTGCGCGACTACCTGGGGCCACAGATCCTGCCCTGGCTGGACCGCATCTTCCAGGGGCCGAACGGCTCCAGGCCGCTGCAGTTGCTGGGCTACAACCGCCAGCGCATCCCGGGCAACTGGAAGCTGATGTTGGAGAACATCAAGGACCCCTACCACCCTGGCCTGTTGCACACCTGGTTCGTGACCTTTGGCCTGTGGCGGGCCGACCAGAAGAGCCGCATGGTGATGGACGAGCACGGACGCCATGCCGTCATGGTGTCGCGCCGCAACGACGGCGGGCAGGGGCCGGCCAAGGATTCGGGTGTCAAGACCGACGTGACCGAGGGCGTGACCAGCTTCAAGGCCAACATGACGCTGAACGACCCGCGCCTGCTCGACGTGGTGCCCGAACCCTGGTGGACCATCGACGACCCCAGCCACCCGGGCCAGACCATCACCCCCACCGTGACCATGATCACGCTGTTCCCCAGCCTGATCGTGCAGCAGCAGGTCAACTCGTTGTCGACCCGGCACATCCAGCCGCGCGGTAACGGCAGCTTCGATTTCGTCTGGACCCACTTCGGCTTTGCCGACGACACGCCCGAAATGACCCAGCGACGCTTGCGCCAGGCCAACCTGTTCGGCCCGGCCGGTTTCGTCAGCGCCGACGACGGCGAGGTGATCGAGTTCAGCCAGGACGGTTTTGCCCAGTGGAACAGCGACGGCCTGGGCCAGGGCGAGACGCTGTGCGAGCTGGGCGGCAAAGAGCCCGGCACCGGCGAAGGCCCGACCGAACACATGGTGACCGAAACCCTCATCCGTGGCATGTACGCCTACTGGAAGAAAGCGATGGCCGCATGAACAGCCTGCCCACCGATGCCCTGCAGTCGCTGTGGCTGCTCCACCAGATCGACCGCTTCAACGCCGACTACGCGGCCGCCCTGGACGAGCGCCGCTTTGACGACTGGCCCGAGTGCTTCGTGCCCGAAGGGCACTACCAGGTGCAGGCGCGCGAAAACTTTGACCGCGGCCTGCCGCTGGCCCTGATCGCCCTGGAAAGCCAGGGGATGATGAAAGACCGCGTGCATGGCATCACCCGCACCATCTACCACGGGCCGTATTACACCCGCCACGTGGTCAGTCCGGCGCAGGTACTGGCCTGCGAGGCAACCGAAGATGGCAGCGAAGTGGTGCGTGCCCAGGCGCATTACGCCGTGTTCCGCACCAAGCCGGGCGGGGTGAGCGAGGTGTTCAACGTGGGCCGCTACGTGGACGAGTTCGTTCGCCGCGATGGCGTGCTCAAGCTGCGCCGCCGCGTGTGCGTGTACGACAGCGAGATGATCCTCAACTCGCTCATTTACCCGGTCTGACGGCCGGGCGCCCCGCGGCTCACATCTGGCGGCTGCGGGCCAATGGCGGGTTTTTCGCGAAGTAGGCGACGATGCCGCGCAACAGCGCGTCGGCCATCTCGGCCTGGAAACGGGGCGAGCGCAGGCGCTGCTCTTCGTCGGGGTTGCTGATGAAGGCGGTTTCCACCAGCACGCTCGGGATGTCGGGCGCGCGCAGCACCGCAAAGCCGGCCTGTTCGACGCGCGGTTTGTGCAGCTTGCCGACCCGGCCCATCTCGCCCAGCATGGCGCTGCCCAGGCGCAGGCTGTCGTTGATCTGGGCGGTGGTGCTCATGTCCAGCAGGGTGCGCTGCACCTCCAGGTCCTTGGCGCGCACGTTCAGGCCGCCCACCAGGTCGGCCGCGTTTTCCTTGTTGGCAATCCAGCGCGCCGCGGCACTGGTGGCGCCGCGGTCGCTCAGCGCATAGATGCTGCCCCCCTGCGGCCGTGGGGTGAAAAAGGCGTCGGCGTGGATGCTGACGAAGAGGTCGGCCTGGACGCGGCGCGCCTTGTCCACCCGCACGTGCAGCGGCACGAAATAGTCGCCGTCGCGGGTCAGGAAGGCACGCATGGTGTGGCCATTGACCCGCGTGCGGTTGATCCGGTCGCGCAGCTGCAGCGCGATCGACAGCACCACGTCTTTTTCCTTGGTGCCGCCCGGGCCGATGGCCCCCGGGTCTTCGCCGCCGTGCCCGGGGTCCAGGGCCACGATGATCAGCTGGTCGGTCTGCTCGGTGGGGCGCTGTTTGGCGCTGAAGCTGGGCCGGCGCGCCTCGGTCATCTGGGGCGGCTCGGCCGGATGAGGCGGGCCCGCTGGGCCGGGGGCTGGCGCTTGGGCCGACGGCGGTGCGGCCATGGCCTCGCGCGGCCGGTCCTGGCGTGCGATGAGGGCGCCGAGCGGGTCGCTGTCATCGGCGGCCGCGGGGGCGGGGGCCAAGGCTTCCAGCTCCCGCAGCCGCTGCGCGATCAGTTCCTCCAGTGGGTCGGGCGGGGCGGTGGGGTAGAGGTCCAGCACCAGCCGGTGCTGGTAGGCCGCCACCGGGGCCAGGTCGAACACCTGCGGCGCGATCGGCCGTTTCAGGTCCACCACCAGGCGCACCACGTTGGGTGCGTTCTGTCCCACGCGGATGCCCGAAATGTTGGGATCGTCGGAGCGCACCTTGCTCACCAGCTCCTGCAGGCCAGGGATCAGGTCGATGCCTTCGATATCCACCGCCAGTCGGGGTGGGTCGGCCACGAAAAACGGTCGGGCCTGCAGCTTGGCGTCGGACTCGATGGTGACGCGGGTGTAGTCCTTGGCCGGCCAGATGCGCACCGCCACGATGCTGGCGCCACGCGCAATCTGCTGGGGCCCCAGCCACAGCCACAGCACCCCGCCCGGGCCCAGGCGGGCAATCACGTCGCGGCGATTCATCGGCAGGCGGCCTCCAGCAACGCGGCGCCGGTGAGGCTGTGGGCGGTGAGGTCTAGGGTGCGGCGGTCGTCGTCCATGGCAGTCAGGGCAATCGCCAGATCGGCCACCGGCAGCAGGCCGGAGGCCTTGTCTGGCCACTCCACGAGCTTGAGCCCGGGGTCGGCCAAAAGTTCGCGGAAACCGGCATCCTCCCATTCCCGGGGTTCGCTGAAGCGGTACAGGTCGAAGTGCGACACCCGCAGGCCATCCGGCCAGGCCGGTGCCGGTGGCGCCTCGTGCGGCTCCACCACTGCGTAAGTGGGGCTTTTGATGCGGCCCGTCACGCCCAGGGCACGCAACAGGTGTCGCACGAAGGTGGTCTTGCCGGTGCCCAGGTCGCCGTCGAGCGTGATGAGGGCGTGCGCCAGCTCAGGGCACGCCGCGATTCGGCTCGCGAGGGCTTCGGTGTCGGCCTCGGTGGCGCACAGGAGCGAGCGGTGCAGCGGCAGGGCGGGTGGGGCCGGCAAGGGCATGGAAAGGCTTCCTACAATGGGGCAGATGTTCGACGCAGCGCAATTTGTCACGCAGATCCAGGGCTGGGGCCGCGAGTTGGGATTCTCCCAAATCGGCGTGGCCGGGGTGGACCTGTGCAGCGCCGAGCCGGGACTGCTCGCCTGGCTGGCCGCGGGTTGCCACGGCAGCATGGACTACATGGCCACCCACGGCCTCAAGCGCGCCCGGCCGGTAGAGCTCGTGCCCGGCACGCTGAGCGTGGTGACGGCGCGCATGGATTATCTGCCGCGCAGCACCCCGCCCGACTGGGTGGCCCAGGAATCGGCCCGCCTGCAGCGCCCCGGCGAGGCGGTGGTGTCGCTGTATGCCCGCGGGCGGGACTACCACAAGGTGCTGCGTCAACGCTTGCAAAAGCTGGGCGAGCGCATCGAGGCGGCGCTCGTGGAGGAAGTGGCCCAGGGCCGGTTGCCACCGCTGGCCCACCGGCCGTTCACCGATTCAGCGCCGGTGCTGGAGGTGGAACTGGCGAGCCGCAGCGGGTTGGGCTGGCGCGGCAAGCACACCCTGCTGCTGCACCGCGACGCCGGCTCCACGTTCTTTTTGGGGGAAATCTTCCTCAATCTGGCCTTGCCGGCCACGCCGCCGGCGAGCGCCCATTGTGGCCAATGCACCGCCTGCCTCTCGGCCTGCCCCACCGGCGCCATCGTGGCCCCGTACCGGGTGGACGCCCGGCGCTGCATTTCCTACTGGACCATCGAGCACGCCGGGCCCATCCCGCTGCCCTGGCGGCGTGCCATCGGTAACCGGGTGTACGGCTGCGATGATTGCCAGCTGGCCTGTCCCTGGAACAAGTACGCGCGGCGCAGCATGCTGCCCGATTTCGACGCCCGAGCCCCGCTGGTCAACCAGGCGTTGGTGGACGTGTTCGGCTGGGATGAACCGACCTTCCTGCGCCACACCGAGGGTGGCCCGATCCGGCGCATTGGCCACGAGCGCTGGTTGCGCAACGTCGCGGTGGCCCTGGGCAATGCGCTGGCAGTGGCCGCGCCGGCCGAGCGGCGGCCGTTGCAGGTGGCACTGCAGGCCCGGCTCGACCACCCGAGCGTGCTGGTGCGCGAGCACGTGCAGTGGGCTTTGCAGCCATTGCCGTGAAGGCGGGCTAAGATCGGGCGATGCAAGCGATCTCCACCCTTTGGGCCTGGCTGCAGGGCAGTCGGCAGGCGCTGGTGCGCTGGGTGCTCCAGTGGTGGCGCATCGTCCACCTGGGCGCGGTGATCTTGGTGCTGGCCCTGTCGCCCTCGAGTTACGGCCGCGACCGCTGGCCCTTCCTGGCCCGCCAGCTCTACCTGGCCACCGCCCCGGTGCTGCTGTGGTTCACCGTGCTGTCCTCGCTGCTCGGCCTTGTGCTCATCCGCATCGTGGTGGTCACGGCGCAAAGCTACGGGCTGTCGCAGTACGCGGTCGACATGGTGGTGCGGGTGCTGGTGCTGGAACTGATCCCGTTGGGGGCGGCGTTGTTCGTCGCTTTGCGCATCACCATCCCGCAGGGCACCGAATTGCTGGTGCTGCGCGAGCGAGGCGCCGTGGACCGCCTGCAGGCGCAGGGGCGCGACCCGATGCACTGGCTGGTGCTGCCGCGCGCCCTGTCGGGCATGTTCTCGGTGCTCATGCTGGCGGCCGTGAGCTGCCTGGTGGCGCTGGTGTTGGCCTACGTCAACATCTACGGCCTCACGCCGTGGGCCCTGGCCACGTACACGCGGGTGGTGGGGCAGGTGTTCACGCCGGTGGTGACGATGATCTTCGCCTTCAAGACGCTGTTTTTCGCGCTCACCGTGGCGCTGATCCCGATCGCCTCCGGCCTGCACGACCCGTCCCAGGCCGAGGCCCGTGCGCGCTCGGAGTTGCAGTCGCTCGCACGCATGTTCCTGGCGCTGCTGCTCATCGAGCTGGTGTCGCTGATGGGCAACTATTATTGAGACCATGACCCCGGAAGACCCGACCGATCCCCTGTTGAACCCATCCCGCGTGTCGGGTGTCGAGTTCAAGGCCGCATTGCTGCTGCTGGCGATGGTCGCCATGGTGATCGGCTCGGGCCTGTACCTGCTGTACGCCCGCGGAGTGTTCGAGTCGACCCAGGAGCTGGTGTTGCTGGCCGACGACTCCGAAGGGGTGTCGGTGGGCATGGACCTGACGTTCTCGGGCTTTCCCATCGGACGGGTGCGCCGCATCGAGTTGGGCCCACAGGGCGAGGCCCGCATCTTGGTGGACGTGCCCCGCAAGGACGCCCACTGGCTGCGAGAGTCGAGCATCTTCACCATGGAACGCAGCCTGGTCGGGGCCACCCGCATCCGTGCCTACACCGGTGTGCTCGACGCGCCTCCCCTGGCCGACGGGGCGGAACGCCAGGTGCTCAAAGGCGATGCCATGGCCGAGATCCCGCGGCTGGTCAGCTCGGTGCGTGACCTGCTCGAGAACCTCAATGCGCTGACCCACCGCGACGCCGCGCTCAGCGCCAGCCTGCGCCAGATCGAAGCCGCCACCGCCCGCCTGAACGGGCCGGGGGGGGCGTTGGACCTACTCGCCGGCCAGGACCGCGAGCGCGTGCTGGCGGTGTTCGACGAGGCCCGCCGCACACTGGCCCGGCTCGAAACCGTGGCCGCCCGCACCGAAACCCTGATCGGTCAGGCCGACCAGCGGGTGTTTGGTGAAGCCGGCCTGATGGACGACACCCAGGCCACGGTACGTGAGCTGCAGGCCTTGCTGGCCGGTGCCCGCCAGACCTTGCAGCGCGTCGACGGGGTGCTGGTGGAGGCGCAGGGTATCGCGGAAAACACCCGGGCCGCCACGGTCGACCTCGACGTGCTCCGCGCCGAGGTGGAGGCCAGCCTGCGCAAGGTGGAGGGCCTGGTGAACGACATCCAGCGGCGCTGGCCGTTTGCCCGCGACACGGAGTTGAAACTGCCATGAAGCCTCCCCCGATGACCCGCGTACTGACAGCGCTGGTGGCCTCCCTGGCCCTGGTGGCCTGCTCGCCAGCCCCGCGTGTGCCCAACTGGCAGCTCAATGCCCACGGAGCGACCGAGCGTGCGGTCGAGGCCGAGCTGGAGGGCCTGGCCCGCATCGCCCAGGTCGAATGGTCCCGCGCGCGGGCCGAACTGGCGCGCACCGCACAGCCGGCTGCGGTCGCACGGCTGGAGCTGGTGCGCTGTGCTGTGCGTCAGGCCGCGCTGGATCTGGTGCCTTGCGAAGGGTTTGAGCGCCTCGTACTGCCCGAGGCGGCCCCGGCTGCCGCTGCCGAGCGGGCTTATGCCCGTTACCTGGCCGGACACCCCGGGCCGGCCGATGCCGATGCCCTGCCGCCTGCGCACCGCTCCATCGCCCGCTGGCTGGCTCAGCCGGCGCCTGCCACAGCCGAT
>JAUWAE010000278.1 GCA_030602185.1 Comamonadaceae bacterium
GTGGTGGCGGACCGCATCGAGGCCGGGACCTTTTTGTGTGCGGTGGCGGCCACCGGCGGCGAGGCGCTGTTGCATCACGCCCGGGGCGACCACCTGGACGCGGTGATCGACAAACTGCGCGACGCCGGCGTGACGGTAGACGAGGTGCCCGACGGCCTGAGAGTGGCCTCGCCCGGCGCGGCGGCACTCAAGGCCCAGACCTTCCGCACCACCGAGTACCCCGGCTTCCCGACCGACATGCAGGCGCAGTTCATGGCCCTCAACGCCGTGGCGCAAGGCGCCAGCAGCGTCACCGAGACCATCTTCGAGAACCGCTTCATGCACGTGCAGGAACTGCAGCGCCTGGGCGCCAAAATCCACATCGACGGCCGTGTGGCCCTGGTGGAAGGCGTGGAGCGCCTGTCCGGCGCCACCGTGATGGCGACTGACCTGCGCGCCTCGGCCAGCCTGGTGATCGCAGGGCTGGTGGCCGACGGCGAAACCGTGGTGGACCGCATCTACCACCTGGACCGCGGCTACGACCAGATGGAAGTGAAACTGCGCGCCCTGGGCGCGGACATCGAAAGGCTCTCATGAGCGCCAGCCAGTTGACCCTGGCCCTGTCCAAGGGCCGCATCTTCGAAGAAACCCTGCCGCTGCTGGCTGCCGCCGGCATCGAGGTGCTGGAGGACCCGGAAAAGTCGCGCAAGCTGATCCTGCCCACCAACCGGCCCGACGTGCGGGTGGTGCTGGTGCGCGCCTCCGACGTGCCCACCTACGTGCAGTACGGCGGCGCCGACCTGGGCGTGTGCGGCAAAGACACCCTGCTGGAGCACGAGGCTGAGTGGGGTGGGGCGGGCAACGTGGGCCTGTACCAGCCGCTGGACTTGGGGATCGCCAAGTGCCGCATGAGCGTGGCGGTGCGCGCCGACTTCGACTACGCCCGCGCCGTGCGCCAGGGCGCCCGCCTGAAGGTGGCCACCAAGTACGTGGCGATTGCGCGCGACTTCTTTGCCAGCAAGGGCGTGCACGTGGACCTGATCAAGCTCTACGGCAGCATGGAACTGGCGCCGCTCACCGGCCTGGCCGACGCCATCGTGGACCTGGTGTCCACCGGCAATACCCTCAAGGCCAATCACCTGGTCGAGGTGGAGCGCATCATGGACATTTCCTCGCGCCTGGTGGTGAACCAGGGCGCGCTCAAGGTCAAGCGCGAGGCGCTGCGCCCCATCCTGGACGCCTTTGCCCGCGCCAGCCAGCCCCAGGGAGTTGCCGCATGACCGATACCGCCCCCAAGGCCACGCCGCTGCGCCTGAACACCGCCGACGCCGATTTCGAGGCCCGCTTCCAGCAGCGTCTGCACTGGTCGGCCGACACCGACGCCGCCATCGAGCAGCGGGTGGCCGACATCCTGGCCGACGTGAAAGCGCGCGGTGACGCCGCCGTGCTGGAGTACACCCAGCGCTTCGACGGCCTGAGCGCCGCCGCCATGGCCGAACTCGAACTGACCCAGGCCGAGCTAAAGACTGCGTTTGACGGCCTGCCCGCCGCCCAGCGCGACGCGCTGCAACAGGCGGCCGACCGGGTGCGTCGCTACCACGAGGCGCAGAAGAAGGCCAGCGGCGAAAGCTGGACCTACCGCGACGAGGACGGCACCCTGCTGGGCCAGAAGGTCACGCCGCTGGACCGCGTGGGCATTTACGTGCCCGGTGGCAAGGCGGCCTACCCCAGCAGCGTGCTGATGAACGCCATCCCGGCCCACGTGGCGGGGGTCGAAGACATCGTCATGGTGGTGCCCACCCCGCGTGGCGAGAAAAACCCGCTGGTGCTGGCCGCCGCCTACGTCGCGGGCGTGAGCCGCGCCTTCACCATCGGCGGGGCGCAGGCCGTGGCCGCGCTGGCCTACGGCACCCAGACCGTGCCCAAGGTGGACAAGATCACCGGCCCCGGCAACGCCTACGTGGCCAGTGCCAAGAAGCACGTGTTCGGCACCGTGGGCATCGACATGATCGCCGGCCCCAGCGAAATCTTGGTGCTGGCCGACGGCACCACGCCCGCCGACTGGGTGGCGATGGACCTGTTTTCCCAGGCCGAGCACGACGAACTGGCGCAGTCCATCCTGCTGTGCCCGGATGCCGCCTACTTGGACGCGGTGCAGGCCGCCATCGACTGCCTGCTGCCCACCATGCCGCGCGCCGAGATCATCGCCAAGAGCCTGAACGGCCGGGGCGCGCTCATCCTCACCCGCAGCATGGACGAAGCCTGCGCCATCAGCAACCGCATCGCGCCCGAGCACCTGGAAGTCTCCAGCCACGAGCCGCACCGCTGGGAGCCGCTGCTCAAGCACGCCGGTGCCATCTTCCTGGGCGCCTACACCAGCGAAAGCCTGGGCGACTACTGCGCCGGCCCCAACCACGTGCTGCCCACCAGCGGCACGGCGCGCTTTTCCAGCCCCCTGGGCGTGTACGACTTCCAGAAACGCAGCAGCCTGATCGAAGTCAGTGAAACCGGCGCGCAGAAATTGGG
>JAUWAE010000177.1 GCA_030602185.1 Comamonadaceae bacterium
TTTCAAAGCGGAACTCGCGCGCCAGCACCCGCAGCGGCTCCGCGTCCTTGCCAGGGCACAGCGCGTCCAGCCGGCGGATGAAGCCGCGGTAATACCCCAGCCGGGCCAGTTCGCGCAGGTCGTGCAAGTCGGCGACAGAACACCCCGCCAGGCATTCGCCCCGCCACCCTGGCGCGGCGGGCGGGCGGTTCGTGCCCGGGGTGGCGTCGGCAGCCACATCGCCTCCTGGCGCCCCACGCGCGGCATCCGAAGGCCACCACGTCAGCCTCAGCCGCTGGCCCAGCCAGCGCAGCAGCTCGTCACGCCGCACCGGTTTGACGAAGAAGTTCTCGGGCCGCAGGCCCACCGGGTTGTCCAGGCCCTTGTCGAAGGCGTTGGCCGACACCACCGCCACCGCCGGCGCCTTGGGCCACGCGCCCGACCGCACCAGCGCCTGCAGGTGCGTGAGCGCCTCCCAGCCGTCCATGCCCGGCATGGCCAGGTCCATGAACACCGCATCGGGCCGCAGGCCGGCGCGCAGCTGGCCCAGCGCGTCTTCGCCGTGCGTGGCCAGTCGCACCTCAAAGCCCAGTGGCGCCAGCCAGTTGTGCAGCAGCTGGCGGTCGTCGTCCTCGTTGTCCACCACCAGCACGGTGCGGCGCGCGCCGGCAGAGCCTTTGATGTCGAGCGGGCGGGCCGCCGACTGCGACGCTGCCTCGCCATGCACCTCGGGCAGGAACAGCCTCAGCCGGAAGGTGGTGCCCTGCCCCGGCGTGCTGTGCGCCGTCATTTCGCCCCCCATGAGGTTGGTGAGCATGCGCGCGATCGTCAGCCCCAGCCCCGCCCCCGTGGTGCCCTGGGCGCTGGTGGCAGCACCCCGCGCAAAGGGCTCGAACACGCGCTCCAGCTCCTCCCCTGTCATGCCAGGGCCGGTGTCGGTCACTTCAAACACCGCCATCTCGCGGCCGTACTGCACCCGCAGCGTCACCCCGCCGTGCGCGGTGAACTTGACGGCATTGCCCAGCAGGTTGATGAGGATCTGCCGCAGCCGGCGGTCGTCGGCCCGCACCGCCTGCGGCCACAGCTCGGGCGGCTCGAAGGCAAAGCGCAAGCCCTTGGCCTGGGCCTGCAGCTCGAACATGCCCGCCACCTCCTCCAGCAGCGCCTTCAGGTCCAGCGGCTTCACGTCCAGCGTGAGCTTGCCGGCCTCGATGCGAGCCACGTCCAGCGTCCCTTCAATGAGCGACAGCAGGTGCTCGCCGCCCCGCAGGATCACCTTGATGGCGTGCGCGCGGTGGGCCGGCATGGCCGGGTCTTCCTGCAGCAGCTGCGCATAGCCCAGGATGCTGTTGAGCGGTGTGCGCAGTTCGTGGCTGATGTTGCTCACGTAGCGCGTCTTGGCCTGGTTGGCCTGGTCAGCCTGCTCCCGGGCCCGTTCGGCCACCAGCCTCGCCTGTTGCAGGGCCGCGTCGGTGCGCCGGTGCGATGCGATCTCCTCCATCAGCAACCGGGTCTGGCGGTTGGATTCTTCCTGCGCCACCTCGCGGCTTTTGTGGGCCAGCACCAGCCACCACGCCACCACGGCCGACACCATCAGCAGGGCCGCATACACCTTGATGAAGCCCGAATGCAGGGCGGCCCCAACGCCCCCGTCCAGCCACGGCAGGTCCCGCGCCAGCGCGCCCTGCAGCTCGTGCCGGTAAAGCAGGCCCAGGACCGCGGCCAGCACGGGCGCGATCACCAGCATCAGCAGCAGGAAATGGCCCAGCCCGGCCTCCAGCTGCGGCCACCAGCGGCGTGGCAGCAGGCGCCGCAACGTGCCCAGCCATTGGGTCGAGAGCCTCGCGTGGGGCTTGCACAGGTCGCCGCAGCGCGCGTCCAGGCTGCAGCACAGCGAGCAGATGCTGCCCTGGTACGCCGGGCAGTGCGCCATGTCGGGGGCTTCGTACTCGGACTCGCAAATCACGCAGCGCTTGAGGCGCACGTAGGGCCCGGCGGCGCTCTCGGTAGCGGCCGGGTGCGGATCGGCCGCCGGCGTTCGCGCCAGGTAGTACTGCCCTTTGGTGGCCCATGCGATCAGCGGAGAGGTGACGAACGCTGTCACCATGGCCACCACCGCCGAGAACGCTTGCGCCATCGGCCCCATCAGGCCCAGGTGGGCGGCAATGCCCAACGCCGACGCCAGGCACATGGCCCCCACCCCCACCGGGTTGATGTCGTACAGGTGCGCCCGCTTGAATTCAATGCCCGGGGGCGACCAACCCATGGGCTTGTTGACGACCAGATCCGCCACCACCGCCATGATCCACGCGATGGCGACGTTGGAGTACAGCCCGAGCACCGCACCGAGCGCCTCGAACACGTTCATCTCCATCAGCATGAAGGCAATGGCGGTGTTAAACACCACCCACACCACCCGCCCGGGGTGATGGTGCGTGAGCCGCGAGAAAAAGTTGCTCCAGGCCCGCGAGCCGGCATAGGCGTTCGTCACGTTGATCTTGAGCTGCGACACCACCACGAACAGCGCCGTGGCTGCCACCGCCCAGCCGTAAGGCAGCAGGTAGTCGTAGGCCATCAGGTACATCTGGTTCGGGTCCACCGCGCGGTCGGCCGACACGCCGTGGCTCAGCACCAGGTGCGCCAGCAGCACGCCGCCCAGCATCTTGATCACGCCGATCACCACCCAGCCTGGCCCACCGGCCAGCACCCCGGCCCACCAGCGCCAGCGGCGCCCGGGCGTTTCGCGGGGCATGAAGCGCAGGTAGTCGGCCTGTTCCCCCATCTGCGTGATCAGGGCAATGCCCACCGTGAGCGCTGCACCAAACAAGTGCCACCGAAACGCACCACCTTCGCCACTCGCCCCAGCGTAGTGCACCACCGACGAAAACGCCCCGGGATCGAGCACGGCCACCGTCACAAAGGGAATGACCATCAGCACCAGCCACAGCGGCTGCGTCCAGACCTGGAAACGGCTGATGACCGACACCCCGTGCGTGACGAGCGGAATCACCACCACCGCGCAGATCAGGTAGCCCCAGGCCGGCGGAATGCCCAGCGCCAGCTCCAGCGCATAGGCCATGACGGCCGCTTCCAGCGCAAAAAAGATGAAGGTGAACGACGCGTAGATGAGCGACGTGAGGGTGGAGCCGATGTAGCCGAACCCGGCGCCTCGGGTGAGCAGGTCCATGTCCACACCGTAGCGGGCCGCGTACACGCTGATGGGCCAGCCGGCCACGAAAATCAGCAGCCCGGTCGCCAGGATGGCCCAGAAGGCGTTGAGGAACCCGTACTGCACCAGCAGCGTCGCCCCCACCGCCTCGAGGATGAGGAAGGACGCGACGCCGAACGCCGTGTTGGCCACCCGCCATTCCGACCATTTGCGAAAGCGCTGCGGCGTGTAGCGCAGGGCGTAGTCTTCCAGCGTCTCGCTGGCCACCCAGCTGTTGTAGTCCCGCCGCACCTTGACGATGCGCTGGACGGGGGCGGCGTGTTCGGCAGTCTCGGGGTTCACCCCTGCACCGGTGCAGCTTTCATGCCATGGGCGCATGCCCGGGTTGGCCGGGCCAAGAGCCCCATCGACGGGTGGCCTGCACACCCCAGCGGCACGCTTTTTGCAGCAGGCCGCCCATGGAACTCTCTCCCCGCGACAAGGACAAGCTGCTGATCTTCACCGCCGCGCTGCTGGCCGAACGCCGCCGTGCCCGCGGGCTCAAGCTCAACTACCCCGAAGCGGTGGCACTCATCAGCGCCGCCGTGATGGAAGGCGCCCGCGACGGCAAGACCGTGGCCGAACTCATGAGCGACGGCCGCACGGTGCTCACGCGCGAAGACGTGATGGACGGTGTGGCCGACATGATCGCCGACATCCAGGTCGAAGCCACCTTCCCCGACGGCACCAAGCTGGTCACCGTGCACCAGCCCATCGTTTGACTTGATTCAGGACCACCCCATGCGCCGCCCCTCCACCCAGCCCCTGATCCGCCCCACCCTCATCGGTCTGCCGATTGCCTTGCTGGCCACCGCCAGCCAGGCCCACGATGGCCACGGCCTGCTCGGTTCCCACTGGCACGCCACCGACACGCTCGGGTTCGTCGCTCTGGCCGCGGCCGTGGGCGCGGCCATCTGGCTGAACCGTAAATGAGGGGCGCGACATGACCCCTGGCGAATACCTCATCGACCCCGGCGAGCACATCCTCAACCCGGGCCGCCGCACCGTCACCCTGGTGGTGGTCAACACCGCCGAGCGGCCCATCCAGGTCGGCTCGCACTACCACTTTGCCGAAACCAACGCCGCCCTGTCGTTCGACCGCGCAGTGGCCCACGGCATGCGGCTCAACATCGCCAGCGGCACTGCGGTGCGGTTCGAGCCCGGCCAGCAGCGCACCGTGGAGCTGGTGGACTACGCCGGCGACCGTGCCGTGTACGGCTTTCGCGGCCTGGTGCAAGGAGCGTTGTGATGGCAACCGTTTCCCGACAAGCCTATGCCGAGATGTTCGGCCCCACCGTGGGCGACCGCGTGCGCCTGGCCGACACCGCCCTGGTGATTGAAGTGGAGCGCGACTGCACCTTGCAGGCCGGCGGTTACGGCGAAGAGGTGAAGTTCGGCGGCGGCAAGACCATCCGCGACGGCATGGGCCAGGGCCAGCGCAGCCGTGCGCAGGGCGCGGCCGATCTGGTCATCACCAACGCCCTCATCGTGGACCACTGGGGCATCGTCAAGGCCGACATCGGCGTCAAGGACAGCCGCATCGTGGGCATCGGCAAGGCCGGCAACCCCGACGTGCAGCCGGGCGTGGACATCGTCATCGGGCCGGGCACCGAAATCCTGGCCGGCGAAGGCATGATCGTCACCGCCGGCGGCTACGACAGCCACATCCACTTCATCTGCCCACAACAGATCGAAGAGGCGCTGATGTCGGGCATCACCACCATGACCGGGGGCGGCACAGGCCCGGCCACCGGCACCAACGCCACCACCTGCACGCCCGGCCCCTGGTACATCGAGCGCATGCTGCAGGCCGCCGACGCTTTCCCCATGAACCTGGGTTTTCTGGGCAAGGGCAACGCCAGCCAGCCGCAGGGCCTGATGGAGCAGGTCGAG
>JAUWAE010000179.1 GCA_030602185.1 Comamonadaceae bacterium
CGCTTTGGCCCATGAGCCGGCCGGTGCGCTGCAGTACGGTGCCACCGAAGGTTACCAGCCACTGCGCGAGCAGCTCGCGGCGTTCATGGCGGGCAAGGGCGTCCAGAGCCTTGCGCCGGAGCAGTTGCTCGTGACCACCGGCAGCCAGCAAGGACTGGACCTGCTGGGCAAGACGCTGGTGTCGCCCGGTGACAAGGTCATTGTCGAGGGACCCACATTCCTCGCCACCATCCAGTGCTTCCGCCTGTACGGCGCCCAGCTGGTGAGCGCCCCCATCGACGGCGACGGCGTGCAGGTGGACCGCCTGGAGCAGCTGATCGTCGAGCACCGGCCCAAGTTCGTCTACCTGATCCCCACGTTCGGCAATCCCAGCGGGGCAACCCTCACGCTGGAGCGCCGACGCCGCGTGCTGGAGCTGGCGGTCAAGCATGGCACGCTTATCGTGGAAGACGACCCGTATGGCGATCTGTACTTCGGCGAGCCGCCGCCGCCCAGCCTGCTGGCCTTGAGCGAAGAGGTGCCAGGCAGCCGCGACTGGCTGGTGCATTGCGGCAGTCTGAGCAAGACCTTGTCGGCCGGGTTGCGGCTGGGCTGGATGATCGCGCCGCCGGCCCTGATGGCCAAGGCGGTAATGTGCAAGCAGTTCAGCGACGCCAACTCCAGCACCTTTGCCCAGGCCACGGCGGCACAGTACCTCAAGGCCGGTCGCATGGACGCCAACCTCTCGCGTGCCCGTGCCGTGTACGCCGAGCGTGCCCGCACCATGTGCGATGCGTTGCACACCGAACTGGGGGAGGCGTTCGATTTCGTGGCTCCCAAGGGCGGGTTGTTTGTCTGGGGCCGGCTCACGGGCGCCCATGGCAAGCTGCAGGACAGCCAGGCGTACGCCCAGCGGGCCATCGAGCAGGGTGTGGCCTTCGTGCCCGGCGTGCCGTTCTACTGCGAACGGCCCGATCCGGCCGCGTTGCGGCTGAGCTTTGCCACGTCCGACGTGGACAAGATCCGCGAAGGCGTGCAGCGCCTGGCGCGGGCGCTCTGAACCCGCACACACGCCCACGGACGCCTCAGTGATTCAGGCCGAGTGCGTGGTAGACACTCACGGCCCCGTAGGCGTCGTTGGCGGCGTAGAGCAGCTGCGAATCGGTCAGTTCGGGTGCGGCCCAGTTGGTGGTGGCGGTTTTCTTGGACTTGAGGAAGCGCTGGTTGAACAGCAGCGCGATGGCGGTTTTGAGGCCCACTTCCCGCCGGTGGCCGCGCTGACGGAACACCGTGTTGAGCTCCAGCACGCGGGCTGGCGTGACGCCCAGCTTGCGCTCGATGCGGGCGCGGTCGTCGCGTAGGCCGAACCCGGCCTTGACCGCGTGGGGCCACGTCAGCAGTTCGGCCACCAAGGCGCGGCAGCCGGGGTCGTGCAGCTGGAACACCCAGGCATGCGTCAGCGTGGCCAGTTGCACCGTGTGCGGGCCATCGGACACCTGGTCCCGCTGGAAGGTCGGCTTGGATTCGGTGTCGAAGCCCCAGGCCGTGGCCTGTTTCAGGGCCAAGACGGCCTGCTGGGCCTCGTCGGCGGTGCGTATTCGTTGGATGCGGGACAGCGGCAAGCGCTCGAACGGCTCGAGCTGGGCGATGGCTTCTGGGCTGGGGCAGTGCGGTGGCTGGGACATGGTGCAGCGCCGAGAATACCTCAGCGGACGCGCTTGGCCGCATAATCGCGCTCCCGCCACGGCGCCATGTCGGTGCCGACCGTTGCGGGCAGGACACCCATGAAGAAAACCTTTCCGCTCCACCTTGAAGGCAAACACCCCGACCGGGTGATGGATGCGATCAAGCACGAATTGAACCGCTACGTCAAACGCGAGCGCCGCCGCGCCTTGCCCGAAGGGGTGGATTACTGGGACTTTGACTGCAAGTTTGGCCTGGACGCCGACAGCGCCGAGCCCGTGCACCTGAAAGACCTGGGCCAGCGGCTGGATGCCGCCGCCCAGGGGGGCGCTGCGCAGGTGTATGTGGAGGTGTGGGCCAAGCATGGCGTTCGCCAGGCTCGCGGGTCGGCCGGTGAAGGCGACCCAGAGCCGCAGGGCGATTGACGCTGGCGGGCCCGGGCGGCGTTCAGCGCAGAACGTCCAGCAGGCGGTCCAGGCCGCCCTCGTTGATGGCGACCATGGCCTGTTCGCGCACCTTGGGCTTGGCGTGGTAAGCCACCGAGAGCCCCGCTTCGCCCATCATGGGTAGGTCGTTGGCGCCATCACCCATGGCTATGCACTGGCGCGGCTCGATGCCCAGCAGCGAGGCGACTTCCAGCAGCGTGCGGCGTTTCTCGGCGCCGTCGCAAATGTCGCCCCAGCACTGGTCCACCAGACGGCCGGTGAGGGCACCGCAATGCGGGCCATTTTCGATTTCCAGGATGTTGGAGCGGGCGAAGTCGATGCCCAGGCGCGCCTTGACACGGTCGGCGAAGTAGGTGAAGCCGCCCGAGACCAGCAGCACCTTCATGCCGGCGGCCTTGCAGGCCTGGATGAGCTCGGCCGCGCCGGGGTTGATGCGCAGGCGCTCGGTGTACACCCGCTCCATGTCGGCCACGGTCACGCCCTTGAGCAGGGCGACCCGGCGGCGCAGGCTGTCCTTGAAGTCGGTGATCTCGCCGCGCATGGCGGCCTCGGTGATGGCGGCCACTTCGGCTTTTCGGCCCACGGCATCGGCGATTTCGTCCACGCACTCGATGTTGATGAGGGTGGAGTCCATGTCGAAGGCGATGAGCTTGAAGTCGCTCAGTTTCAGCGGGGCGGCGAAGCCTTGGACGACAAGGCCGGGGGCGAATTCGGTGGCAGTCATGGGGGTGGGACGTGTCGGGATGGCCTGTGCGGGCCTGGGATTGAAGCGCGCAGTGTAGCGGCACCCGGCCCCGAAACGAATAACCCGCCAGTTGGCGGGTCGAGGTGCAGGCGGCCGATGCTCAGCGCGGGAAGTAGGCTTTGGCCTTGTCCAGCTTGTAGCCCCAGGGCAGTTGGGCGTTCTTCCAGCCGTTGACCACGCGCTGGCCTTTTTGCGCGCCGTCTTTGGCCACGTCACCCTCAAAGCCTTCTGCCACCGAATAGACCTGGGTGTAGCCTGACATCAACAGCCGGTCGGCGGCTTTGGAACTGCGGTCGCCGGAGCGGCAGATCAGCACGATGGGGTCGGTCTTGCCCAGGCCCATGGCCTTGAGGCGGCGTTCGATCTCGGGTTCGAAATCGGCATTCGGCTCCAGCTTGTACATGCCGCGCTTCTCGTCCCAGTCGGTCATGATTTCCTGGTGTTCGACGTAAGGTACCAGCGCATCGGCGGCACTGGCCATGCCCACGTACATGGCCTCGGCCCGGGTGCGTACGTCGAACAGCGCAACCTTCTGCGGTGCCTTCTGCTTCATTTCGAAGGCTTGCTGAGGCGTCAGGTACAGGCCCGCCTTGCTCACTTTCACTTCAGGCAGTTTGCTCCAGTCGGTGGAGCCGGCGGGCCAGTCGCTGGCCCAGGCGGTGGTGCTGACGATGGCTGCAGCCAAGCACAGGTGTTTGAACCAAGTCATGCGGTGTTTCCTCCCTTTCGAATATCAATATGCAATTATGTCCCGAGTTGGCTTGCAGAAAACTTTCAGATTTGCTTGATCGTACGGGTCAAGCGGTGGCCACTGCGGCCAGAGGTTGCCCAAGCGACCGCAGCACATCCCGCACCATCTGCGCGCGGTCCTTGGGCTCGGGCAGGGCGCGTTCGATGCGCAGTTTGTCGTTGCCGGCCAGCTTGATCTGCTTATTCTTCTGCACCAGCTCGATGATGCGCATCGGATCCACCGGCGGGTTGGGCCGGAAGGTGATGAGGATGACGCCGGGCGTGGCGTCCACCTTCTGTACGCCGTAAGGCGCGCACAGCACGCGCAGCCGGTGCACGTCGATCAGCGTCTGCGCTTGGGGCGGCAGCTTGCCGAAGCGGTCCACGATTTCTTCGAGCAGCGTGTCGATCTGGTCGCTGGTTTTGGCGGTGGCCAGCTTCTTGTAGAAGCTCAGGCGCAGGTGCACGTCGCCACAGTAGTCGTTGGGCAGCAGGGCCGGGGCGTGCAGGTTGATGTCGGTGGCGGCGCTCAGGGGCTTGAGCAGGTCGGGCTCGCGCCCGGCCTTCAGGCTGGCCACGGCTTCGCTCAGCATCTCGTTGTAGAGCTGGAAGCCCACCTCCAGCATGTTGCCGCTCTGGTTTTCGCCCAGCACCTCGCCCGCGCCGCGGATTTCCAGGTCGTGCATGGCCAGGTAAAAGCCGCTGCCCAGCTCTTCCATCTGCTGGATCGCGTCCAGCCGCTGGGCCGCCTGCTTGGTCAGGCTGTCGATGTCGGGCACCAGCAGGTAGGCGTAGGCCTGGTGGTGGCTGCGGCCCACGCGCCCGCGCAGTTGGTGCAGCTGCGCCAGGCCGAACTTGTCGGCCCGCGCCATGATGATGGTGTTGGCCGTGGGCACGTCGATGCCGGTTTCGATGATGGTGGAGCACAGCAGCAGGTTGAAGCGCTGCGCCACGAAGTCGCGCATCACGCGTTCCAGTTCGCGCTCGGGCATCTGCCCGTGGGCGATGGCGATGCGCGCTTCGGGCAGGATTTCCTCCAGCTTCTGCTTGCGGTTCTCGATGGTGTCCACCTCGTTGTGCAGGAAATACACTTGCCCGCCACGTTTCAACTCGCGCAGCACCGCTTCGCGGATGACGCCGTTGCCTTCGTTGCGCACAAACGTCTTGATGGCCAGCCGGCGCTGCGGCGCGGTGGCAATCACGCTCAGGTCGCGCAGGCCTTCCAGCGCCATGCCCAGCGTGCGGGGTATGGGCGTGGCGGTGAGGGTGAGCACGTCCACCTCGGCGCGCAGTTCCTTCATCGCCTCCTTGTGGCGCACGCCAAAGCGGTGTTCCTCGTCGATGATGAGCAGGCCCAGGTTCTTGAACTTGGTCTTTTCGCTCAGCAGCTTGTGGGTGCCCACCACGATGTCCACCGTGCCGTCGGACACGCCTTTGAGCGCGGCGTTGATTTCCTTGGTGGTG
>JAUWAE010000028.1 GCA_030602185.1 Comamonadaceae bacterium
AAGTCCCAGCGCACCGGGCCGGCGGCGTCGGGGCCACCATGGACGCGACGCAGGGAGGTCATGCCGTGCTCCACCCGGCCTGCCAGAGGGCCGCTGCAGCCCCCAGCACGGCCACACCGGCGCACAGCCCCACCACCGCGGAGGCGACGGCCAGCGCACGTGGGGTGTCTGCCGCCAACGGTGGGCGGCCCGCGGGGTTCAAGGTGTACACATCGGGCTTGCCCAGACGCACGCCCAGCACCAACGCGAGTGCCGCCATCGGCCAGCCACCGTTGGGCGAGGGGGTGACCCGGGCCTGCGCTGGCCAACGTGCCCAGGCCGCGCGTTTGCGCGCGCCCAGCACCATCAGGCCCAGGCCGGTCAGACGGGCGGGCACCCAGTTGAGGGCGTCGTCCACCCGCGCGGCCCATTTGCCGGCCCAGGTCCAGACGCGGCCCTGGCGCACGCCGGTGTAGCCCCACATCGCGTCGGCGGTATTGGCCCAACGGTAGAGTGCCGCGCCGGGCAGGCCCGCCACCGCAAACCAGAACAGCGGCGCCACGACCGAGTCGCTGAGGTTTTCGGCCAGGGTCTCCAGGGCGGTTTCGCGCACCTGCTCGGGGCTGAGCTGGCTGACATCGCGGCTGCACAACCACGACAACCGCTGCCGCCCTGCCTCCAGCGATTCCGACAAGGCCTGCTCCACCGCCACCACCTCGTCCCGCAGCATGCGCCAGGCGAACATCGGCTTGAGGCTCAGCCCCAGCAGGACCACCGCCAGCCACACCGGCGCCGCCTGCACAACGTATTGCACCCCCACGGCCAGCGCCACCACGACCAGGGCCCCCAGGCACCAACCAGCGGTACCGCGCAGAAACGGACCCACCCGGCGCTGGGAGGCCTTGCCCGCATCCGCCCCGGGCGCCGCCCAGCGCCCCAAACGGTCCAACGCCCGCCCCATCCAGACGACCGGGTGCCAGGCGCTGGGTGGCTCGCCCCACCAGCGGTCCACCGCGAGGGCGACCAGCACGGCGAGCGCCACCGCGTCAAGGCCGAGTGGCATGGCCTTCCTCCTCTTGTGGGCCGCTTGCAAACAGGGCACTGGGCTGGGCCCAGGTGTCGTCCCACACACAGGCCGACAGCGGTTCGCGATGCGCCCAACGCTCCTGGGCCAGCATGGGCTCCGCGTAATAGGCTGGCACCGGCCCCAGGCACAGCAGCGCCACGGGTTGGGCGCCCGGGGGCAAGCCCAGCACCTGGGCCACCTCGACCGGCTCGAACAGCGACACCCACCCCATGCCCAGCCCCTCGGCCCGCACGGCCAGCCACAGGTTCTGGATCGCGCAGGCCACCGAGGCAAGGTCCATGAACGGCATGGTGCGCCGGCCAAACACGTGGCGCTCGCGCCCGTCACTCAACACCACGACCAGCAACTCGGCGGCCTCGCGCAGCCCCTCGACCTTGAGCCGCATGAACGCGTCCTGGCGTTCGCCCAGGGCTTCGGCGGTGCGCTGGCGCTCGGCGTCCACCAGCGTGTGCAGGCGCTCCCGCAGCGCCGGCTGGGTGATCCGGATGAAGCGCCAGGGCTGCATGAACCCCACACTGGGCGCCTGGTGGGCGGCCTCCAGCAAACGGCGCAGCACCTCCGGCGGCACCGAGCCACCCGCAAAGTGGCGCATGTCGCGGCGCTCGCGGATGGCACGGTACACGGCCTCGGCCTGGACCGGCTCAAACGGCTCCGCCAGCACGGCCGCACCCGGCAAAGTGAGCGGTGTGGCGCCGTCCACCGTCAATCCTCGATGCCGCGCTGGGCCGGTATGCCCGCCTGGAACGCGTGTTTGACCAGGGTCATCTCCGTCACCGTATCCGCCAGCTCGATGATCTCGGGCGGGCAGCGGCGCCCGGTGATGACGACGTGCACGTCCCTGGGCCGCTCGCGCAGCGTCTGCAACACCTCGTCCAGGGGCAACCAGCCGTAGAGCAGCGGGTAGGTGAGTTCATCCAGCACCACCATGAAGTGCTCGCAGCCCAGGATGGTGTCGCGCGCGCGGGCCCAGCCGTCGCGAGCCAGTTGGGCGGAATGGTCAAGGTCTTTGCTTTTCCAGCTGAAGCCGTCGCCCAGGCCCTCGATGGGCAAGCCGAGTTGCTCGAACATGCGGTGCTCGCCGAAGCGGGCCGTGGGCACCTTCATGAACTGGAAAATCTTGACACGCTTGCCGTGCACGTGGGTGCGGCCAAAGGCGCGCAGCGCCAGGCCGAAGGCCGCCGTGCTCTTGCCCTTGCCATCGCCGGTGTGGACGATGACCAGGCCGCGGCGTTCGCCCTCGGGTTTCTCGTAGCGCTTGTCGGTGGGTGGGGTTTCGAGTTCCATAGGGGGCTACTTCTGAATCATTGCGGCAGGGCCACCCACTGGCCGTCCAGCGGGCGGATGGTGAGGCGGTGGTCGAACACGGCCTCGATGGCGCGGTGGGTGGCGTCGTCGTGTGCGGCCCCGTGGTGCAGCACACGCCCCTGGGCCATCACGACCACATCGTGCGCGTGCAAGGCCATGGAAACTTCGTGCAGCACGCTGACCACGGTGCCCCCTTCGTCCACACAGCGCTGCATCAGGCGCAGCCAGTCGGCTTGATGGGGCGGGTCGAGGTTGGCCAGGGGTTCGTCCATGAGCAGCACCGAGGCCTGGACCGCCAGCGCCCGGGCCAGCAACACACGCTGGCGCTCACCGCCCGACAAGGCCCCCAGGGGCCGGTCGCGCCAGGCCCAGGCGTGGGTGGCCTCCAGGGCGGCGCGCACGGCGGCGTGGTCGGCCGCGCTGGGCGGGGCCAGCCAGCCGCGGTGCGGCAGGCGCCCGAGCAGGGCCACGTCCCAAACCGTCAGGTCGTCGCTGGCCGCCTCGTTCTGGCCCAGCCAGGCCATCTGCCGGGCCCGTTCGCGCGGCGGTAAGTGCCTCAGGCTCTGGCCCAACAGCTGCACCTGCCCGGCCTGCAAGGGTTGCAAGCCCGCCATCGCCTTGAGCAGGGTGGACTTGCCCGCGCCGTTGGGGCCGACGATGGCCGTCCAACGACCGGCCGGCAGGGTCAGGTCGATGCCGTGGAGCACCTGACGGGCGCCTAGGGTGGCCCGCAGACCACTGAGTTGAAATGCCGCCTTCATGCCTGGTGCCCCAGCCGGGCTTGCCCCCGGTACATGAGCCACAGCAGGTAGGTGCCGCCCAGCACCGCCGTGAGCACCCCCACGGGCAGTTCCTGCGGGGCCAGCACCGCACGGGCCAGCACATCGGCCCCCAGCAGCAAGGCGCCGCCGGCCAGGGCGGTCAGGGGCAGCAACCGGGCGTGGGTGGTCTTGACCAGCGAACGCACCAGGTGCGGGGCCGCCAGGCCGACGAACGCGATCAACCCCGTCTGCGCCACGGCCGTGCCGGTGGCCAACGCGAGCACGCCGATCAGCGCCGCGCGCATGGGTGCCAGGCGCAAGCCCAGGCTCTGGGCCGTGGTTTCGCCCAGGGTGAGCCCGTCGAGCACGCGGCTCAAACCGACCGCGGCCAGCACACACACGCCAGCCACGGCAGCCATCAGCAGCGTGGCGTTCCAGCCGACAAAGCCGGTGGAGCCGAGCGTGAACGCCTGCATGGCCTGCAGGGTGTCAGGGTTCATGAGCGTGACCAGCGAGGTGCAGGCACCCAGCACCACGCCCACGATCACGCCGGCGAGCAACAGCCTCAAGGTCTGCTGCACGCCAGCGGCCAGCACCAGCGTGAGCAGCACCGCCACCACCGCACCGGCAAAGGCCACGCCCGTCAGCCCCAGGCGCAGCACCCAGGCCGACGCAAAAGGGCTGCCGCCCATGAAGGCCAGCAAAAGGGCCACCCCGAGCGAGGCGCCCGAGGCGCTGCCCAGCAAAAACGGGTCGGCCAATGGGTTGCGGAACACGCCTTGCGCCACCGCGCCGGCCAAACCGAGCAGCGCGCCGGCCAGCCAGGCACCCAGGCTGCGCGGCAGGCGGATGTCCCAGACGATCTGCCAGGCCACATCGTCCTGGCCCAGGCGCCACAGTGCGTCCAGGCCGGTGCTGCCCACGCTCACACCCAGCAGCACCAGCAGCGCGCCCACCAGCAGCAGGCCCAGGGCAAGCCGCCCCGGCCCGCGCGCCGCCAGGGTCAGGCGGGCGTCGGTCGGGTGCGGCGCGTTGGTCATGGCCGTCACGGCCTTCCCCGGCCACCCGCGGCGGCGGTGGGCGGTGCCACGCGGGCCAGGCAATCGGCCATCACCCGGGCCGCCTCGGCCATGCGCGGGCCCGGTCGCACCAGCACGTCGGACTGCGGGATAGGGAACACACACAGACGCTCTTCCCGCACCGCGCGGATGCCACGCCAGCCGGGCCGGTCGGTCAGGCCGGCGAAGTTGCGGTCGCCCACCATGATCACGTCCGGGTTGGCCCGCACCACGAATTCGGGGTTGAGCTTGGGGAACGGCCCCAGCTCGGGCCCGATGATGTTCTGCACCCCCAGCCGGGCCAGCGTTTCCCCGATGAAGGAGGTGGCCCCGGCGCCGTAGGGGGCGCGGTTGACTTCGAAATACACCCGGGTGCCACGAACGTGCGCTGGCAAGGACTGCGCCGCGGCCGACACGGCGGCGTCGATGTGGCGCCAGACCCGGGCACTGGCCTCAGGCGGCAAGCCCAGCACCTGCCCCACCTTGCCCAGCACGCGCTGCACGTCGGCATGGCTCTTGGGCTCCAGCGCCACCACCTTCACCCCCAAGGCCTCCAGCCGGTCGCTGGCACGGCTGGAGGTTGCCATCAGCACCACGTCAGGCCGCAGGGCGACGATGCCCTCGATGTTCGGGTCCAGGCCGCCCCCTACCTGGGGCAAACGTTGCACCCCCGCCGGCCAGGTGGAGTAACGGTCCACCCCCACCAGGCGCTCGCAGTGCCCCAGCTCGCAAACGGTTTCGGTCAGCGACGGCAGCAGGCTGACGACGCGCTGCGGCGCGGAGGCCCAGCGCACGGTGACGCCGCGGTCGTCGGTGACCGTGACCGGCTGTGCCAGCGCCGCACCGCCCCACAGCATCCAGAGCCAAACCAGGCCGACACGCCAGAGCGACCGGTTGTTCATCATCCCGCTCCTTTCAGGGTCAGGGGCAAGCCCGCCGCCATCAGCGTCACCCGGTCGCATGCCGCGGCCACCCGCTGGTTTAGCCGCCCGAGGGCGTCCACGAAAGCGCGCACCTCGCGGCCCATTGGGATGACGCCGAGACCGATCTCGTTGCTCACCAGCACCACCGGGCCGGCGGCATGGGCGACCGCGTCCACCAGCGCCTGCACCCGGCTTTGCAGATCGGCGTCAGAGCACGCCGTGCCCTGCATCGGCATGGTCAAGCGGGTCAGCCAGAGTGTGAGGCAGTCCACCACCAGCAGGGTATCGGCCCGGCTCTCGCGCGCGATGACCCCGGCCAAATCATCGGCCTCCTCCACCGTCCGCAACCCGGGCACCCGCTGCGCACGCTCGCGCTGGTGCCGCGCGATGCGCTCGCCCATCTCGTCGTCCCAGGCTTCGGCCGTGGCCACCAGGGCGGCACGGTGATCCGGGTGTTGGGCCAGCCAGGCCGCCGCCAGCCGTTCGGCACGCACCGATTTGCCGCTTTTCTGCCCGCCCAGGATGAGTTCACTGCGCGCCAGCACCAATGCCTCAGCCATGACTCACCATCCAGTCCCGCACGATGCGGTGCAGATGCTCCACCCCGTCGGTCAGCGCGGCCGGGCCGGGCTGGAGGATGTCGGCCGACTTGATCTCGAACAGCTGGCCGTCGCGCACCGCGGGCACCTCGGCCCAGCCCTCGCGCGCGGCCACCTTCTCGGGGCGGAATTTCTTGCCGCACCAGGAACCGATGACGATGTCAGGAGCACGGCGCACTATCTCGGCACCGTCGGCAATGATGCGGTCCTTGCCCAGCGGCTTGACGGCCAGTTCGGGGAATACGTCGTCACCGCCGGCAATGCCCAGCAATTCCGACACCCAGCGTATGCTGCTGATGTGCGGCTCGTCCCACTCCTCAAAAAACACCCGGGGCCGCCGCCGGCCTTCGGCCTGCAGGCGCGCCACCTCGGCCCGCATCGCGTCCAGCCGGGCGCGGCGCTCGTCGATCCAGGCGTGGGCCTGCTCGGTGCAACCCACCAACGCAGCCACCTGCCACAGCATGGCCAATATCTCGTCCACGCTGCGCTGATTGAACACCGTCACCGGCACACCGGCGCGGATCAGCGCCGCGGCGATGTCGGCCTGCAGATCGGAGAACCCGAATACATGATCCGGCGCCAGCGCCAGGATCTTGTCGAGCTTGGCGCTGAGGAAGGCGCTGACCTTGGGCTTTTCCTCGCGCGCACGGCGTGGGCGCACGGTGTAGCCACTGATGCCGACGATGCGGTGCTCCTGCCCCAGCAGGTAGAGCCATTCCGTCGTCTCCTCGGTGAGGCAGACGATGCGCTGAGGGCCGAGATCGGCCCGCGTCACAGCACGCCTCCAAGCATCAACTGCGCCGTCGCTTCGGGGTTGGAGGCAAACCAGGCGTGGAAGTAGCTCGCGCGCACCGGGCCCTGGGCATAGACCGCCTCCTGGCGGGTCGTCAGGGCGGGGCCTTTCGTCATGGCCACCGGTGCTATCGGCGACTCGGTGACCGAGTAGTGGAAGGTGTGTCCACGCAGTTCACCCAGGCGGGTGGCCCAGGCCTGTGGCCCCAGCCCTGCCAGCCGTGGCTGCATGCGCACCTCGCCCGGCATGAAGCCCCACATCGGGACCCGCTGACCGTCCTGGAGCGTCAAGCCATCGAACAACGGCATCATGCCGCCACACTCGGCCCACACCGGCCGCTGAGCCGCCACATGGGCCGCCAGCGAAGGACGGAAACGGGTGGACTGCGCCAACGCCTGAGCATGCAGCTCCGGGTAGCCCCCGGGCAACCACACCGCGTCACAGGCGGGCAACGGCTCGTCGGCCAGCGGTGACACGAAGACCAGTTCGGCCCCCAGGGCCTGAAGCGTGTCCAGGTTGGTGGGGTAAATGAAGCAGAACGCCGCATCGCGGGCGACAGCCACCCTGCGCCCCGCCAGCGGCTGGGGCAGCACGGGCAGGGGTTGCGGCGGGAACGCCACCGCCCACCGCTGCCAGCCGTTCAGATCCATCTGCCCGAGCGGCGTGGTGGCGAGAGCATCCGCCAGCGCGTCCAGGCGGACCATGGCGTCGGTCAGTTCGGTGGCCACGGTCAGGCCCAGGTGGCGTTCGGGCAAGGCAAGCGCCGCGTCACGGCGCAGCCCGCCCAACCAGCCGGCATCGATGCCACCGGGCTCCACGCCCAGGTCATCGGCCCGCACTGACGCGCGCAACATCTCCATGTGGCCATCGCTGGCCACGCGGTTCGCCATCACCCCCGCCCAAGGCAAGCGGGGCCGGTAATGGCGCAGGCCATGAACCACCGCCCCGAACGTGCCCGCCATGGCACCGGCATCCACCACCGCCAGCACCGGGATGCCAAAGCGCAGCGCCAGGTCGGCCGCGCTGGGCTCGCCATCGAACAGGCCCATCACCCCTTCGATCAGGATCAGGTTGTTGTGGGCCGCGGCGTGGTGCAAGCGTGCCCGCACGTCTGCCTCGCCGTTGAGCCACAGATCCAGGTTGTGCACCGGCTGACCGCTGGCCAGCGTGTGCCAGTGCGGATCCAGAAAGTCCGGTCCGCACTTGAACACCTGCACCCGCCGGCCCTGACGGGCATGCAGGCGCGCCAGCCCGGCGGTGACGCTGGTCTTGCCCTGGCCGGAGGCTGGGGCGGCGATGAGAAGGGCGGGCGATCGGGCTTGCATGAGGTTATTGACCACTCCAGGTCAGCCCAGCAAACACGGTACGACCGGGGGTGGCGTAACCACCTGCTGTCTCGTAATACTTGTTTCCAACATTGTCCATTCGTAACACCATATGCCAGCCTTCCGCCAGCTCTCGAGTGGCAGAAAGGTTTAAGACACCATATCCAGGCAGGCGACTGGTATTCGTAGCGTTGTCATATCGATCACCTACCACCAATCCATCTCCCCTAAGACTCCAGTCCTGCCACTGGGTCTCGACCCCTATCTTAAGAATGCGCTGCGCCCGCCGCGCCAACCGCTTACCGGTAACAGCATCTACGGGATCTTGCAGATCTAACGAGGCGCTGTATGCCACGTTGGCAGTGTGAGTATTACCAGACAAGGTAAAACCTTGAAGCGTCGCGCGTGCGGTGTTTCCGTAGCAGCCTCGAGTGCTGACACACGATCCTCGCCCATTGACATATGTGATCAGGTTACTGATATCGTTTCTGTATGCAATTGCACTGAAACCGTGAGCCCCACGCTGATACTGCACGCCCAATTCTCGGTTACGGGCACGCTCAGGCTGCAAACTTGGTAAACCAAATTCGCTGAATCGCTGAAATAAGGTGGGTGCCCTGAAGGCTGTTCCGACGGCCCCAGTCAGCCGCCAATCCGCCGACACCGCATAACCGTAGGCTAGAGCCCCCGTCGTGTACTGACCAAACTCGCTGTCATCGTCAATCCGGGTATTCAACTGCCAGCTGTGGGCGCCCTTTTTACCACCATATCCCAAGGCGAGTGCATCCTGCGAACGTACGGTGTTTATGGGTAGGGTACTTGCATTGATCAAGTCGTCCTGTCGGTTCTCCAGCGCTGCAGTGAAAACAGCATCACGCATCTTCCAGTTGTTTTGCAGAAGTACGGTTCGGACACGCGTCTCAGTCTGATACGAGGGTAAAGCACCAGGCTCGGGCAGGGTTGCGTATTTGTCATTCGCCTGTGTCAGGGCAACCTTGGTGGACCACGCCTCCGTCCACTCTCCATGCCAGGATATGCCCAAAGCAGACAGTTTTTGCAATGCTCGGTTGTCCTTCGCATAGTTGACGCTGGTCTTTGTCGTCGTACTGTCATACCCCACATCGGCGTCGGAGTAAACCCATGTCGCCTCAACCTTCTGGTGCTGCGAAAGATTCCAACCCAGCCGCGCGGAAGCGGTCTTGCGCACATAGCCGTCTTTGTCGGAGAAGGCTGCCGGCTGGATATTGAATCCATCGCTGGTTTCCCGCCCTATCGAAACAGCGTAGTGCACGCCGTCTTGTGCGCCACGCAGACCGGCCGTGGCAGTGCGCGTGCCATGCGATCCCACCCCGAGCCCCGCGGTCGGTGCAAGTTTTCCCTGTCCTTCCTTGGTGAACACCTGAATCACACCCGCAATGGCATCGGAACCATAAACAGCGGCCGCTGGACCACGCAGCACCTCAATACGCTCAATTTGATGAACCGGAATCGCATGAAATGTTCCCCCACCACTGCCAGACTGCGTATCAATGCGAATACCGTCGATCATCACCGCTGTGTGGTTACTGTTACCCCCACGCAAATAGAGATTTGTGGTTGTAAGCGCCCCGCCATTACGGGTCATCTCCACACCTGGCAAATGAACCAGCACATCAGCGAGAGACACCGCCCCACTGCGTGCAATTGTGTCAGCGTCAATCACACTGACATCGAAAAGCACATCCGTCAACGGCACCGCAGTGCGCGTCGCCGTCACCACAACGGGCGACAGATCGTTCTCGGATGCCAGCGCATTGCTGGAGACAAAAGCCAGAGATGCCAGCCCAGCGGCAGACCAGGACGCCGTACGGGCGCCACCAAACACTCGGTTCATGATGAAAACAAACAGTACTTGCCCTCACCGCCTTCCCCGACAGTGCATGGGCGTTACAGCCTCGCGCCAAGCGCGAGACCACCTTGTTGGCCGGTATCCGGGCTGGTGGATGCAACCTTCAAGGCCTTCCCAGGCGCCGGCAGGCGCCCAGTGGCGGGAATTGAAAGCGGGGTCGAGACCCGTCCACTTACCGTTGCGGGGGCAGCGCTGGTTAGAAGTCGGCCTGTGCAGGCCTCTTTCCCCCAGCTTCCCGTTGAACTGCGGCGCGTGAACCACGCCGCGAGCACCAACACCGGTCATTTTAGCCACAGGGCTGACGCCGCCCCTACAATGCGAAGCAAATGGCTGTCCAGACCTACATCGACCAGATCGCCGAACGAGTCGATCGCCTCCTGCTGCGCCACGAGGAACTGCAGCGCACCAACGCCCTGTTGCTGCAGCAGGTGCAGCAGCTCACCCAGGAGCGGGACCAGTGGCGCACGCGCTGCCAACTGGTCAAACAGCGTGTGGACGCCCTGATCGAACGCCTACCCCCGGGTCCCGACGACGAACAACCATGAACAAGCCCGGCATCAAGCAAGTTGAAGTCCAGATCATGAGCCAGTCGTACATACTGGCCTGCCCGGTCGATGGCGAGGAAGCGCTGCGCGAATCGGTTGCCAAGGTCGACGCTGCCATGTGCCGCATCCGCGACGCCGGCAAGGTGAAGGCACGCGACCGCATCGCTGTGCTCGCCGCGCTCAATATCGCATTCGAACTCTGCCAGAAGGACAGCGGCACCGCGTTTCGCAACTCGTCCTTCGCCAACACCGAGTCGGGCGACCTGACCGAGGCCAGCGCCGCGCCCGCCCAGGCCGACCCGTCGGTCTCCGCCCCGCGCCTGCAAGGGTTGCTTGAACGGCTCGACTCGGCCTTGTCGGGCGACGGCCGGCTGCTCTGACACCTCGCTCGAACCGTACTACAATGGGCCCGTCTGCCGCCTTGGCCGGGTCTTATATTTCCTTGAACCAATGCTCATTGAGCCCGGGCTTGGTACATTGCGCAGTGGGTGTGAGCGTCTCGCGTCAGACGAACCCGAAGCTGCGTTGCCCTCGCCCACCTGAACCCCCACGTTCAGGATGCCGGCCCGGTCCGGCGGCAGACACCCTTCACTCTCCTGCCCTCCCCCATGCTCGAACCTTTGCTGATTGCGGAACTGGCCGCGCTGGGCCTGTTCACGGGCTTCCTCGCCGGCCTGCTCGGCATAGGCGGCGGCATGCTGATGGTTCCCTTCATCACCCTCATCCTTGCCGGGCGCGGCGTGGCACCCGACCTGTCGGTGAAGATGGCCATCGCCACCTCCATGGCCACCATCATCTTCACTTCGGTCTCGAGCGTGCGGGCCCACCACAAGCGCGGCGCGGTGCGCTGGGACATTGTGCGCAGGCTGGCCCCTGGCATCGTGCTGGGCGCCATGCTGGCCAGCGTAGGGGTGTTCTCGGTACTCAAAGGTCAGGCACTGGCCCTGGTGTTTGCCGCCTTCGTGGCGTTTTCGGGCACGCAGATGCTGCTGGACAAGAAACCCTCGCCCAGCCGCGCCATGCCAGGTACCGCCGGCCAGCTGGGGGCCGGGGGCGCGATCGGTTTTCTTTCGGGACTGGTGGGCGCGGGCGGCGGCTTCGTCAGCGTACCGTTCATGACCTGGTGCAATGTGCCCATCCACAACGCGGTGGCCACCAGCGCGGCACTGGGCTTTCCGATCGCGCTCGCCAACGTGGTGGGCTATGTGCTGGCAGGGCTGTCGCTGGAGGGCCGCCCGCCAGCCTCGGTGGGTTACGTGTTCCTGCCCGCGCTGGCGGTGATTGCCAGCGCCAGCGTGCTGATGGCGCCGCTCGGCGTGCGGGCGGCGCACGCCCTGCCGGTCAAGCCGCTCAAGCGCATCTTCGCCTTCATTCTGTACGCCCTTGCGGCGGTCATGCTTTACAAAGGCCTCACCACCTGAGGCCACCAGTCGCAGCAAATGCCGTGAATCAGGCCGCGTGCAGCGGCCGTGCGCTCACCACCACGCCGTCTTCGTCCGCATAGAGCCAATCACCAGGGCGCACCCACACGCCCTGCACCTGAACCGGCACATCGCGCTGGCCCTCCTGGCGCTTTTCCGTCGGCAAGGGCATGGGTGCCAGGGCACGGATGCCCACCGCACAGGCGGCCAGTTCGGCCACATCGCGCACGCAGCCGTCGATCAGCACGCCTGCCCAGCCATTGCGAGCCGCGGCCGCTCCCAGGTTGCCCCCCAGCAAGGCCCGTCGCAGCGAAGCGCCACCGTCCACCACCAGCACCCGCCCCTCACCGGGGCTGTCCACGGCGGCCTTCACCAGGGTGTTGTCTTCGTGGCATTTCACGGTGCTCACCTGGCCAGCGAAGCGGCGCACGGCGCCAAAATCCCGGAACACGGGGGGCAGCACACGAAAATCACCCGAAGCATCCTGTTTGTGGGCATCGCACAGGTCGCAGGTGGCAAAGGCCATCGGTGTAGAGGTCATGGAGCAGAGCCGCCTTGCGGCGGGGAGTGTGTTGAACAGGCCAATGATCGTAGCGTGGGGGCGTTTCGCGAAACTTTCTCCTATGACACGGCCCTTTGGACACCGGGCACACCGTCGAACTAGGGAAAATCCCGTTCTGATAGAAAAAAACGCTTGTCGTCCCTTTGAAAGCCTCTGCTTTACGTATAGGATGACACAGTCCATGAGAGCGAAGTGCGCTCCAATGGCGTGCATTCAACCAACAGAAGGATCAACACATGGCCACTGCGAAAAAAGCCCCCGCCGCAAAAGCCGCCCCCGCGGCCGCCAAACGCACCCCGAACGCCGCGTTCATGAAGCCGTTGACGCCCAGCGCCACGCTGGCCGCCATCGTGGGCGCCAAGCCGCTGCCGCGCACCGAGGTGACGAAGAAGGTGTGGGAATACATCAAGAAGAACAAGCTGCAGGATGCGACCAACAAGCGCATGATCAACGCCGACGCCAAGCTCAAGGAAATCTTCCAGAAGCCCCAGGTGTCGATGTTCGAAATGACCAAGCTGATCAGCGGTCACCTGTCCTGATTCCCGGCTGCACGCCCCCTACAAAAAACCCCGCCTGATGAGCGGGGTTTTTTGTTGCCCGAGACCGGCCCCGAAGGACCGGTCAGACAGGAGATCAGCGCACGATGCCGAGCTGTGCGCGCTCGCCACCACGGAAGGTGTAGAGCGTCAGGGCACCGTTCTTGATGTCACCCTTCTCGTCGAAGGCGATCTGGCCAGTGATGCCCTTGTGATTGGCTTCTTTCAGCTTGGGCAGGTACGCCGCCGGATCGGACGAGCCAGCGGCCTTCATGGCTTCAACCATGACCATCACGGCGTCGTACACGTAGGGGGCGTACAGCTTCACGTCCTCGTTGAACTTGGCCTTGTAAGCCTGTGCGAACTTGTCGGCGGCCTCCTTGAACTCGCCGTCAATACCGCCGGCTTCGGCGCAGTACACGACATCGTCACCCAGGGCATTGGCGGCCAGTTTGGGCAGTTCGTTGGTGCAAATGCCATCACCACCCATGAACTTGGCGTTGATGCCAAGCTGCTTCATCTGGCGCAGCATAGGACCACCCACGGCATCCATGCCACCGAAGAACACGACGTCGGGGCGCTTGGACTTGATGGTGGTCAGGATGGCGTTGAAGTCGGTGGCCTTGTCGTTGGTGAATTCACGACCCACGACCTCGGCACCTGCGGCCTTGGCACCTTTTTCGAACTCGTCGGCCACACCCTGACCGTAGGCGGTGCGGTCGTCGATCACGGCCACTTTCTTGGCGCCCAGGGTTTCCACGGCATACTTGCCCAGGGTACCGCCCAGGTGCACGTCGTCAGCCACGACGCGGAAGGCGCCGGTGTAGCCCTGACGGGTGTACTTGGGGTTGGTGGACGAAGGCGAAATCTGGGGAATGCCAGCATCGTTGTAGATCTGGGACGCGGGAATCGTGGTGCCGGAGTTCAGGTGGCCGATCACGCCGTTCACCTTGGCATCCACCAGCTTCTGGGCGGCTGCAGTGCCCTGCTTCGGGTCGGCTGCATCGTCTTCGGCCAGCAGTTCGAAGGTGGCTTTCTTGTCACCGATCATCACGCCAGCGGCATTGAGCTCGTCGATGGCCATACGGGCACCGAACTCGTTGTCCTTGCCCAAGTGGGCAATGGGGCCGCTGGTTGGGCCGACGTGTCCAATTTTCACAACCAGGGTGTCGACCACAGGAGCCGATGCGGCGGGCGCTGCTTCTTCCTTTTTGCCACAGGCGGCCAGGGCGACGGCCGCAGCAACGACGGCCAGCTTGAATTTCATCTGCATACAAACCCTTGATTCAGTGGATGGTTGAAAAATCTTGCACGAAGGGAACTTTCCGCGCAAGTCTTTACGATACATGAAATTTCGCCGGCTGGGGTTAGCCCTACCGGCCAATTTGCCTCGGGGGCGACCCGACGATGCAATTACCGCGCCAGCTGGGCCTTGATCCCATCGCTGACGGCATCGCGGCAGGCCTGTGCGCAATCGGCCAGCACGGCCCGGGCGACCTGCTGTCCCAACGCTGCCCCATGCTCCCGCACCCAGTCGTGCAGGGCATCGTTCACCGCCTGCTCCACTCGCCCCATGACCGCCACCAACACACGGTCGGTGACCTGATCGACCACATCGGCCCACCGCTCGTCCTGCCGGTCGGCCTCGGCCACTGGGTGGGGCGCTGAAACAGGCGGGGTCGCGACCACCTCGGTCAGCGTCGGCACGAAGGCCGGCGGCTCACGGCCGGGCAGCCCACTCATGCCCGCGCCCCCAGGCTGGCAACGTCGTGCCGGGCCAGGGTGTAGCCCAGTTGCGTGTAATGGCGCCAGCGCTGGCGGGCGAGGGCACGCTCGTCGTCGGACGTACCGACGATCTCGATCACACGCTGGTGTCGCTCGAAACCGACCGGCACGTCGGGCAAGCCATTGACCAGCACCTGCAGGTCGTCCCGGGGCGGCATCGGCCCGTCCGACAGCACAATCGGCGCGCGAGCCTCGGTGGGATCGCCGACGACCGCGTGCGCCAGGAAATCTTCCTGGGAAAAGGTCCAAAGCAACGCATCGAGCTCGGTCAGCTCATCGGGCGGCACCCGCACCCAGGCACGCAAACCGGCCACCTGTACCTTGCGCAACAGCCGGCACAGGTAGGGCAACCGCTGGGGCACGTTGAAGTGGAACGCGACGTCCGTCATGGGACTGCGGTCAGTTCTGCTTCACCCGCGTGGCCTTGGCCGGCGCCGAAGGCTTGGTGGGCTTGGCGTCAGACCTCACCCGTGTCGCTTCGTCAAGTAGGAATTGCACCAGCAACGGCACGGGCCGCCCGGTCGCGCCCTTGGCCGTGCCCCCTTTCCAGGCCACCCCGGCAATGTCGAGGTGGGCCCAGCGGTGCGTACCCACGAACTTCTGCAAGAACTTGGCCGCCGTGACCGCGCCTGCCGGCCGGCCACCAACGTTGCCCATGTCAGCAAAGTTGGACTTCAGGCCTTCGGCGTACTCGTCGTCCAGCGGCATGCGCCAGGCCGGGTCTTGTGCGGCTTGGCCAGCGTCCAGGAGGGCCGCCGCCAGGGCGTCGTCGTTCGCAAACAGGCCAGAACGCACCCCACCCAGCGCGATCACGCAGGCACCGGTGAGGGTGGCAACGTCGATGATTGCACGGGGCTTGAAGCGCTCTGCGTAGGTGAGCGCATCGCACAGGATGAGACGGCCTTCGGCGTCGGTGTTGAGGATCTCGATCGTCTGGCCACTGAGGCTGGTGACGACGTCGCCAGGTTTGACGGCCCGACCATCGGGCATGTTCTCGCAGCTGGGGATGAGGCCCACCACGTTGAGGGCCGGTTGCAGCTCGGCCAGGGCGGCAAAGGTGCCCAGCACGCTGGCTGCGCCACCCATGTCGAACTTCATCTCGTCCATCTCCGGCGCGGGCTTGAGGGACACCCCCCCCGTGTCGAAGGTGATCCCCTTGCCCACCAGCACCACGGGGGCGACAGACTTCGGTGCCCCCTGGTACTTGAGCACGATGAACCGCAGCGGCTCCTCCGAGCCCTGGGCCACCGCGAGGAAGGCCCCCATGCCGAGCTTGGCCACCTCTTTGGGGCCCAGCACCTCCACAGTCAGGTGCGGGCGCTTGCCCAGCGCCCGGGCGGCATCGGCCAGGTGGCTGGGTGTGGCGTGGTTGCCAGGGCGGTTCGCCCACTCCTTGGCCAGCTCCACCCCGTGCACCGTCGCCACCGCCTGCTCGAAGGCCGAACGCACCGCGCCCGCCTCCTGCACCGCCACCGTCACCTTGCGCAGGCTGCGGGGCTTGCCCTGCGATTTGGTGGTGGTGTAGACATAACTGGCCTCGGCCACGGCTTGCACCACACTGGCCACCGCCGAACCACCCGCCGCTGCGGCCTGGACGATCAGGGTGCGCGGCTGACCTGCCTTGAGGGCGGCCATGCCCGCCGCCACCGCCTTGCGTACCGCGGCCGCAGAGCCATCGCCAGTGCGCACCAGCACGACGCGGCGCGGCTTGACCCCCGGCAAACGGTGGGCCGGCAGGCATTGCCCCGCACCGGCTTCGATGTCACCGTCGGCCACCGCACCGCGGGCCCAGACGGTCAGCGGGTCGTCCACCGCCGGACGCGCCTGGTCGGCGGCATCGGGCCACAGCAGCAGCAGGGCGTCGGCCACGGTGGAAGCGGTCTGGTGCAGGGTGAGGGATTTGAGTTCGAAGTCCATAATGTCGGCTGTTGCTGTTTCAAACGATGTTATTCCATTCCTCGCTCCGGCGCGAACTGGCCCGCAGTTTTGGCGCCACCCTGGTGGTGCTGTTCACCATCGTCATCACGATGCTGCTGATCCGCACCTTGGGCCTGGCCAACAAGGGCAGCGTCAATCCGGAAGAGATCCTGCTGGTGCTGACCTACACCGTGCTGGGGCGGCTGCCCACGGTGCTGACGCTGGCGCTGTTCATCGCCGTCGTCTCCACCCTGTCGCGCATGTACCGCGACAGCGAGATGGTGATCTGGTTCAGCAGCGGCCAGGGGCTTGGCCAGTTCGTGCGGCCGGTGTTCCGCTTTGCCTGGCCCATTTTGCTGGTCATCATGCTGATGGTGCTGTTCGTCTGGCCTTGGGCCAATGCCCAGACCGACGAGCTGCGCGACCGCTACGAGCGCCGCGGCGACCTCGAGCGGATTGCGCCGGGCCAGTTCCAGGAATCGGCCGGGGGCCGGCGGGTGTTCTTCATCGACAAGGACACCGCCGACGGCACCGAGGGCCGCAATGTGTTCATCTCCAGCGTGGAACGTGACGGCAGCGAAAGCATCACCTCGGCCCGCTCAGGCCGGGTGGAGTGGATCGATGGGGTGCAGTACCTGATGCTGGAAAACGGGCAGCGGCTGGAACAGCCCCCACCGGGCTCGCCCAGCGACGCGGCGCTGAAGGTGAGCGAGTTTGCACTGTACGGCATCCAGATCGGTGGAGGCAGCGCAGCGGCCAGCGCCGGGGGCGGGCTGAAGTCGGTACCCACCCAGCAGCTGATCGCGTCGCCCAACCGGGCCTACCTGGGCGAATTGGGCTGGCGCATCGGCATGGGACTGACGGCGATCAACTTTGTGCTGCTGGCCCTGGCCGTGTCGGCCGGCAACCCGCGTGCTGGCAAAAGCGGCAACCTGATTTTCATGTTGCTGGCGTTCGTCTTCTATTACAACCTGCTCAACCTGGGGCAAAGCTGGGTTGCCACCGGCCTGGTGGGCCTGTGGCCGTTCATGCTTGCCTTGCACGGCGGGGTGTTTACCGTGTCGCTGCTGTGGCTGGCCCAGCGCCACTACCAGTTTGCCTGGTGGCCGCGCCGGCGCAGCGTGGTGGGGGGCGCCGCATGAGAACCCTGCGTCGCCTCATCTACGGTGAAATCCTGCTGGCCGTCGGTTTCGTGTTGCTGGCGTTTCTGGCGCTGTTTTTCTTCTTCGACTTCGTGGACGAACTGCCCGCACTGGGCAAGCCGTCGGTGCTGGACGCGTCGCGCGTCTACGGGGTGGGCCACGCGCTGCTTTACGTGGGCCTGCTGGTCCCGAGCCGGGTGTACGAATTGATGCCGATCGCGGTGCTGATCGGCACCGTCTATGCCCTGGTGCGGCTGGCCCAGGGGTCGGAATACACCATCCTGCGCACCAGCGGCTTGGGGCCGTGGCGGGCGTTGCGCACGTTGCTGGGGCTGGGCGCCGTGTTCGTGGCGCTGACATTTGCCATCGGTGACTACCTCGCGCCGCTGGCCGACCGCACCGGCCAGCTGCTCAAAGCCCAGTTCCAGGGCCGCATCAGCGTCGGCCAGACCGGGGCCTGGCTGAAGGAACGGCAGGACGACGCGCAGTATTCGGTCAACGTGCGTGCCATGGACGCGAGTGGCCAGCTGGAAGGGGTGCGCATCTTCGCGTTCGACCGCGACGGCCGCATCACGGCCACCGTGTACGCGGGTCAGGGGTCGATCGACAGCGGCGCGGGAGTGTGGTTGTTGCAAGACGTCGAACGCCGCAGTTTCGACCTGCGAGACGCCCAGCAGGCCACCGCCGTGCACGAGCGGTTGCCCGCGCTGGAATGGCCGACCGGCATCAGCGCCGACATGGTGTCGGTGGCACTGCTCAAACCCGAGCGCATGCGCACGGTCGACCTGTTCGCCTACATCCAGCACCTGGAAGCCAACAACCAGACCGCCCAGCGTTACCAGATCGAGTTCTGGCGCAAGGTGTTCTACCCCTTGAGCTGCCTGGTGATGGTGGTGCTGGCGCTGCCATTTGCCTACCTGCACTTCCGCGCCAGCGGCCTGGCCGCCTATGTGTTTGCCGGCGTGATGATCGGCATCAGCTTCTTCCTGCTGAACAACGTGTTCGGCTATATCGGCAACCTGCGCGACTGGCAGCCCTGGCTGGCGGCCGCAGCGCCCTCTTTGTTGTATTCGTTGGCCTCGCTGGGTGCGTTCGGCTGGCTGGTCTTGAAACGGTAGGTACTTCATGCGTGCGGTGATCGTGTTTGCCCATGGCTCCCGCGACCCCCTGTGGCGGGCGCCGGTCGAGGCGGTGGCGTCGGCCATAGCCCAGCGCGACCCAGGCACGGCCGCGTGCTGCGCCTACCTGGAACTGTGCGAACCCAGCCTGCCCGACGCCGCGGCCTCGCTGATCCGCAACGGTGCCACCGACCTGCGCGTGCTGCCGCTGTTTTTTGGCATGGGCAAACACGCGCGCGAAGACCTGCCCCTGCTGATGGACCAGCTGCGCCAGCAGCACCCCCAGGGGCGCTTCACCCGCCTGCCCACCGCCGGAGAAGACCCGCGGCTGACGCAGCTGCTGGCCGAACTGGCCCTGGAGAACCCGGCATGAACCTGCACCAGTTCCGCTTCGTGCAGGAGGCCGTGCGGCGCAACCTCAACCTGACCGAAGCCGCCAAGGCCCTGCACACCTCGCAGCCGGGCGTCTCCAAGGCCATCATCGAGCTCGAGGACGAGCTGGGCGTGGACATATTCACCAGGCATGGCAAGCGCATCAAACGCGTCACCGAACCCGGCCTACAGGTGCTCAAAAGCATCAAGATCATCATGCGGGAGGTCAACAACCTCAAACGCATCGGCGAGCAATACTCGGCCCAAGACAGCGGCACCCTCAGCATCGCGACCACCCACACCCAGGCGCGCTATGTGCTGCCGGGCCCGGTGGCCAAGCTGCGCACCGCCTACCCCAAGGTGGCGATCAGCCTGCACCAGGGCTCGCCCGCCCAGGTGGCGCAGATGCTGCTCGACGACGTGGCCGACATCGGCGTGGCGACCGAATCGCTCACGCAGTACGAAGAACTCATCACCCTGCCCTGCTACGACTGGCAGCACGTGCTGGTGCTGCCGTTTGCCCACCCGCTGCTGGACAAGGAGCGCATCGGGCTGGAGGACCTGGCCCAGGTGCCGCTGATCACCTACCACCCCTCGTTCACCGGCCGCACCCGCATCGACCAGGCCTTCGGCCTGCGCCAGATCAAGCCCAACATCGTGCTGGAAGCGATCGATTCCGACGTGATCAAGACCTACGTGAAGTTGGGCATGGGTGTGGGCATCGTGGCCGAAATGGCCATGCAGGGCGAAGAACGCAACCCCGACCTCGTGGCCCGGCCCGCCGGCCACCTGTTTGGCCAGAACGTGGCCCGCGTGGCCTTCAAGCGAGGCGCCTACCTGCGCCAGTTCGTGCTGCGCTTTGCCGAGTTCCTGAGCGACCGGCTCTCGCGCGACCTCATCCAGAAGGCCATGCAGGGGCATGGTCCGGATTACGACCTC
>JAUWAE010000162.1 GCA_030602185.1 Comamonadaceae bacterium
GCGGATGTAGAGGATGAAGCGCGGCGCATCGGCCAGGTATTTGGGCTTGCCGTCGCGCAGCGTCAGGCGCGCGAAGATGCCCGCCACCTTGAGGTGGCGCTGCAGGGCCATCCAGTCCACCGCGCGGTAGAAGGCGCCGAAATCCTCGCTCCAGCCGTCGAAGTCCAGCAGGCCGGCTTTGCGCGCCTGCTCCCAGTAGCGGATGGTCACGTCCAGCACCATGTCCTCTTCCCAGGTAAGGAAGGCGTCGCGCATCAGGCAGGCGATGTCGTAGGTCACGGGGCCGTAGACCGCGTCCTGGAAGTCGAGCACGCCCAGACGGCGGGCCGGGTCGGCGGCATCGAAGCCTTCGCGCGGCAGCATCAGGTTGCGCGGCATGAAATCGCGGTGCACGAACACGCTGGGCGCCGCCAGGTTGCGCTCGACGATGAGCGCAAACGTCTTGTCCAGCAGGGCGCGGGTGGCGTCGTCCAGCGCCAGGCCCTTGTGCTGCGCCAGGTACCAGTCGGGGAACAGCTGCAGTTCGCGCTGCAGCAGCGCGGCGTCGTAGGCCGGCAGCACGCCGGGGCGCGAGGCGCGCTGCCAGGCCAGCAGGGCCGAGACCGCGTCCTTGAAATAGGGCAAGGCAGCGGCCGGCTGCGCGGGGTCGAGCACGGTCAGCAGGGTCTGTTCGCCCAGGTCGCTCAACAGCATGAAGCCATGGGCTTCGTCCCAGGTGAGCACCTGCGGCGCGCGCACGCCGGCCTCGTGCATCAGCCGGGCCACCTGCACGAAGGGCTGGCAGTTTTCCTTGTCGGGCGGGGCGTCCATGACGATGCAGGGGGCCTGGCCAGCGGCACGGTCGACGCGGAAGTAGCGCCGGAAGCTGGCGTCGGCCGAGGCCGGGCGCAGGGTGTCGGGCCGCAGGGCGTGCCGGGCCGCTTCGGCCTGCAGCCACGTGCTGAAGGCCTGCTGTCGGGCCGGGTCGGCCCATTCGATGCCGGGGGTGGGGACGGGTTCGGGAGTGGACATCGGTTCTGCCGCCCCGTGGGCTGGCCGGGGCTCATGGATAATGGGCGCCTATTCTACGGAGGCCCGGGCCGCGTCTGGCCCACCGGCCCGTGGAACGTTCCGCCCCGCTGCCACCCATGCCCGTGTTGCCACGCCTGCCCGAGTCCTTGCGCGCCCTGGTCCCGCCCCCCCGCTGGACCGCGCTGGCCTGCCTGTGCGCCTCGGTGTGGCCGCTGGCCCAGGCACAAACGGCCGAGACACCCGCCCAAGGCCTGCCCTTGCAGATGTCGCTGCAGCTGCAGGACAAGCTGCCCGACGAGGCCGGCCGCGCCGCGCCCACGTTCGTGTTTGGCGACCGGATTTCGGGCCGCACCGGCGTGAACACCGTGGTGGAAGGCCGCGCCGAGCTGCGGCGCCACGACACGGTGCTGCGCGCCGACCGGCTGGAACACGAGCTCGCCACAGACACCGCAACCGCCGAGGGCCACGTCCGCATCAACCGCGCGGGCAACGTGTTCGAAGGGCCGTCGCTCACGCTCAAGCTCGACACCTTCGAAGGCCAGTTCCAGCAGCCGCGCTTCGAGTTCCTGAAGCAGGGCGGCCAGGGCGACGCCAGCCGCATCGATTTCATCAACGAGGACGTGGCGGTGGCGCACGATGTGCGCTACTCCACCTGCCAGCGCCCGCCGCTGGGCGCCTGGATGCCCGACTGGATGGTCTCGGCCAGCCGCATCGAGTTCGACAACGTGGAGGAAACCGGCACCGCCACCAATGGGGTGCTGCATTTCAAGGGGGTGCCCATCCTGGCTTCGCCGTGGGTCAGTTTCCCGCTGTCGGACCGGCGCAAATCGGGGGTGCTGCCACCCACGATCAACTTCGACAACCGCAGCGGCATGGAAGTGACGCTGCCCTACTACCTGAACCTGGCGCCCAACCGCGACGCCACCCTCTACCCGACGGTGATGAGCCGCCGCGGCGTCGACCTGGGCGGCGAGTTCCGCTACCTGGAGCGCGAGTACGCGGGCACGCTACGGGGGGCCTTCATGCCGTCGGACCGCCTGCGCAACGAAGACCGCTGGGCCGGCTCGCTCAAGCACGACCACCGCATCGGCGGCGTACCGGCGCTTGGGACACTGGGCCTGCGGCTCAACCTCAACCGCGTCAGCGATGACAACTACTGGCGCGACTTCCCGCGCACCAGCACCTCCCTGACCGAGCGTCTGCTGCCCAGCGAGGTGGTGGTCAACGGTGGCCTGGGGGCCTGGTCGTTCAGCGCCGGCGCCTACCGCTGGCAGACGCTGCAGGACCCGGACGCCCCCATCGTCGCGCCGTACGACCGGCTGCCGTCGCTGAGCCTGCGGCACGCACCCGGGCGTTTCGGCTTTGCCGGGCTGGACAACTGGCGCTGGCGGCTGTTCGCCGAAACCACCCAGTTCAGCGTGGACAGGGCCATGAACGCCGCCGGTGTCAATGGCACGCGCAGCCTGGCCGTGGCCCAGCTGGGCCGGCGCTGGCAGGCCCCGGGCTGGTTCGTGGCCCCCGGCCTGCAACTGCACACGCGGCACTACCAGTTCGAGCGGCCACTGGCCAACGGCGAGCGCAGCGCCAGCTTCGCGGTGCCCACCGCCACGCTGGACGCCGGCCTGTTCTTCGACCGCGACGCCACGCTGTTCGGCCGCCAGGTGCAGCAGACGCTGGAGCCGCGGCTGTTCCTGGCCAGCACACCCTACCGCGACCAGTCGGCGCTGCCCCTGTACGACACCGCCGCCTACGACTTCAACCTCGCGACCATCTACTCGGCCAACCCCTATGGCGGACACGACCGGATCGCCGACAACCGCTCGGTCACCCTGGGGCTGACATCGCGCCTGATCGACCCTCAGACCGGCGCCGAACTGCTCAGCGTGGGCGTGGCGCAGCGCCTGCGCCTGCGCGACCAGCTCGTCACACTCGACAACACCCCCATCACCGACCGCGTGAGCGACCTGCTGGTGGGCGCCACCGTCAACTGGGTACCGCAGTGGTCGTTCAACGGCACGGTGCAGTTCAACCCCAAGGACCGCGAATCGGTGCGCACCACGCTGGGCGCGCGCTACATGCCGGGCAACTACCGGGTGCTCAGCGCCGCCTACCGCCTGCAGAAAAACACCAGCGAGCAGATCGACCTGGGCTGGCAGTGGCCGCTGCGCGACCTGTTCGGTCCGGCATCGCCCGACGCCGGCCCCGGCCGTGGGCTCGGCCCGGGCCACTGGTACAGCGTCGGCCGCCTCAACTACAGCCTGCAGGACCGCCGCGTGGTCGACCTGGTGGCCGGCCTGGAGTACGACGGCGGCTGCTGGATCGGTCGCGTCGTGCTCGAGCGCCTGCAACAAAGCCGCAGCAGTGCGAACCAACGCATCCTGTTCCAGCTCGAATTCACGGGCTTCTCGCGCATCGGGTCCAACCCGTTGCAGACGCTCAAGAACAACATCCCGCGCTACCAGTACCTGCGCGAAGAGATCAACCCTCCGAGCCGTTTCGAACGCTATGAATAAACCGACGCTTCTGGCCGCCGCCCTGTGGCTGGCCCTGGCCGGCCCGGCGCAGGCCCAGGCGCTGCGCGCCAATGCCGCGGCCCTGCCCACCACCGGCGCCGTGCGCGGGGCCGAGCACATCGTCGCGCTGGTCAACTCCGAACCCATCACCAGCGGCGACGTGCGGGCACGGCTGGCCCGGGTGCAGCCGCCCGAGGGCGGCAGCCTGCCCCCGCGCGAGGAGCTGGCGCGCCAGGTGCTGGAGCGCCTCATCGTCGAGAAGACCCAGCTGCAATGGGCCAAGGAGATCGGGCTCAAGATCGAGGACAGCACCGTCAACGACGCGGAAGAAAACGTCGCCCGGCAAAACGGCCTGACGGTGCCGCAACTGCGCGAACGCCTGACCAGCCTGGGCCTGACACCGGACGGCTTCCGCCAGAACCTGCGCAACGAGCTGTTGCTGCAGCGGGTGCGCGAGCGCGAGGTCGACAACCGGGTGCGCGTGACCGAGCAGGAAATCGATGCCTACCTGCGCGAACACGCCGGTGGCAGGACCGCCGCCGACGCGGTGCTGCACCTGGCCCAGATCCTGGTGGCGGTGCCAGAGAACGCGAGCCCGGCCGAGGTGGACCGCCTGCGCAGCCGCGCCGAGCAGTTCGCGCGCCGTGCCCAGGCCGGCGACGACTTTGCCACCCTGGCCCAGGCGTTTTCCGATGGCCCCGAGAAGCAGACCGGCGGCCAGATGGGTGCCCGCCCGGCCGACCGCTACCCCACCCTGTTCGTCGAAGCCACGCGGGCACTGCCCGTGGGCGGGGTGACGGCACCGGTGCGCAGCGGCGCGGGCTTCCACGTGCTCAAGGTGCTGGACAAGCGCAACCCCAAGCTGCCCGACACCCACGTCACGCAAACCCGGGCCCGCCACATCCTGCTGCGGCCCTCGGCCCAGCTGCCGGAGGCTGCGGCGCTCGAACGCCTGACGGCCATGCGCCAGCAGATCACCAGCGGTCAGGCCAAGTTCGAGGACCTGGCCCGGGCCCAGAGCCAGGACGGCTCGGCCGCCCAGGGTGGCGACCTCGGCTGGGCCGCGCCCGGCCAGTTCGTGCCCGAGTTCGAGCAGGTGATGAACGCGCTGGCGCCCGGCCAGGTGTCTGAGCCGCTGCGTTCGCGCTTCGGGCTGCACCTGATCGAGGTGGTGGAGCGGCGCCAGGCCGAAGTCAGCCGGCGCGACCAGCGCGAATGGGTGCGCAACGTGCTGCGCGAAGAAAAGATCGAGCGCGCCTACGACGAATGGGCCAACGACCTGCGGGCCCGTGCCTACGTCGAGTACCGCGAGCCGCTGTAGTGAGCGCCGCCCCCGCTGGCGGCCCGCACCGGGCCCGCAAACGCTTCGGCCAGCACTTCCTGTCCGACCCGGCCATCATCGACGCCATCGTGCGCGAGATTGCGCCGCGACCGGGACAGTTCGTGGTCGAGATCGGCCCGGGGCTGGCTGCGCTGACCCAGCCGCTGGTGGAGCGCCTGGGCGAACTCACTGTCGTCGAACTGGACCGCGACCTGGCGGCACGGCTGCGCGCCCACCCGCAGCTTCGGGTGGTCGAATCGGACGTGCTGAAAGTGGACTTCCGCGCGCTGGCCGCGAGCCGCCCCGAGCCGATGCGGGTGGTGGGCAACCTGCCCTACAACATCTCCAGCCCGATCCTGTTCCACCTGCTGGGCGTGGCCGACGTGGTGCAGGATCAGCACTTCATGCTGCAAAAAGAGGTGATCGACCGCATGGTGGCGTCACCGGCCACCGCCGACTACGGCCGGCTGAGCGTGATGCTGCAGTGGCGCTACGCCATGGAAAACGTGCTGTTCGTGCCACCGGAAAGCTTTGACCCGCCGCCCCGGGTGGACAGCGCCGTGGTGCGCATGGTGCCACTGGCCCAGCCACCCGTGCTGGACGCCGCCCTGCTGGAAACGATGGTGCAGGTGGCGTTTTCGCAACGGCGCAAGCTGCTGCGGCACAGCCTGGGCCGCTGGCTGGACGAGCGCGGCCACACCGAGGCCTTCGACCTGCAGCGCCG
>JAUWAE010000075.1 GCA_030602185.1 Comamonadaceae bacterium
GTTGCTCTTGATGCGCAGGTTGCGGCCGGTCATGATGTTGTCGATCACGCTCATGCCCTTGAACAGCGCCAGGTTCTGGAAGGTGCGGGCGATGCCCATTTCCGCCACCTGGCGGCTGTTCATGTGGCTGAACCGCTGCCCGCGGAAGGTGATCGAGCCCTCCTGCGGCGCATAGACGCCGTTGATGCAGTTGAGCATGGAGCTCTTGCCGGCGCCGTTGGGGCCGATGATGGCGCGGATCTCGTGCTCCTTGACGTTGAAGGAGATGTCGGTCAGCGCTTTCACCCCGCCGAAGCGCAGGCTGATGTTCTGGACGTCGAGGATGACGTCACCCACTTTCTTGTGTGCCATGGTCGGTGGTTCCGTGGTGCGTGTGGTCTGTTCAGGCCGCCTGTTTCACGGCGTCGAAGGTCTTGGCGTCCATCAGCTTGAGCGTGGCGCTGACCTTGCCGGTGCGGCCATCCTCGAACTTCACCTGGGTCTCGATGTACTGCTCGGGCTTGCCGCCGTAGAGCGCATCGACCAGCACGCCGTATTTCTCGCCGATGAAACCGCGGCGGACCTTGTTGGTGCGGGTCAGCTCGCCGTCGTCGGCGTCCAGTTCCTTGTGCAGCACCAGGAAGCGGCTGATCTGGCTGCCCGCGAGCAGGGTGTCGCGGCTGAGGTCGGCGTTGACCTTTTCCACGCACTCCTTGATCAGTTGGTACACCTCGGGTTTCTGCGCCAGGTCGGTGTAGCCCGCATAGGGCAGCCCGCGGCGTTCGGCCCAGTTGCCCACGGCGTCGAAGTCGATGTTGATCATCACGCAGACGCGGTCGCGGCCATCGCCGAAGGCCACGGCCTCCTTGATGTGGGAGAAGAACTTGAGCTTGTTCTCGACGTACTTGGGCGCGAACATGGCGCCGTCGTTGGCACCGCCCTTGATGCGGCCCACGTCCTTGACGCGGTCGATGATCTTGAGGTGGCCATGGGCGTCGATGAAACCGGCGTCGCTGGTGTGGTACCAGCCGTCGTCGGTCAGCACCTCACGGGTCGCCTTGTCGTTCTTGTAGTACTCCTTGAGCAGGCCGGGCGATTTGACGAGGATTTCACCGTTGTCGGCCAGCTTGATCTCCACGCCGTCGCAGGGCACACCCACGGTATCGGCCTTGGCCTCGTGGTCGGGCTGCAGGCAGACGAACACCGCGGTTTCGGTGGAGCCGTAGAGTTGCTTGAGGTTGATGCCGATGGAGCGGTAGAAGCTGAACAGGTCGGGGCCGATGGCTTCGCCGGCGGTGTAGGCCACCCGGACGCGGGAAAAGCCCAGGGTGTTGCGCAGCGGGCCGTACACGCACAGGTTGCCCAGGGCGTAGAGCAGGCGGTCGCCCAGGCCCACAGACTTGCCATCCATCAGATCGGGGCCCACCTTGCGCGCCACGTTCATGAAGGTGTGGAACATCTTGCGCTTGAGGGTACCGGCGTCTTCCATGCGGATCATCACGCTGGTCAGCAGCCCTTCGAACACGCGCGGCGGCGCAAAGTAGTACGTGGGGCCAATTTCCTTGAGGTCGATCGTGACGGTGCTGCCCGACTCGGGGCAGTTGACCACGTAGCCGCAAGCCAGCCACTGCGCATAGCTGAAGATGTTCTGACCGATCCAGGCGGGTGGCAGGTAGGCCAGCACCTCTTCGCGGTCGGTGAGCTTGTCGAACTGGGCCCCCACGTGGGCGCGGTTGAGCAGGGTGTAGTGGGTGTGCACCACCCCCTTGGGGTTGCCGGTCGTGCCAGAGGTGAAGAACATGGCGGCCACGTCGTCAGGCTGGGCCTGGTCCACCTCTTCCTGGAAAAAGTCGGGGTGTTCGTCGGTGAACACCCGGCCCGAGGCCTCCACTTCCGCCAGTCCGGCCAGCCCGGGCTCGTCGTAGTTGCGCAGGCCGCGCGGGTCGTCGAACAGGATGTGGGCCAGCTGCGGGCATTGCTCGCGGATCTCGAGCATCTTGTCGACCTGCTCCTGGTCTTCCACCACCGCGAAGCGCACCTCGGCGTTGTTGATGGGGAAGACGCATTCGGCCGCCACGGCGTCCTGGTACAGCGGCACCGGGATGGCGCCCAGGGCCTGCGTGGCCAGCATGGTGGCGTACAGGCTGGGGCGGTTGGCGCCGATGACAATCAGGTGCTCGCCACGGCGCAGGCCCAGCTGGTGCAAGCCACCGGCGATGTGACGAACCCGCTGGGCCATGTCGTGCCAGCTGGTCGTCTGCCAGATGCCGTATTCCTTTTCCCGCATGGCGGGGGCCTGGGGGCGCTTGGCTGCATGCTCCAGCAGCAGCCGGGGGAACGTTGTCCGCATGGTATCTCCTCTGGCCGGCTCGAACGCGTGCGGGCGGCCCGCACACCTCACCGGATGGACTGGAATGTACGCCGGAGCTTTGACGTTATGTTGTCGGTCTGACGACAATCTCGGGTTCGCCCTCCCTAGGACTTTCCCTAGTCGGGCCGGTGGCGTCGGGCTTTTGACGCAACATTGCCGCATGACGGGGCAGACACAGTTGCGACAACGGGCGCGGGCACTGACGCCTGAGGAGTTGGCAGACATTCCCTGGATGTCGCGCCTGACGCCGCCCGAGCGGGCGCGGGCCGAGGCGTCGCTGATGGTGGCCGAGGCCCAGCCCGGCGATTACATCTGCCGCATCGGTCGGCCCGCCACTTACTGGTTCGGTCTGGTCGATGGCCTGCTCAAGATGAGCAACGACGACCGCCTGGGGCCGCTGATCACCTTCACCGGCATTGCCCCGGGCGGCTGGTTTGGTGAGGGCACGGTGCTCAAGCGAGAGAGCTACCGCTACAACGTGCTGGCGCTGCGCAAGAGCCGGGTGGCCGGGCTGTCCACCGAGACCTTTCACTGGCTGCTCGATCACTCCATCGGCTTCAACCGTTTCATCATGCAGCAGCTCAATGAGCGGTTGGGGCAGTTCATTGCCGCGCGCGAGATCGACCGCATCACCGACCCCGACGTGCGTGTGGCGCGCAGTGTGGCCAACCTGTTCCATCCGGGGCTGTTCCCGGGGGTGGGGCAGGTGCTGCGCATCACGCAGCAGGAGCTGGCATACCTGGTTGGCCTGTCGCGCCAGCGGGTCAACGAGGCCTTGTCCACGCTGCAGCATGCGGGGCTGATCGCGGTGGAGTACGGGGGGCTGCGGGTGCTGGACCTGGGGGCATTGCGCAGCTTCGCCGTGGGGTTGTCGGCCAGGTGAAAGCCCGGACCGGGCGTGCGCTGTGGCACACTGCCCCTTTTGAACGGGACACAACCGGGGCCGATGGCATGAAACCAACGACGGGGATGTGGATGGCGATCGCCTCGCTGGGGTTGGCGGGGTGCGCTGCCTTGGACGTGCCGGGGCCGCTGAGCGCTGAAACCGTCTGGGTGGTGACGGCCGACCACCAGTTGGTGAAGTTCAACCGCGGGCAGCCTCAGCGCCCGCTGGAGGCGAGGCCGCTGCAGGGTCTGGCGGCTGGCGAGGCCGTGGTGGGGGTGGACTACCGCGTGGCGCGCGGTGTGCTGTTTGCGCTGACCGACGCGGGCCGCCTGTATACCGTCAACACCGCCAGCGGGGCCCTCACAGCGGTCGCCAGCACCCCCGTGGGCGAGGCCTTCCGGGGCCAGGCATTCGGTTTCGATTTCAACCCCACGGTGGACCGCATCCGGGTGGTCAACGAGTCGGGGCAGAACCTGCGCCTGCACCCGGACACCGGCGCGCTGGCGTCGCGCGACCCCGATCTGGCGTACGCGCCGACCGACCCTCACGCGGGCAAGAAGCCCCAGGTGGTGGCCGCGGCCTACACCTACAACACCCGCGATGAGAAATTGACCACCAACTTTGCCATTGACCGGGCGCTGGGCACGCTGGTCATGCAGGGCACCCGGGAGGGCGTGCAGCCTGCGGTATCACCCAACACCGGCCAGCTGTTCACCGTCGGCCCCCTGGGCACGGGGCCACTGGACCGTGTGTCGTTTGACATTTCGGATGTGAAAAACGTGGCCCTGGCAGCGATCGCCCGTCAGGGCAGCGGACGTACCGGCCTGTACCAGATCAACCTGGAGACCGGGGCTGCCACACCGTTGGGTACTCTGGCGGTGCGTGGTCACGTCCGCGGCCTGGCCATTGAGCCCTGAGGCGTCCGCCATGCGACGGGTGTGGGCAGGGTGGTGGCTGGCGTGGTCTTGTGGCTGGGCCATGGCGCAGGGCGTGGCGGTCGAGGTGGTGGACGGCCAGGGGCGGCCCGTGCCGGGCGCTGTGGTGTCGTTGGAGTCGCCGGCCGCGCAGCGGGCGGTGCAACCCATGGCTGGGCAGGCCATCGTGCAGCGGCGGCGGCAGTTCGTGCCCGCGGTGCTCCCCGTCACACGGGGCACGCCCGTGACGTTTCCCAACGAAGACACGGTGCGCCACCATGTGTATTCCTTCTCGCCCGCCAAACGGTTTGAGTTGAAGCTCTACATTGGCACGCCGGCCGAGCCGGTGGTGTTTGACCGAGCCGGTGTGGTGGTGCTGGGCTGCAACATCCACGACGACATGGTGGCGTGGGTGGTGGTGCTGGACACGCCGTACTTTGCGGAGTCGTCGGCGCAGGGAGTGGCCAGCGTGGATGCACCGGCCGGAGACTACCGGCTGCAGGTCTGGCACGCGGGGCTGCCTGCCAGCGGGGTGCCTGCGGCCCAGCCGGTGCGGCTGGACAGCGCGGGCCGGGCCCGTGTGCGCGTGGTGCTGCCGGAGCTTGTGCGGCTGTGAACGCCTGGTCCCAATGGTTCGGTCGCCAATCGCTGGCCGGCAAGATGGTGCTGGTCATGTCGCTGCTGCTGTTGCTGGTGCAGACGGTGGGTTTCGGTGTGGTGCGCCAGGTGGTGGAGCGCCAGGTGCAGGTGGAAGTGGCGGCCAGCCTGCAGGTGGCCGAGCGCATCTGGATGCGGCAGATCCGCCAGAACGCATCGCGGCTGGCCGACGCCGCCGGGGTGCTGGCGGCCGATTTCGGTTTCCGCGCCGCCATTGCCACGGCCGACGTGGACACGATCGCCTCGGCGCTGGAGAACGCGGGCGCTCGCATCGGCGCCGGTGTGGTGGCCTTCATGGACCCGTCGTTTCGGCTCGTCAGCTCGGCGCAGGGGCATGACGGCAGGGCCGGGGCCACCTTCGAGGCGCTCGCGGCCGACCTGGCCCGGGTGCGCAGCGAGGGGCGCCTGGCGCTGGTGGATGGTGCGCCCTACCTGTTTGTGATTGTCCCGGTGCGCTCGCCCCTGACGGTGGGCTGGGTGCTGATGGGTTTCCCGCTGGACCAGGCCTGGGTGGACGACTTCCAGCGGCTGTCGGCTACCCACGCCGTGGTGCTGGCGGGCGGCACGGGCAGCCCGCTGGGGCTGATCGTGTCGAGCTGGCCCGATGCGGCAGAGCAGGTGCTGGACCCTGGCGGTGACGCCCTGTGGCCGCTCACGCTGAACGGTGTGCGCGTGGCCGTGCGTTCGCTGGACATGGACACGGTGGCGGGCGACATGCGGGTGGTGCTGGTGCGCCCCCTGGCCGATGTGCTGGCGCCCTATGAGCGGCTGCAATGGCTGCTGGCGCTGGTCACGGTGGGCGCCGTGTTGCTGTTTGCCGCCGTCAGCCGGGTGGCGGCGCGCCGCGTGGCCGAGCCGCTGTCGCAGCTCACGCGGGCCACCCAGGGTCTGGAGCAGGGTGCCTTCGACGTGGAGGTGCGGGGCCTGGAGCGCGGCGACGAGGTGGGTGCACTCGCGCGAGGCTTCGACCGCATGCGCAGCAGCATTGCCGCCCAGCGCGAGGAAATCCTGCGGCTGGCCTACTGGGATCGCCTGACCGGTCTGCCCAACCGGGAGCAGTTCCGCCAGCACCTGATGGCTGCCATCGAGGGCAGCCGCACCGTGCCCAAGCCGCTGGTGGTGATCACGCTCAACCTCGACCGCTTCAAGCACGTGAACGATGTGCTGGGCTACGGCTTTGGCGACGAGCTGCTGCGCGCGGTGGCCAGCCGCCTGAAGGCGCTGGTGCGGCGCGAGGGCGACATGGTGGCGCGCATGGGGGGCGATGAGTTTGCCATTCTGCTGGCGCGCACCGACATGCAGGGGGCCGTGCAGCTGGCACGGCGCATCATGGAGTCGTTTGAGAGCCCGCTGGCGTTTGACGACCAGACGGTGGACCTGAGCGCCAGCATGGGCGTGGCGTGCTGGCCCGACGACGCGGCCGACGCCGATCTGCTGATGAGCCGTTCCGAAATCGCCATGTACGCGGCCAAGTCGCGCACCGAAGGCGTGCTGCTGTATTCGCCGGCGCTGGATTCGTCGAGCGCGCAGAACCTGTCGCTGCTGTCGGACCTGCGACGCGCGCTGCAGGAGGGGCAGTTGCGGCTGTTCCTGCAGCCCAAGCTGGACGTGGCCACGCGGCAGGTGGTGGCGGCCGAAGCACTGGTGCGCTGGGAGCACCCGCAGCGCGGGCTGGTGCCGCCGCTGCAGTTCATCCCTTTTGCCGAACAGACCGGTTTCGTGCGCCAGCTCACGCTGTGGATGTTGGAGGCAGCGGCGCGCCACTGGGCTGCGCTGCAGCCGCCCGCTGGCCACCTGCGCATCGCCATCAACCTGTCCACCCGCGACCTGCTGGACCTTGAATTTCCCTCCCGTCTGGCGGGCCTGCTGGAGCGCTACGGGCTGGAGCCGGGGGCGTTCTGCCTGGAGATCACCGAGAGCGCGATCATGGACGACCCGCAGCGCGCCGAAGCCACGCTCAACCGGCTGGCGGCCCAGGGGTTCCGCCTGTCCATTGACGATTTCGGCACCGGGTACTCGTCGCTGGCTTACCTCAAGCGCCTGCCGGTGCACGAGCTGAAGATCGACAAGTCGTTCGTGATGGGCATGGAGCACGACGACAGCGACGCCAAGATCGTGCGGTCTACAGTGGACCTGGCCCACAACCTGGGGCTGGCGGTGGTGGCCGAGGGGGTCGAGAACGAGGCCATTCTGGAGCTGCTGCACCAGCTGGGCTGTGACGAGGCGCAGGGGTACCACATCAGCCGGCCCATGCCGGTGGATGCGTTCAATGCCTGGCGCGAGCGCCGTGCCGCGGCTGCCGCCTGAGGCTGCAGTTACCATTCGGCCCACTGCCATGTCCAAAACACTCAAACTTCCTGCCAAGGTCACAGCCGGCCGTGCGCTGGCGCCTGAAGGGCGACGCCCGCCTGCCCGCCCTGTGGTGCAGCCCGCTGGCGAGTCCATCCGGCTCAACAAGCGGCTGGCCGACCTGGGCCATTGCTCGCGCCGCGAGGCCGACGACTGGATCGCCCGCGGCTGGGTCCGCGTCAATGGCGAGGTGGCGCAGATGGGCCAGCCGGTACGCTTGACCGACCGCATCGAGGTGGCGCCCGAGGCCTCGGCCCAGCAAGGCGAGCGGGTCACGATCCTGCTGCACAAGCCGGTGGGCTACGTGAGCGGCCTGCCCGAGGACGGGCACGAGAGCGCAGCGGTGCTGGTGCAGCCGCGCACCCGCTGGAAGGACGACCGGGCACCGCGGCGGTTTGCGGCGACGCACACCCGTGGGCTGGCGCCCGCCGGGCGGCTGGACATCGACTCCACCGGCCTGCTGGTGCTGACGCAGGACGGCCGGGTGGCCAAGGCGCTGATCGGCGAACAGTCCGACGTGGAGAAAGAGTACCTGGTGCGGGTGCACTGGGCGCCCAACGGCCCGAAAGGGGCCGGGCTGGTGACGCAGGACGTGCAACAGGTGTTCCCGCCCGAGCGGCTGGCGCTGCTGCGCCATGGGCTGAGCCTGGACGGCCAGCCGCTCAAACCGGCCCAGGTGGACTGGCAGAACCCCGAGCAGCTGCGCTTCGTGCTCAAGGAGGGCAAGAAGCGGCAGATCCGCCGCATGTGCGAGCAGGTGGGGCTGCACGTGGTGGGGCTCAAGCGGATCCGCATCGGCCGGGTGGTGCTGGGCAACCTGCCGCTGGGCCAGTGGCGCTACCTGGCGCCGCACGAGCGTTTCTGAGCCCCCTTGAAGCCGGGCGGCCCCGCCCCCATCTTCTGCCGCGGTGACCGGCGCGTGCCACGGGTGCGCGCGGTCCACGCCGTTTTTGTCCGTTCATTCCCGACGCAACGTCCATGAGCAAACACACCCACACCTTCCAGGCCGAGGTGGCGCAGCTGCTGCACCTCGTCACCCATTCGCTGTATTCCAACAAAGACATCTTCCTGCGCGAGCTGGTGTCCAACGCGTCGGATGCCTGCGACAAGCTGCGCTTCGAGGCGCTCAACGACGCCGGGCTGTACGAGGATGCGCCCAACCTGGAGGTGCGCGTCAGCTTCGACAAGGACGCCAAGACCCTCACCATCACCGACAACGGCATCGGCATGAGCGCGCAGGAGGCGATTGACCACCTGGGCACCATCGCCAAGAGCGGCACCAAAGACTTCATGAGCCGCCTGAGTGGTGACCAGAAGAAGGATGCCCAGCTGATCGGCCAGTTCGGGGTGGGCTTCTACTCCGGCTTCATCGTGGCCGACAAGATCACCGTGGAAAGCCGCCGCGCTGGCATGAAGCCGGAAGAGGGCGTGCGCTGGGTGAGCGGCGGCACGGGCGACTTCGAGACCGAAACCATCACCCGCGCGCAGCGCGGCACCAGTGTCATCCTGCACCTGCGCGAGGATGCCACCGAGTACCTCAACCGCTGGAAGCTCAAGCAGATCATCGGCAAATACTCCGACCACATCAGCCTGCCCATCCTCATGCAGAAAGAGGAGTGGGACGCGGAAAAATCCGAGTATCTGCTGAAGGACGAGTGGGAGGCGGTCAACTCCGCCAGCGCCCTGTGGACCCGCACCAAGAAGGACGTGACGGACGAGCAGTACACCGAGTTCTACAAGAACATCAGCTACGACACCGACGCCCCGCTGGCCTGGAGCCACAACCGCGTGGAAGGCAGCAGCGAATACACGCAACTGCTCTACATCCCGGCCAAGGCCCCGCACGACCTGTGGAACCGCGACAAGAAGGCGGGCGTCAAGCTCTACGTCAAGCGCGTCTTCATCATGGACGACGCCGAGGCGCTGATGCCGTCGTACCTGCGCTGGGTCAAGGGCGTCATCGACTCGGCCGACCTGCCGCTCAACGTCAGCCGCGAACTGTTGCAGGAGAGCCGTGACGTCAAGGCCATCCGCGACGGCAACACCCGCCGCGTGCTGTCCATGCTGGAAGACCTGGCCAAGAAGGACAAGCTGCCTGTCACCGAAGGGGCCCAGGGCGCCGACGGTGTGACCGATGTGCTGAGTGCCGAGGACAAGACCGAGGCCGAAAAGCAGGCCGGCAAGTACAGCCAGTTCTATGCCGAGTTCGGCGCCGTGCTCAAGGAAGGCCTGGGCGAGGACTTCGGCAACCGCGAGCGCATTGCCAAGCTGCTGCGCTTTGCCTCCACCCAGAGCGATGCCGTGTCGGTGAGCCTGGCCGACTACAAGGCCCGCATGAAGGAAGGCCAGGAGGCCATCTACTACATCACCGCCGACACGCTGGCCGCCGCCAAGAACAGCCCGCAGCTTGAAGTCTTCCGCAAGAAGGGCATCGAGGTGCTGCTGATGACCGACCGCGTGGACGAGTGGGCGTTGTCCTACCTGCACGAGTTCGACGGCACGCCGCTGCAGAGCGTGGCCAAGGGCGCCGTGGACCTGGGCAAGCTGCAGGACGAGGACGAGAAGAAGGCCGCCGAGGCCGCGGCCGAGACCTTCAAGCCCGTGCTCGACAAACTGAAGGAGTCCCTGAAGGACAAGGCCAAGGACGTGCGCGTGACCACCCGCCTGGTCGATTCCCCCGCCTGCCTGGTGGTGGAAGACGGCGAGTACTCCACCCAGCTGGCGCGCCTGCTCAAGTCGGCCGGCCAGAAGGCGCCCGAGGTCAAGCCCATCCTGGAGGTGAACGCCGAGCACGCGCTGGTGAAGAAGCTCGACGGTCACGCCCAGTTCGACGACCTGGCCCACATCCTCTTCGACCAGGCGTTGCTGGCCGAAGGCGGCCTGCCCGACGACCCGGCGGCTTACGTCAAGCGGGTGAACGCGCTGCTGGCCTGAGGCCTGCGCCCAAGGCAAAAACGCAGGCCGGCACGGGGTGCCGGCCTCATTCCAGCGTGCCGGCGAACTCGATGATCGCCCGGTGGTCGGGCGGCAGGACCGTGTACTTGATGCCCTCGCGGTTCAGCACGCGGCGCATCTCGGTGTCGATCTGCCGCGCCTGGGCCTCGTCCTGGAAGCGGCCGCTGCGCACATAGGGCTTGTCCAGGTCGCGTTGTACCAGCACGTTGACGTTGTTGAACTGCTTGTACCAGGCCAGGATCTGCTTGCGGGTCTTCTCGACGTCGCAGACGTTGTCGGGGTAGGTCTCGTTGTAGTACAGCAGCTGCGGCAGGGCGCCCTCGGTCACGAGGAACTGCACCTGCCCATCCAGCACCTCGATCATGCGGTACTGGTGCAATGCCAGGCCGTACTGGTTGCGCAGGGCGTCCAGGTCGCGCTGCCACACGAGGTTCTTGGCCACCTCGGGGATGGTTTCCACCGTCTTGTGGCGCAGGTGCAGCTTGAGCACGATGGCCGACGAGTACAACGACTTGTCGCAACCCGGCCCACCGATGATGTTGATGACCTTGGTGGGGTAGAGCCGCAGTTTGTTCTCGGGCAGCGTCGGGGCCACGTAACCGGCGATGGTGCTCATGGGAGGTGTCTCCTCGCGCGAAGCCGCGCCACCTCATGCTACCAAAGGATCGCCCTCCATGGCGGCCACCTGGTCCCAGAGCGTTTGCGCCTGCTCCAGCCAGTAGCTGCTGGTGCCGAACCAGGGGAAGTGGATGGGGAAGGTGGGGTCGCTCCAGCGGCGGGCGAGCCACGCGCTGTAGTGGATCAGGCGCAGGGTGCGCAGGGCTTCGATGAGCGCGAGTTCGCGGCGGTCGAAGTCGCGCAGGCTCTCGTAGCCGTCCAGCAGGGCACCGAGCTGGCGCTGCTGCTGCGCGCGGTCGCCGCTGAGCAGCATCCAGAGGTCCTGCACGGTGGGGCCGGTGCGGGCATCGTCCAGGTCGACAAAGTGCGGGCCGCCGCCGGGGCGGTCGGTGGGTGTCCAGAGGATGTTGCCGGGGTGGCAGTCGCCGTGCAGGCGCAAGGG
>JAUWAE010000133.1 GCA_030602185.1 Comamonadaceae bacterium
TCGCTGCGCCAGACCAGTGACCATTGCCGCTGAATCGGAAAACCATCGACCGGCAAGCGCACCCAAGGGGCCGCGGCGCCCTGGGCCCATGCGGGACCTGCGCCGGCTTCGATCGTCAGGGCCGAGATCACGGCCACCCCCAGGCCGGCACCGACCGCGTGCTTGATCGCCTCGTTGCTGCCCAGGCTCATGGCAATGCGCGGTGCAAAACCGTGATCGGCAAAGTGGCGTTCGGCCACCAGGCGCGTGCCACTGCCGGCTTCGCGCATCAGCCAGCGCTCCTGGCTCAAGGCAGTGAGCGCAATGGGCTGCGGGCTGCCCGCCAGCGGGTGGGTGCGCGGTGCAATCACCACCAAGGGGTTGTCCAGGAACGGCAGGCTGTTCAGCGGCAAGTCGGCGGGCGGGAGCATCATCACGGCCAGGTCGTCGGCCTGTCGGTGCAGCCGGGCAATGACGCGGTCGCGGTTCTCCACCGCCAGGTCGATCTCGACACCAGGGTGCAAGGCGGCGAATGGCCCCAGCAGGTCGGGCACAAAGTACTCGGCGGTGGTCACTGCGGCAATCCGCAAGCGGCCGCGCAGCAGGCCGCGCAGGTCGCCCAGGCGGTCTTCAAAGCGCTGCCAGCAGGCCGCAATATCGGCCACGGTGATTTGCAGCGCTTCGCCCGCCGGCGTCAGGCGAAGACCCCGCCCCACCGGCTCGAACAAGGGCTCGCCGATCAGCGCAGCCAGTTCGCGCAGCTGCACGCTCACCGTGGGCTGGCTGACGTGCAATTCGCGCGCGGCCTGGGTCACCGACATCAGCCGCGCAGTGGCCTCGAAAGCGCGCAGCTGCTGGGGCGAAGTGCGCAGCAAACGTTTGATGGCGGTAGGCATGAGCAACAACGGGAGAAGAACGCTTTATTCATAGATATTAATCTATGAAATTAATCAAAACAAAGTATTTTTCTTTATGCGTCGGCGCCTCTACAGTCCATCCAACCACCACACCACCGAGGACAGTCCCATGAAAAACGATGCGCCCCAAGAACTGCTCATCCATGCCGACCACACCAACCTTGGCCAGCCCGACGTTCAGGTGCCGATCACGGTGGCCTACGGCGACGGCATCGGCCCCGAGATCATGGACGCCACGCTCAAGGTGCTGGCGGCGGCGGGTGCGCGGATTGCGCCGGAAACCATCGACATTGGCGAGCGCCTGTACCAGGCCGGCCACTCCAGCGGGATTGCGCCCGAGTCTTGGGACAGCCTGCGCCGCACCCGGGTGTTTCTGAAGGCGCCCATCACCACCCCCAGCGGCGGCGGTTACAAAAGCCTCAACGTGACCATCCGCAAGACCTTGGGCCTGTACGCCAACGTGCGCCCCTGCGTGAGTTACGCCCCGTTCGTGGCCACCCAGCACCCCAAGCTCGACCTGGTGATCGTGCGCGAAAACGAGGAGGACCTGTACGCCGGCATCGAGCACCGCCAGACCGACGAAGTGTTCCAGTGCCTCAAGCTCATCACCCGCCCGGGTTGCGAAAAAATCGTGCGCTACGCCTTCGAGTACGCGCGGGCCAACGGCCGCAAAAAGGTCACCTGCATGACCAAAGACAACATCATGAAAATGACCGATGGCCTGTTCCATCGCGTTTTCGACGAAATTCGCGCCGAATACCCGGAGATCGAAACCGATCACATGATCATCGACATCGGCGCGGCCCGTCTGGCCACCCGCCCCGAGTTGTTTGACGTGATCGTCACCCCCAACCTGTACGGCGACATCCTGAGCGACATCGCGGCCGAGATGACGGGCAGCGTGGGCCTGGCGGGCAGTGCCAACATCGGCGAACACGTGGCCATGTTCGAGGCCATCCACGGCAGCGCCCCCGACATCGCGGGCCAGGGCATCGCCAACCCCAGCGGGCTGCTGCTGGGCGCGGTGATGATGCTGGTGCACATTGGCCAGCCCGAGGTGGCGGCCCGGATACACAACGCCTGGCTGTGCGCGCTGGAGGACGGGGTGACCACCGCCGACCTGCACGCCCCGGCGGCAGGCGCTGGCGCCACCGCTGAAACGGCGCACCCGCGCCTGGGCACCCAGGCGTTTGCCGAGGCGGTGATCGCGCGCCTGGGCCGCCTGCCGCAAACCCTCAAGCCCGTGACCTACCAGCAGGCGCCCGCACCCCGGGCGCTGGAAGTGGCCCCGCCGCTGTACGTTCGGGCGCCCGCGGCCCGCAAAACCCTGGTTGGGGTCGACGTGTTCGTCCACCAGTCGGCCCTGAGCGCCGAGGCGCTGGCACAACGGCTGCAGGTGGGCAACACACCGGCTCTGGCCTTGCAGATGATCACCAACCGGGGGGTCAAGGTGTGGCCAGGCGGGTTTCCCGAGACCTTCTGCACCGACCATTGGCGCTGCCGCTTTGCGGTCACTGCCACCGAAGGCACCACCACACACCGCGAGATCGTCGCGCTGCTGGGGACCCTGACCGACGCCGGGGTGGACGTGATCAAGACGGAAAACCTGTGCGCCTTCGACGGTGTGAACGGCTACGCCCTGGGCCAGGGGCAGTGACACGGGTGCCGGGGGTCACACCCCCGCCCAGAAGACACTGAACCAACCCTGCGGGTCGGTCCAGTGCCGCGGGGTGGCAAAGCCCGCCTCGCGCAGCAAGGCCTCGAACGCCTCGGGCGTCCACTTGTACGAGTTTTCGGTGTGGATGCGCTCGCCATCGGCAAAGTGGCGTTCGCCACCGGGCCAGCGCACCGTCTGTGCGCCATCGGCTTCCAGGTGCATCTCGATGCGCGATTCGCCCCCGTTGAAGTGGGCCACGTGGCGCCAGCGCCGGGGCGCGAAATCGGTGCCGAGCAAGCGGTTCACGTGCAGCAGCAGGTTGCGGTTGAAGGCCGCCGTCACCCCCAGCGCGTCGTCGTAGGCCGGCTCCAGCACTTCCAACGGCTTCACCCGGTCCACCCCGATCAACAGCCCGCCGCCCGGCCCGCCTTCGCGGCACAGCGCCCGCGCCTGCCGCAACAGGCGCAAGGCCTCCGGCGGGGAGAAGTTGCCGATGCTGGAGCCTGGGTAGAACACGCAGCGCGGCGCCTGCGCCAGGCCATGGCCGGCCAGCCAGGTCCGCACCTCGGCGGGCAAGGCCAGGTCGGCCGAGAAGTCCAGCCCCAGCCCCAGCATCGGGCGCTGCGGGTGCTCGCCTTGCAGGCGCACCAGCGTCTCGCGCAGGTAGTCCACCGAAATGTCCACCGCCACGTAAGCTGCCGGCTGCAGCACCGGGAACAGCCGGGCCGCCTTGCTGCAACACCCCGCCCCCAGGTCCACCATCACCGCCCCGGCCGGCACGTGCGCCGCCATGGCCGCGGCGTGCTGCGCGAACACCCCCGCTTCGGTGCGGGTGGGGTAGTACTCGGGCAACGCGGTGATGGCGTCGAACAGGCGCGAACCCAGCGGGTCGTAGAAGAATTTGGGCGCCACCTGGGCCGGCCGACCCCTCAACCCTTGGGCCAGTTCGGCGCGCACGGCGGCCTGGTCTTCCTCGTAGCACTGGACAAAGTGGGGCTGGGGCATGAAACGCTTTATAACGTGAACCCGTACCGGCAGGCCAGCCCAGACCGCAGATGGGGCCCCGCGCTTGCCCCCATGGTCGGCAAATCCGGCCAGACCGGGTTCTAATACGGGCATCCCTCTTTACCGGATACTTTCATGCCCACCACTCGCCGCACATTCAGCGCACTTTTGACCTGCGCCGCGCTCGGCCTAGGCACCCTCGCCCAGGCCCAAACCGTTTTCCGGGTGACGACCATCCCCGAAGAAGCCGCCACCGAACAGGTGCGCAAGTTCACCCCGCTGGCCGCCTACCTGGAAAAGGCACTGGGCCTGAAGGTGGAGTTCACCCCGGTCAACGACTACCCGGCTGCCGTCGAAGCGCTGGTCAACAAAAAGGTCGATCTCGTCTGGTTCGGGGGTTTCACCCACGTGCAGGCCAACATCCGCTCGGGCGGCAAGATTGTGCCGCTGGCCCAGCGCGAGGAAGACACCAAGTTCCAGTCGGTGTTCATCGCCAAGACCGACTCCGGCATCAAGACCCTGGCCGACATGAAGGGCAAGCAGGTCAGCTTCGGTTCGCAAAGCTCCACCAGCGGCCACCTGATGCCGCGCAGCTACCTGCTGACCGCCAACATCAACCCCGAGAAGGACTTCCGCCGCATCGCCTACAGCGGCGCGCACGACGCGACCATCGCCTCGGTGGTCAGCGGCAAGGTGGACGCCGCCGCGCTCGACATCACCGTGTGGCGCAAGTTCGTGGGCGAGAACAAGGTCGACACCAAAGCGGTCGACGTGTTTTACACCACGCCAGGCTACTTCAACTACAACTGGTCGGTGCACGCCGACATGCCGGCGGCGCTGCAGGCCAAGGTGAAGGCCGCGCTGCTGGCGCTGGACCCGGCCAACCCGGAACACGCCGAGATCCTGCGCCTGAACCGCGCCAGCCGCTACATCGCCACCCAGCCCGAGAACTACAAGGGCCTGGAAGCGGCGGCCCGCAGCGCCGGCCTGCTCTGACACCGGGGCGCCACCCTTGAAGCTCGAACTTCAGGCCCTGTCGGCCCGGCACCCGGCAGCACGGCCGGGCGCCGCACCGGCGCTGCGCTCACTGACGCTGGCGGTGGCCCCGGGCGAGCAGGTGGCCATCATCGGCCCGTCGGGTGCGGGCAAGACCACGCTGCTGCAGGTGCTGGCGTGCGCCCTGCCGCCTTCGGCCGGCCACCTGCGGCTCGACGGCACGGCCCCCTGGCAACTGCCCCGGCGCGCGCTGCAACGCCTGCGCGGGCGGCTGTTCCTGGCCCCGCAGGTGCCGCCGCTGCCGCCGCGCCAGCGCGTGGTCACGGCCGTGCTGGCCGGCCAACTGCCGCGCCTGGGGCTGCTGGCCAGCGTGCGATCGCTGTTCTACCCGGCCGACATCCCCGGTGCCCACGCGGCGCTGGACCGCCTGGACCTGGCCGACAAGCTGTTCGAGCGGGTGGACCGCCTGTCGGGCGGTGAACGGCAGCGGGTGGGCCTGGCGCGCGCGCTGGTGGCCCTGCAGGCCCTGCCGGGCCGCACGGACGCAGGGGCCCGCCTGCTGCTGGTGGACGAACCCCTGTCGGCGCTGGACCCGACCCGCGCGCGCCAGGCCATCGGCACCCTGGTCACCGCGGCGCGGGACCACGCCACCACCCTGGTGGCCACCCTGCACCAGGTGGACGTGGCGCTGGCCCACTTCCCGCGCATCGTCGGCCTGCGCGACGGGGCGCTGGCCTTCGACCTGCCCGCCGCCGAGGTGACGCGCGAACGCCTGGCACGGCTGTACGAACAGCACGAGCACGAACTGCGCGGCGAGGCGCCGCCGCCCGAGGTGGCCGCCAGTGGGCCAGCCCCCGTGGTGATGCACTGCCGGTGAACATGCGCCCCACTGCACCGTTTCGCGCCCAGCCCGCCCCCACACGCGACCCGGCATGGCAGGGCCGCCTCTTCTGGACCGTGGCCCTGGCCGTGCTGCTGTGGCCCCTGGCCGTGGCCACCGAATTCCGCCCCTGGGTGCTGCTGGAGCCCGACAACCTGAAGGTGACCGGCCAGTTTCTGGGCAGCTTCTGGCCGCTGACGCACGACGCCGAATTCCTGGCCATGGTGGCACGCGAAACCTGGCGCACCGTGGCCATGGCCACCGCCGGCGTGACGCTGGCGCTGGGGGTGGCCATTCCGCTGACGGTCCTCAACACCCGCGTGCTGTCCATCTCGGCGCTGTCCGGGCGCATGGCGCGCGGGCCGTTCTGGGTGCGGCAGGGCATCCGCTGGCTGCTGATCGTGCTGCGCAGCATCCCGGAGCTGGTGTGGGCGCTGGTGTTCGTTCGCGTGGTCGGCCTGGGGCCCACCGCCGGGGTGCTGGCCATTGCCCTGACCTACGGCGGCATGCTGGGCAAGGTGTACGGCGAAATCCTGGAAAGCGGCGACGCCCACCCCACCGAAACCCTGCTGCGCAACGGCGGCTCACGCCTGCAGGCGTTTGCCTACGGCCTGCTGCCGGCCAACGCGGCCGAGCTGACCAGCTACACCGTCTACCGCTGGGAATGCGCGATCCGCTCGTCGGTGGTGCTGGGTTTTGTGGGCGCGGGCGGGCTGGGCCAGCAACTGGACAACTCGATGAAGATGTTCGAAGGCGGCGAAGTGGCCACCATGCTGCTGGTGTTCATGGCGCTGGTGGCGCTGGCCGACCGGGTCAGCGCCTGGCTGCGAAAGGCGCTGGGATGAGCACCCAGCAACCGACCGCCCCCAAGCCCCAGGCGGCCAACCCGCCCTACCGCCTGCCGCCGCCGCTGTTCAACGCGCGCTGCACCGCCTGCTGGTTCACGCTGGGCATCGTGGTGCTGGTGGTGGCCAGCTTCTGGTCGCTGGACCTGCAGTGGGCGGCGTTCTTCTCGCGCGAGGCGCTGGGCAGCATGGGCCGCTTCGTGGGCGAATTCTTCCCGCCCGACACCTCGCCCGAGTTCCTGCACAAGGTGGCCGTGGGGGCCTGGGAAACGCTGGCCATGTCGGCGCTGGGCACCGGGCTCGCGGCCGTGGCCGGGCTGGCCCTGGCCTTGCCGGCCAGCCGCCTGCACGAAGGCGATGCCGCCCGCGCCCGCTCGCTGACGCGCCTGCTGTTGAACGCGCTGCGCAGCATCCCGGAGCTGGTGTGGGCGGCGCTGCTGCTGATTTCGGCCGGGCTAGGTCCGTTCGCGGGCACGCTGGCGCTGGCCTTGCACACCACCGGCGTACTCGGCCGGCTGTTTGCCGAGGCGATCGAGAACGCCCCGCCCGGGCCGGGCACCGCGCTGCGCACCCACGGGGTGGACAACGGGCGCGTGTTCCTCTACGCCACGCTGCCGCAGGTGCTGCCGCAGCTCATGAGCTACACCCTCTACCGCTGGGAAAACAACATCCGCGCGGCCGCCGTGCTGGGTGTGGTGGGTGCGGGTGGGCTGGGCCAGCTGCTGGCCTTCCACATGGGGCTGTTTCAGATGAACAAGACCGCCACCGTCCTGGGCGCCATGCTGCTGATGGTGGCCGTGGTGGACGCCGGCAGCCACGCCGCGCGGCGCTGGCTGACGCGCTGAAGCGCCCTTTCAGGTCAGCGGGGTTGCAGGGTCGCGAGCAGCAATTCCGGCCCTCGACCGGCGCGGGCCAGCAGTTGGCCCTGCGGGTCCACCACCGTGCTCCAGCCCCCGTAGGCCAGGCCGGGCG
>JAUWAE010000217.1 GCA_030602185.1 Comamonadaceae bacterium
GGGCGCGGCTGCGGCCGCAGGGGGTGCGGTGGGACACGCTGTCCATGGGCATGAGCGACGACCTGGAAGCCGCCATTGCCAGCGGCTCGACCATGGTGCGGGTGGGCAGCGCGATTTTCGGTGCCCGGCACTACCCGGGTCAGGCGGGGGGCTGAGCCTCGCTGCCGGAGGGGGCGGCGGGTGTCAGCGGCAAGGCGAAACTGAAGGTGCTGCCTTTGCCCGGCGTGCTTTCGGCCCAGATGCGCCCACCGTGCCGTTCGACGATTCGGCGGCACAGCGCCAGACCGATGCCGGTGCCCTCGAACTCGTGGCTGCGGTGCAGGCGCTGGAACACTCCGAACAGGCGGTCGGCACGCCGGGGGTCGAACCCGACGCCGTTGTCCTGCACCCAGAACACGCACTCTCCGGCTGCCGCGTTGCGCTGCCAGCCCACCGTCACCGTGGCCGGCTGGCGTGGGCGGCTGTACTTGAGGGCGTTGGCCAGCAGGTTGTCCCACACCTGGCTGAGCAGCAGGCCGTCGCCATCGACCTCGGGCAGGTCGTCGGGCAGCTGCCACTGCACCTCGCCGTCGGGGCGCCGCAAGGCGGGGTCGTGTTGCACCCGGTTCAGGCTGGACTGCAGCAGCGCGCCCATGGCCAGCCTCCGGCGCTCCAGCGGCGCGCGACCCAGGCGGGAAAACGCCAGCAGCCCTTCGATCAGCTCGCCCATGTGGGTGGCGGCGTCGGCGATGCGGGTGATGTCCTGCAGCGCTTCGGCCGGGGCGGTATTGCCCAGGTCCTCGCGCAGCAGCTCCACGTAGCTCTGGATGTGGCGCAGTGGCGCTCGCAGGTCGTGCGACACCGAGTAGGAGAAGGACTCCAGGTCCTGGTTGATGTCCTGCAACTGGCGGGTGCGTTCGGCCACGCGCGATTCGAGCGCCTGGTTGAGTTCCTGCAGCATGTCCACCAGCTGCTTGACCTCGGTCATGTCGCGCATCAGGCAGGCGTAGCCGCGGTGCTCGCCGCTGGCGTCGTCGTGCAGCGCGGTCAGCAGGGTGTTGGCCCAGAACACGCTGCCGTCGGCCCGCCGCTGCCAGCCAGGCGTTTCACTCTGGCCCAACAGCGCCGCGCGCTCGAGACCGAGTGCCATGGGATCGTCGGCCTCGGCCGGGGTGCCGGGCACGGCAGTGAGCTCGCGCACCGGCTGGCCCATGACCTGGGCCGTCGGGTGGCCCAGCAGGCGCTCGGCGCTGGGCGTCCAGTCGCTGATTCGGCCGTCGGCGTCGAGAAAGAAGATGGCGGTGTCGCGCAGGCCCTCGGCCATCATGCGCAGGTGGGCCTCGTGGTCTGTGCGGGGCGCTGGCGGCGTGGCCAGGGCGGTGGTCTGGCGCAGGTCGGTGGTGTCGTGGAGGTGCAGGAACACCCCGGCCACGTGCCCGCCATCGTGGTCGGGTTGCACCCGAACCGCCACCAGGCGTTGGCCCAGCCGTGGGTGGTCAAAGGTTTCGTCCAGTCCCATCTCCAGGCCGCGCAGGGCGGCCGACAGGTAGGGCAGCAGGGCCTCGAGCAGGCGCTCGTCGAGCAGGGTGTACAGGGGCTGGGGCAACGCGAGCGGCTCGGCGGCGCTGTGCGCCGCGCACCAGCTGCGGGCTTCCCGGTTGGCGAGCAGGCAGTTGAGCTGCGGATCAAGGCAGAACACCGCGCCCGGCCAGTCCTCGATCAGGCGGGCCAGCCGTTCACCACTGGCCACCGACGACAGACGCGAGGAGGTCGCGGCGGCCGCCTCCGGCATGGCGTACAGCGAGGCGAAGAACGACTCTGGCAGCTTGTCGTCGAACGGCGTGGGACTCATGACGCCACTGTACCCGAAGGGGGGCGCCGATATACTGCACGCTACATACTGCCAGTGCCACAGGGAGCTCCATTTTCAGGGTGAAGACTCATGCTGTTCCGTTGGCTGTTTGGTAAGTGGTTGCGGCGCGTGTCCGACGTGCAGCCTGCCTCTGGTGGCGTGGCTGCCGGGGCGAGGCCGCTCGAGCCGGATGCGCCCGCACCGGCTTTTGTGCCCAAACGCTGGGAAATGCCGTCCGAGCTGGTGGGGTTTCACCGGCTCGAGGGATTCGATCTGCCGGTGGCCTCGCTGCGCGCGCTCAGCACCCGCCTGGCCCGCATCCCCAGGCCCCCGGAAGATGCGGCGCACCTGCTCTCCGAGGACTTTCTGCAGCGCGCCACGGCGGCGGAGTTGGCCGAGGCCATTCTGGCGCACCCGCACATTGCGGCCCGCATGCTGGCGGTGGTGAATGCCCCGTTTTACGGCTTGGCCAAACCGGTCACCGACCTGCAGCAGGCCATCACCTACCTGGGGCTGGACACGGTGCGGGCCGTGGCCGTGCAATGTTTGCTGGGCGATGCGCTCGCGCCTGCCGACCCCCGGCTCAAACCCCTGTTCGACCGCTGGTGGCGTGCCAGTGCACTGGCCAGCCAGCTGTGCCTGCGCCTGGGCCGCCGCGTCGGCGTGTCCGACCCGGGAGCGATGGTCACCCTGGCGGTGCTCTCGTTCGTGGGGCACATGGCCGCCCTGTCATTGCGCAACCCGCAGCACACCTTGCGCGATGCGTCTCTCGATTTCCTGGACCGCACCCGGGCCGAACAGGACGAACTGGGCCTGTGCGCCGGTGAGCTTGGCTGTCTCATGATGGCGGAGTGGAACATGCCGCCGGCCATTGTGGAAAACGTCCGTGCCATCGACCGCATTCTGGTGATGGCGCCGCGCCAGATGGACCCGGAACAGGGCTTGCGCACGGCGCTCACCTACTATTGCGCCCGTGTGGCCGAGCGGTACGCCAGTGGCACCTGGACGCGTCCCGAGCAAGCCACGCCAGGTGAGCTGGACGGAGCCGAGTTCTACCAGCTCCAGACCCATTTCATGATCCAGCCCCGCATGGCGCGGCTGGCGGCGGACTTCCAGAACGAGGCCTTCCGGGCCGAGTTCGATGGGTGGGTGCGTGCCGCCTTGAGCTGACGGCTCAGAACCGCGGCAGATCGGGGTGCTTGATCTGCCCGGCGCGCACCAGCATCTTGCCGTACTCGGCGCAGCGGTGCAGGGTGGGCACCACCTTGCCCGGGTTGAGCAGACCCTTGGGGTCGAAAGCGCGCTTGATACCGAACATCTGTTCGTTTTCTTCCGGGCTGAACTGCACGCACATGCTGTTGAGCTTTTCCACGCCCACTCCGTGCTCGCCGGTCACGGTGCCACCCATGGCCACGCTGGTTTCCAGGATGTCGGCGCCGAACAGCTCGCAGCGGTGCAGCTGGTCGGGGTCGTTGGCATCGAACAGGATGAGCGGGTGCAGGTTGCCGTCGCCAGCATGGACCACGTTGAGGCAGCGCAGTTGGTACTGCTGCTCCATCGCGGCAATGGCCTCCAGGATGTCGGCCAGGCGCTTGCGCGGGATGGTGCTGTCCATGCACATGTAGTCGGGGCTGATGCGCCCGCTGGCGGGGAAGGCGTTCTTGCGGCCGCTCCAGAACTTCAGGCGTTGGGCCTCGTCGCGGCTGACCGCGATGGCGGTGGCGCCGGCCTGGCGCAGCACCTCGCTCATGCGGCCGATTTCCTCTTCCACCTCTTCGGGCGTGCCGTCGCTTTCGCACAGCAAAATGGCCGCGGCGTTCAGGTCGTAGCCGGCGTGCACGAAGTCCTCGACGGCCACCGTCATGGGGCCGTCCATCATCTCCAGCCCCGCCGGGATGATGCCGGCCGCGATCACTGCCGCCACGGCCTCGCCAGCCTTGCGCACGTCGTCGAAGCTGGCCATGATGCAGCGCGCCAGCTGCGGTTTGGGCACCAGCTTCACCGTCACTTCGGTGGTCACCGCTAGCATGCCCTCGCTGCCGATCAGCACCGCCAGCAGGTCCAGGCCGGGGCTGTCGAGCGCGTCGCCGCCCAAGGTCACGGGTTCGCCTTCGATGGTGAAGCCTTCCACCTTCAGGATATT
>JAUWAE010000320.1 GCA_030602185.1 Comamonadaceae bacterium
GCCAGGATGCGTTGCCCGGCGCTCTGGCCCAGCGGCACGGCCTTGATGGCGGCCTGCACCAGGTTTTCGGCCCAGGCAAAAGCGGCCGCCAGCACCGCCGAGCGGACCGGTGCTTCGGCGGGCAGGCGGGTGTGCAGGGCCAGCGCATAAGCCACCGGGTACGTGGGGGCGCGCAGCGCATCGGGCAGGCGGTACACCAGGGCGTCGGGTTCCTGCAGCGACTTGAGCCATTCTATGAGCGAGCGGCCCATCTGTTCGCTTTGCAGGCGCAACTCGGCGGTTTCGCGGGTCTGGCGCACCCAGGTGTCGAGCGCCTGCAGGCGCGGCCAGTCGCCCTCGCGCCAGGCCGGCAAGGCCGCTGCGATGACGGACAAGTCGGCCCGGGCCTGTGTGAGGTGCAGCTGGCCACACAGCCAGGCGGCGGCGCTGGCCTCGTCGTGCACCAGGCCGGCCTGGACCGCGGCTTCCAGCCCTTCGGAGTAGGAAAACCCGCCGATGGGCAGCGTGGGCGAGGCCAGCCAGAGCAGGGGCAACAGGGTGTCGTGACCCGGCTCGGCGGGCCGTTGCAACGTTGCGTCCATGGCTGGCTCAGCTGGGCTGGGTGTGGTCATCCGCCTCGGCCTGTGTCTGCCCGTCATGGCCGGCCGGATGGGGCGGATGCCCATGTGCGTGGTGGTGACCATGGCCGTGGGCATGGGCGTGTCCGTGTCCGCCGTGGTCGCCGTAAGCACCGGATTCGGGCTCGAACGGTTCGCGGACCTCGTGCACGATCAGGTGCATCTGGCGCAGCATGTCGGCCAGCACGTGGTCGGGCTCGATCTTCAGGTGGTCGGGCTTGAGTTCGATGGGCACGTGCCGGTTGCCCAGGTGGTAGGCGGCGCGGATGAGGTCGAACGGCGTGCCGTGGGCGCTGCAATGGGTGATGCGCAGCACGGTTTGCGGCGCGGCCACCACCTTGAGCAGCGAGCCGTCGTGGGTGAGCAGCGCGTCGCCGCCGCGCACCACGGTACCGCGCGGCAAGAACACGCCAATGCGCCGGCCCTGGGAGTCTTCGCAGTCGAAGCGGCTTTTCTGGCGCTGGTCCCAGTCGAGCGTGACGGTGGCCGCCCGGTTCAGCAGCACCGGGGCCAGGCCTTGGCCTTGGGGGATGCAGCGGGTGGCGTGGAGCATGTCGGTCATTCGTGAAGGGTCTGGGTGCCGCGTCAGAACAGGCAGTAGCGCTGGGCGAGCGGCAGCACGGCGGCAGGTTCGCACACCAGCAGCTGGCCGTCGGCACGCACATGGTAGTTCTGCGCGTCGATCTCCATGCGTGGGAGGTAGTCGTTGAGCACCATGTCGCGCTTGCCGATGGTGCGGCACCCCTTCACGGCCACCAGCGGTTTCTGCAAGCCAAAACGCTGGCCGATGCCCGCGGCCAGACCGGCCTGCGACACGAAGGTGAGCGAGGTTTTGTGCAAGGCCCCGCCGAACGCGCCGAACATGTGCCGGTAGTGCACCGGCTGCGGCGTGGGAATGGAGGCGTTGGGGTCGCCCATGGCGGCGGCGGCGATCATGCCGCCCTTGAGGATGAGCGCGGGCTTGATGCCGAAGAAGGCCGGCTTCCACAGCACCAGGTCGGCCCACTTGCCCACCTCGACCGAGCCCACCTCGTGGCTGACGCCGTGGGTGATGGCGGGGTTGAGGGTGTACTTGGCGATGTAGCGCTTGACGCGGAAGTTGTCGTTGCGGTCGCTCTGTTCCACCTTC
>JAUWAE010000301.1 GCA_030602185.1 Comamonadaceae bacterium
GACGGGGGGCGCCCGCTGCACGTGATCGAAGGCCCGCTGATGGATGGCATGAACGTGGTCGGTGACCTGTTTGGCCAGGGCAAGATGTTCCTGCCGCAGGTGGTGAAAAGCGCCCGCGTGATGAAGCAGGCCGTGGCCCACTTGGTGCCGTACATCGAGGAAGAAAAGCGCCAGCTCGAGGCCGCCGGGGGCGATGTGAAGAGCAAGGGCAAGATCGTGATCGCCACCGTCAAGGGCGACGTGCACGACATCGGCAAGAACATCGTCACCGTGGTGCTGCAGTGCAACAACTTCGACGTGGTGAACATGGGCGTGATGGTGCCTTGCCACGAAATTCTGGCCAAGGCCAAGGAGGTGGGCGCCGACATCGTGGGCCTGAGCGGCCTGATCACGCCCAGCCTGGAAGAGATGCAGTACGTGGCCGCCGAGATGGAGAAGGACCCGTACTTCCGCGAACGGGGCATCCCGCTGCTGATTGGCGGCGCCACTTGCAGCCGCGTGCACACGGCGGTGAAAATTGCGCCGAACTACAGCGGCCCGGTGGTCTATGTGCCCGATGCCTCGCGCAGCGTGGGTGTGGCGCAGAACCTGCTGGGCGAGGCCAAGCCCGCCTACCTGGCCGAGTTGCAGGCCGATTACGACAAGGTGCGCACCCAGCACGCCAACAAGAAGCAGACGCCCCTGTGGCCGCTGGCCAAGGCGCGCGCCAACAAAACCCCGCTGGACTGGGACGCGTACACCCCGGTGGTGCCCAAGTTTCTGGGCCGGCGCGTGTTCAAGCACTTCGACCTGGGCGAACTGGCCCAGTACATCGACTGGGGTCCGTTCTTCCAGACCTGGGACCTGGCCGGACCCTACCCCGCCATCCTGGACGACGAGGTGGTGGGCGAGCAGGCCCGCAAGGTGTTTGCCGATGCCCAGGCCATGCTGAAGAAGATCGTGGACGGCCGCTGGCTCACGGCCAATGCCGTGGTGGGCCTGTACCCCGCCAACACGGTGAACGACGACGACATTGCGCTGTACACCGACGAATCGCGCACCCAGGTGGCACTGACCTGGCACGGCCTGCGCCAGCAGACCGAAAAGCAGGAGATCGATGGCGTCATGCGCCCCAGCCGCTGCCTGTCGGACTTTGTGGCGCCGCAGGCCACGGGCGTGGCCGACTACGTGGGCATGTTCGCCGTGACGGCGGGCATTGGCGCCGACAAGCGTGCCGCCGCTTTCGAGGCCGCGCAGGACGACTACAACGCCATCATGCTCAAGGCCCTGGCCGACCGACTGGCCGAGGCCTTTGCCGAATGCCTGCACCAGCGCGTGCGCACCGACCTGTGGGGTTACGCCCCGCACGAGGCCCTGGGCAACGACGAGCTGATCGCTGAAAAGTACCAGGGGATTCGTCCCGCGCCCGGCTACCCGGCCTGCCCCGACCACTCGGTCAAGCGAGCCATGTTCGAGGTGCTGCAGTGCGACGACATCGGCATGGGCCTGACCGAAAGCCTGGCCATGACCCCGGCGGCCAGCGTGAGCGGGTTCTACATCGCCCACCCGGAGGCGACGTACTTCAACGTCGGCAAGATCGGCCACGACCAGCTGGCCGACATGGCCCGCCGCCGCGGCCTGCCCGAAGCGGAGCTCGAGCGGCTGCTGGCGCCCAACCTGTAAGCCGCGGCACCCTCAGTGGGTGCAGTGGGCCCGCACCTCGTCGATGCTGGTGAGGCCCTGCAGCACCTTCAGGATGCCGTCCTGCCGCAGGGTGCGGAAGTGGCCGGTCTCCATGGCGCTGTGCTGCAGGTGGTCGGACGGCGCTCGCGTCTGGATCAACCGCCGCAGCGCGGGGTTGACCAGCAGCAGTTCGTGCACGCCGGCGCGGCCTTTGAAGCCCGACTGGTCGCAACTCGGACAGCCGGGGGCGTGCCGGTGCATCAGCCGCCCACCCTGGCCGTACTGGGCCAGCCACTGCTGGCGCAGCTCGGTGGGGTCGGGGCGCAGTTCGGCCGGAAAACCGTGCAGGTAGTCCAGCAGCAGCTCGTCGACGTAGGCGTCGTCCGC
>JAUWAE010000329.1 GCA_030602185.1 Comamonadaceae bacterium
CCCAGGACTTTCACGACCTCACCGGCCAGGTGATCAAGAAGGTCGTGGCACTGGCGGCCACGATCGAGCAGCAGCTGCTGCAGCTGTTGCTGCAGGCCGCCCCGCATGCGCTTGACGGCCATGACGGCCGGATGCGGGCCGTGCCGGCGTCGCGCGAATCGCTGTCGGGGCCGGTGGTGAACGCGGAAGGCCGCACCGACGTGGTGACCAGCCAGGCGCAGGTGGACGACCTGCTCTCCAGCCTCGGTTTCTGACGCGGCGGCCGAATTGGCCGGTTTGACCGGCTTTATCGCGCTTTAGAAAAGCGCCCTGCGCCAGACAATGCGGTCAACGACACGTGTGACCGCCGATGGATTCCTCCACCCAAGACAAGAACCTGCCCGCCACCCCGAGGCGCCTGCAAAAGGCCCGGGACGACGGCCAGGTGCCGCGCTCACGCGACCTGACCCACCTGGCCGTGCTCGGCGGCGGGCTGATGTTGCTCACCGTGCTCGTTCCATGGGGCTATGAGCGTCTGCGGCTGGCCATGCGCCAGAGTTTCGCTTTCGACGCCGAGGCCGTGCGCCACCCGGACACGCTCGTGGAAATGCTCGGGCGCGCCACCGCAGAGGCGTTGCTGTTCTTCTTGCCGCTGGGCGTGACCGTGGCCCTGGTGGCGGTGGCCGCGATGGTGGCGGTGGGCTCGTTTGCCTACAGCGTCAAGCCGCTGATGCCCGAATGGTCGAAGATCGGGCTGTTGAGCGGCTTCAAGCGCCTGTTTTCGCGCCAGCAGCTGTTCGAGGTGCTCAAACTCACCGCGATCACGGTGCTGCTGGCCGCGATGGCCAGCTTGTTCGTCAGCTGGCACCTGGTGGAGTTTGGCACCCTGCTGCTGCGGCCGCTGGAAAGCTCCCTGAGCCAGCTGGGTGAATGGTTCACCGTAGGGGTGGGTTCGCTGCTGGCGGTGGTGTTCCTGATCGCGGCGATCGACGTGCCGCTGCAGCGTTACCTGCACGCGCACAAGCTCAAGATGTCGCTCAAGGAAGTGAAGGACGAGCACAAGGAAACCGAGGGCAACCCGCAGCTCAAGGGCAAGCTGCGCCAGCGCCAGCGCGAGATCGCCCAGGGCAACAGCGTGTCGCGCGTGCCCGCCGCCGACCTGGTGGTCATGAACCCGACCCACTACGCCGTGGCGCTGAAGTACGACGAGACCACCATGGCGGCCCCGCACGTGATCGCCAAGGGCGCCGACCTGATCGCGCTGCGCATCCGCGACATGGCCAAGGAACACCAGGTGCCGGTGCTGCAGTCGCCCATGCTGGCGCGCGCGCTGTACGCCCACACCGAGATCGATCAGCAGGTGCCGGCGGCGCTGTTCACCGCCGTCGCCCAGGTGCTGGCCTACGTGTACCGCCTGCGCGCGGCCTTGCGTGGCCAGGGACCGATGCCGGGCGAGCTGCCGCAACCCGATGTGCCGGTCGAGCTCGACCCGCACCACGGCCGTACCGCCCCACCCACGGCTGCGCACTGACGCCACGGAGCCCCGAGACATGAACCCCGTACTCCAAACCCTGCAAGGCTG
>JAUWAE010000250.1 GCA_030602185.1 Comamonadaceae bacterium
CGCCCCCATGATGACCGGCCAGGGCCAGTTCGGTCCCATCGGCATGGGCGGCATGTTCACCCTGCTCAAGGTGCGCGCCGACCAGGCCCCGAACGATTACCGCGACCCCGGGCACTACACCTACCCCGCCGGCACCGTGGCCTACGAATACCAGGGCCCGCCGCTCGCCGAAGCTCCTCGCCCCGCAGCCCCGGCTTCGGCCGACCCCCACGCCGGCCACGGCACCTCACCCGGCCCTGCCGATGCCCGGGTACGCAAGCCGCGCGGCCACCAACACCACTGACACAGGAAGCCCTCACATGACCAAGACCCTGTCCTTCACCGCGGCCCTGCTCACGGGCCTGAGCTTCGCCCTGCCCGCCGCCGCCCACGGCCCGGCCGGCCACGCGCCCAAGGGGGCCATGCCCCACCACACCCAGCACCACGCTGCCCCGGAGCAGAAAGCGTGGGGCATTGCCGGCCAGGCCAAGAACGCCCAACGCACCATCGAAATCCGCATGACCGACGACATGCGCTTCGCGCCCCACGCCATCGAGGTGAAGCTCGGTGAAACCGTGCGCCTGGTCGCGGTGAACGCCGGGCAGGTGCTGCACGAAATCGTCATCGGCACGCCCGAAGAACTCAAGGCCCACGCCGAGATGATGAAAAAACACCCCAACATGGAGCACGACGAGCCCTACATGGCCCACGTCGACCCTGGCCAGCGCGGTGAGATCGTCTGGACCTTCAACCGCCCCGGCAAGTTCGAGTTCGCCTGCCTGATCCCGGGCCACTTCGAGGCCGGCATGGTCGGCCACATCACCGTTCGCCCTTGACCCACTGGAGCCCCACATGCAACGACGCACCCTCCTCCAAGCCGGCCTGGCCGCCCTGGCCGTACCCACGGCAATGACCACCGCCACGCTGGCACTGGCCCAGACCAAACCCCTGGTTGAAGTCTGGAAAGACCCCAACTGCGGCTGCTGCAAAGACTGGATGGCCCACCTCGAAGCCAACGGCTTTGCCGTGAAAGCGCACGACCAGGGCAACACCGCCGCGCGCCGCCGCCTGGGCCTGCCCGACCGCTACGGCTCCTGCCACACCGCCACCGTGGGCGGCTACGTGGTGGAAGGCCACGTGCCAGCGGCCGACATCCAGCGCCTGCTGCGCGACAAACCCAAGGCCCTGGGCCTGAGCGTGCCGCGCATGCCGATCGGCAGCCCCGGCATGGACGGGCCCGAATACGGCGGCCGCAAAGACCCCTACGACGTGCTGCTGGTGGGCCAAGACGGCAACGCCACCGTCTTCGCGTCCTACCACCGCTGACCCTCAGGAGCCCTCACCATGAACCTGCTTCCCCCCACCTCCCTGGCCCTGTGCATGGCGCTGGCGTGGCCGCTGGCCACCCACGCCCAAACCGACCACAGCGGCCACCACGCCCCTGCGGCCGCAGTGCCCAGCCCCCCCACCCCTGCCACGGCCCCTGCCACCGCCGCGGATGCCTCGACCGCAGCCGCCTCCCTGCCCTGGGCCGAGGCCGAAGTCCGGCGCATCGACGACCAGGCCGGCAAGATCAGCCTGCGCCACGGCCCCATCGCGAACCTGGACATGCCGCCCATGACCATGGTGTTCCAGGTGCAGGACCGTGGTCTGCTGGCTCGCGCCAAGCCGGGCGACCGGGTGCGCTTCACCGCCGACAAGATCAACGGCCAATACACCGTGCTGCAACTCGAGCCGGCCTCCTGAGCGCCCTCGGAGGCGGTGCAGTAAGCTAGCAGGGCGATGCCCCAACTGCGCTACACCCTGCTGTCGCTGCGAGACCTGCTGGTCTCCTTCGGCCCCTTCATCCTGCTGACCGCCGGGCTGCTGGGGCTGGCCTACTGGTGGCTCAACCCCAACCCGCCGCAGCGGGTGGTGTTGGCCACCGGGCCCGAACAAAGCGCCTACGACACCTTCGGCCAACGCTACGCCGAAGCACTGGCCGCCTACGGCATCACGGTGGAGTTGCTGCCCAGCGATGGCTCGGCCGACAACGTCGAGCTGTTGCGCAGCGGCCGCGCCGACCTGGGTTTTGTGCAGGGGGGCAGCGGTCACATCCGTGCCGACGACGAGGACACCTTGCAGACCCTGGGCAGTCTGTTCGTGGAGCCCCTTTGGTTGTTCTACCACGAGGCCAGCGCCCAGCGCTTGAACCGGCAAGCGCAACTGATGGCACTGACCGAACTGCGCGGCTGGCGCGTCAACGTCGGCACCGACGGCAGCGGCGTGCCGCAGCTGTTCGCCCAGCTGCTGGACGCCAACCGGCTCGGGCCCGACGACCTGCGCCTGAGCCGCCTGGCCCAGACGCCGGCCACGGTCGCCTTCCTGGCGGAGGAACTGGACGCGCTGGTGTTCGCCTCTGCGCCCGAATCACCACTCGTGCAGATGTTGCTACAAACCCCTGGTGTGCGGCTCATGAACGTTCAGCAAGCCCAGGCCTACGCGCGACGCTTCGGGTTCCTGGCGCCCGTGGTGCTTCCGCAGGGCGTGGTAGACCTGGCCGCCAACCAACCGCCGCAGGACCTGCACCTGGTCGCCTCCACCACCAGCCTGCTGGCCCGCAGCGACACCCACCCCGCCATCCTGCAGCTGTTCGCACAGGCGGCGCAGAGTCTGCACAGCCCACCCGGGTGGTTCAACCGCCTGCGCGAATACCCCAACCTCGACCTGGCCGAAGTCCCCGTGGCCGCCGAGGCCGAACGTGCGCTGCGCAACGGTCGCCCGCTGATGCAGCGCTACCTACCGTTCTGGCTGGCCAACCTGGTCGAACGCATGTGGCTGGCGCTGGGCCTGATCATCGCCCTGGCCTTGCCGCTGTCGCGGGTGCTGCCGCCGCTGTACAGCTTCCGCATCCGCTCGCGTGTGTTCCGCTGGTACGCCGAGCTGCGCGAGATCGAAACCCGTGCCGAGGCGGAGGTGGCCGCCATCGCCGGCTTGCTGCACGACCTCGACGCACTGGAAGCCCGCGCCGAAAAAATCCCGCTCCCGCTGGCCTACACCGACGAACTCTACGCCCTGCGCCACCACATCGAGCTGGTGCGCCAGCGCCTGCACCGGCTGGCCGGGGGATAATCGGGGCACCGATGAACGACCGCTGGGAGTGACCGCCATGACCACCTTCGTCGACGCCAGCCTGATCGCCGCCGACAGCGCCCTGCGCACCCTGTTCGCGCCCCACCGCGCGGGCCGCCCCTGCCCCACCGTGGCCGAGCCCCTGCAGG
>JAUWAE010000097.1 GCA_030602185.1 Comamonadaceae bacterium
TGCCATGGTCAGTGACTGATTGCCCCGCATATGCCCGTCTATCCATGCACGCGCGGGCTTTGTTGCTGGAGGTTGCGCGCCAGTATGTGCGCGACAACAACGGGCGCTTATTGCTTTCACGCGATTACATGGCAAAGCGAGGCTGGAAGTCAAACGACATGCTGACCAAAGCAAAACGGGAACTGTTGGAGGGTGGCTTTCTGCATCAAACCGTGATGGGCCACCGCCCTAACAAGGCTAGTTGGTACGCCGTCACATGGTATGCGTTAGACCGTCATCCCGGTTACGACGCTGGAGCTGTGGAAACCTTTAAGCGTGGTGCCTACCGGGAAAACCTACCAATCAAAAACGCATCCCTTAGACCGTCCCACGGTACAGAGAGGCCCGCTATTGCACCGCCCCACGGTACAGGGATGGCTTCTACTGTCCCGCCACACGGTGCAATGAAGGCCCCTTTTGGCGATTCCTCTGTCCCGCCACACGGACACCATCTAGATATGCCATCTGCTGCTGTTCGAAAGGTGGGTGGCAGGACCGCTGCCAGCATGGACACCATGAACGCAAGTTGGGTCAAAACCCGCATGGAACCGATCGAAAACCAACAGGCTACACATGGCGGACCCACCGAAACACTGAATGAACTGTGGTTTCTGGTGGGGCGTCACTCGCGTTGGAAGTCATCGCCGCGTGACCGCCCCGCACGGGTCAATCGGGCCCTATTGATTTGAAAAAGCAACCAAGGAACAACGATGAAGGAAGAAGCCAAGCGACGAGTGCCGCCTGCGGGGTGGAAAAAAGGTCAATCGGGCAACCCAGCAGGGCGCAAACCCGGAACGGGTGAAGTGGCAAAGATTCGCGCCGCCATTGCAGACAAGGTGCCGGACATTCTGAATGCCTTGCTGGCGCGTGCTCTGGAAGGTGATACCGGAGCCGCCCGCCTGTTGCTGGAACGTACCGTGGCCCCGTTAAAGGCCGTAGAGCCCGCGCAAGCCCTGAGCCTCCCCGATGGCACTCTGACCGAACAAGGCCGCGCCGTGCTGGCGTCTGTGGCCGCTGGTGAGCTTGCGCCGGGGCAAGGTGCAGCACTGGTGGGGGCTATTGGTGCCCTGGCCCGCGTGGCCGAGGTGGATGAACTGGCGCAGCGCGTGGCCGCATTGGAGGCAAAGCATGGCAACGCTTAACGCTCGCGTCACCGAGTTGGAGAAAAAGGCCGGTGGCTCTGAGGCGATGCCCTGGCTACTCATCCTGACGGGTTTCGGGGAAGCTGACGACCCCCTAACGAAGCTGGCGTGTCATCGTACGGGCAAGGTGTGGGAAATTCGACACGGTGAGACTGAGGCGGACTTTACGAGCCGCATCGAACGCGAGGCCTTCCCCGATGGGAAAACGGGGTGCTTGCTGGTGACACGGGTGCTGTGAACCGCCGCCGCCCCAAAAACAAGCCCGCCGCGCGCGGGTTTTTTTGTGTGATGGCTAGTTGCCGGGTGCCTACAGGGCACGAGCATTGAGGCAAGATGCCTACAGATTGCCTACAGGCTCTGAGGCCTAGAAAGCAAAAAGCCCGGTGGACCGGGCTAAGTGCTTGATTTTGCTGGTGGCTCCTCCCTGATTCGAACAGGGGACCTGCGGATTATGATTCCGTCGCTCTAACCGGCTGAGCTAAGGAGCCAGAGCCTTGAATTATAGCGGGAAAAATCCCGCTTGATCAAGCGTGCTTGAAATTCGGCGCGCGCTTTTCCACGAAGGCGGCCATGCCTTCCTTCTGGTCGGCGGTGGCAAACAGCGCGTGGAACAGGCGGCGCTCGAACATCATGCCGTCGGCCAGCGGGCCTTCGAAGGCGCGGTTCACGGCCTCCTTGGCGGCCATCACCGCGAGCTGCGAGAAGCCGGCAATGGTGAGCGCGGCGCCCAGCGCCTCGTCCATCAGCTTGTCCAGCGGCACCACGCGGCTGACCAGCCCGGCGCGCTCGGCTTCGGTGGCATCCATCATGCGGGCGGTCAGTGCCAGGTCCATGGCCTTGGCCTTGCCCACGGCGCGGGGCAGGCGCTGCGTGCCGCCGGCACCGGGGATTACGCCCAGCTTGATCTCGGGCTGACCGAACTTGGCGTTGTCGGCCGCGATGATGAAGTCGCACATCATGGCCAGCTCGCAGCCGCCGCCCAGTGCAAAGCCGCTGACGGCGGCGATGACCGGCTTGCGGATGCTGCGCAGCGTTTCCCAGTTGCGGGTGATGTAGTCGCCTTTGTAAACGTCGGCAAAGCTGTAGGTGGCCATGGCACCGATGTCGGCTCCGGCGGCAAAGGCCTTTTCGCTGCCGGTGACGATCATGCAGCCGATGTCGTCGTCGTTGTCAAAGGCCTTGAGGGCAGCGCCCAGCTCGTCCATCAGCTGGTCGTTCAGGGCGTTGAGTTGTTTGGGGCGGTTCAGCGTCACGATGCCGACGCGGCCTTCGGTACGCACCAGGATCAGTTCGGGGGCTTGGCTCATGGGTCTCGCTCTGTGGGGGTGGAACATTCAACCATCAACTATAGCGGCAGGTCGGGTGCAGTGCCGGTCGCGCAGGGCGCAAATGTTGCCGCGTCGGGTGGCGCCTTGCCCGGGGCGGGCTGGGTGCGTGGGCGGCCTCGTTAAGATTCGGGCTGACCGATTCACACATGCCCCACGGAGACGACCATGGCAGACACCGACACCATCCTGTACGAAGAACGCGGCCCGGTGGCCGTGGTCACCCTCAACCGCCCGCAGGCACTCAACAGCTTTACCCGCGACATGCACCTGGCGTTGCAGGCGGCGCTGCAGCGGGCCAGCGACAACCCGGCGGTGCGTGCGCTGGTGCTGACGGGCGCCGGCCGGGGCTTCTGTGCTGGGCTGGACCTTTCGGAGCTCGACTTCACGCCGGGCGAGGGGCTGCTGGAGCGGGCCAACCCCGGCCCGGTGATCGACGGGTACTTCAACCCCACCGCGCGCGCGCTCATGAACCTGCGCATGCCCACGCTGGCCGCCGTCAATGGCGTGGCGGCAGGGGCGGGTGCTTCCCTGGCCATGGCGTGCGACATCGCGGTGGCGGCGCCGGCAGCCAGCTTCGTGCAGGCCTTCAGCAAGATCGGCCTGATCCCGGACGCCGGTGGCAGCTGGCTGCTGGTGGAGCGCCTGGGGCTGGCCCGCGCCATGGCCCTGGCGATGACGGGTGACAAGCTGCCCGCCGCGCAGGCCAAGGAATGGGGCCTGGTGTGGGACGTGGCCGAAGACCCGCTGGAGGCGGCCGTGGCCCTGGCGCAGCGCCTGGCCGTGATGCCGACCAAGGCGCTGGTGGCCACGCGGGCCCTGTTGCGCGAGGCGGGTACCCGTTCCTTTGACCAGCACCTTGACGTGGAGCGCGACCTGCAATCCGCCCTGGGTCGCACCCACGACTATTTCGAGGGGGTCAACGCCTTCCTGGAAAAGCGCGCGCCCCAGTTCAAGGGGGAGTGATCCGCCGGATCACTCTTGCAGCCAGCGCGGCGCCGGGGCGGCTTCGTGGCTGCCCTGGGTGATCCACGCCAGGCGCACGGCGGTGCCTTCGGCCGGCCAGGCCAGCGGGCAGCGCAGCATGCGACCCTGCCGGGCCACCCACGCCGCTACCGAGGTGGCACCGCGGGCGTACAGGGCCACGTCGTCAAGTTGCTTGACCCGCCACGTGATGGGGTTCACGGCCCCGGGCGGCGTGGCGTCCAGGGCCACCCACTCGTCGCCCGCTGCCATGCCGGCGGCCTCGGCCACCGAGCCGCGCAACACGTTTTTCAGCACCAGCCCGTTCGATTCGCTCACCCGCAGGCCCAGCCGCTGCGCCAGTGGGGCAGGCTCGGATTGCCATTGCACGCCGTGGCGTGGCAGCAGCTCGGCCAGCGGCAGCTCGCCCGTGCCGTGGGCCCAGGCCTGCAGTTCGGCGTCGAACTTGCGCCCGCCCAGGCGCTTGAGCACCGCCAGCAAGTCGGCTTCCTGCATCGGGCCGCCATCGCAGCGCTCGTACAGCGCGCGCATCACCGCGTCCAGCGTGGTGCGGCCTTCGCTGCGCAGCGTCAGGTCGAGGCACAGCGCCACCAGCGCGCCCTTGGTGTAGTAGCTCACCGTGGCGTTGGGCGTGTTTTCCTGGATGCGGTAGTACTTGATCCAGGCGTCCAGGCTGGCCTGGGCCGCGCTTTGCACGTGACGCCCCGGCGTCTGCAGCACCTGGTTGACGGTCTTTTGCAGCAACTGCAGGTAGGTCTGGTCGTCGATCAGGCCGGCGCGCCGCACCATCAGGTCGTCGTAATAGCTGGTGAAGCCTTCGAAGAACCAGAGCAGGTCGGTGTAGTTTTCGCGGTCGTAGTCGTAGCGCGCGAAGGCCTTGGGGCGCAGGCGCTTGACGTTCCAGGTGTGGAAGTACTCGTGGCTGATCAGGCCGAGCAGGGTGGTGTAGCCGTCGCTGGCCTTCAGCCGGTCGGGCCCGCCGGGCAGGGCCTGGGCGTTGGCGGGTGCTGGCAGGTCGGCGTGTCGGCAGATGAGGGCGGTGGAGTGCCGGTGTTCCAGCCCGCCGTAGCCGTCGGGCGTGGTGTGCAGCAGGAACAGGTAGCGGTCGAACGGCGGACGGCCGCGGCCTTTGGGGCCCGCCGGGCCGTGCCACAGCGCCATCTGGGCCTCGCAGATGCGGGCGGTGTCGCGCACCAGCCGCTCACTGTCGAAGGCCGGGGGCGCGCCGCTGACGACGAAGCGGTGCGGCACGCCGCGCACTTCAAACTCGGTGCTCCAGAAGTCGCCGACCTCGAAGGGGCTGTCGGCGAGTTCGTCGTAATCGCTGGCCAGGTAGTGGCCGAAGCCTTGGGTGTCCACCTGGGCCGCAGGCAGCGCGGTGGCGACGCGCCAGCCGCCCGTGTGCGTGGGGGGCGCCACTTCGAGGCCGTGCGGCTCGTCCTCACGCCCTTCGGCGCGCAGGCACAGGCTGGTCGGGTTGAAGAAGGCGCGCAGCGCGTCCAGGTAGGCGGTGCGCACCGACGCGTCGAAGGCGTACACCGCGTACTGCACGGTGAGGCGGCGCGTGCCGGCCGGGCAGCGCACTTCCCAGCGGTTTTTGGCCGTTTGCCGCACGTCGGCGGGTTGGCCGTCCACGTCGGCGCGCAGCTCCTGCAGGTGCTGCGCGAACTCGCGCACCAGGTAGCTGCCCGGAATCCAGACCGGCAGGCTCAAGCCCTGGCGTGCAGCGGGCTGGTCCAGCTGCAGCGTGAGCTGGAACAGGTGGGTGTGCGGGTCGGCCACCGCCACGCGGTACCGCAGGGCCGGGGGGCGCGGGCGCTTGCGGCTCATTTGGCGTTGGCGAGCGCTTCTTCGATCTTGTCCAGCGGCACGGCGCCAGGCACCCGGCTGCCGTCCACAAAGAAGGTGGTGGGTGTGCCGGTGATGCGGTGCTTCTGGCCGAAGGCCACGTTGCGCTCCAGCGCGGCTGTGTCACAGCTGGCTGTGGGCGGGGTGACGTTGCGCAGCATCCAGTCTTCCCAGACCTTGGCCTTGTTTTTGGCGCACCAGATGTTCTGGGACTTGGTGACCGAGTCCTGGCCCAGGATGGGGTAGAGGAAGACGTAAACCGTGACGTCGTTGAGCTTGGTCAGGTCGCGCTCGAAGCGCTTGCAGAAGCTGCAGTTGGGGTCTTCGAACACGGCCAGCTTGCGCTTGCCGTTGCCGCGCACCACGGTGAAGGCGTCCTTCAGCGGCAGGTCGCTGAAGGCGATGGCGGTGAGCTTGTCGATGCGTTGCTCGGTCAGGTTGGCGCGGGCCTTGGTGTCGATCAGGGCGCCCTGGATGAGGAAGTTGCCCTCGGCGTCGGTGTAGAGGATGTCGCTCTGGTTGATGCGCACCTCGAACAGCCCTTTCATGGGGGTGGGGCTGACCTCGTCGATCTTGGGCAGGTTGGGCAGGCGCTCGGCCAGGTTTTTGCGGATCACGGCTTCGTTGGCCAGCGCGGCGGTGCCGGCGGCCAGCAGGCAGAGGAGGGACAGGGCGCGCACCAGTCGGGTGGTCAGGGTCATGGGGGTTCCTGGGCAGAAGGGGCCGTTGGGCCTGAAAAAACAAACGGTTTGCCGGTTGGGTCGGCGGCGGGGTGATTGGTTCCGGGAGGGGCTCAGGCCACCGGGCGGGTGTTGCCAGCGGCCTGCTGCGCGGTCCATTGTTTGAGCCAGGCCAGCCGGTCGAAGCCACGCAGGCCCCAGCGCCGCAGCACCTGCAGGCGCGAGTCGTCGTGGCCAAACAGGCCGAACAGGCTGTCGGTGGCCCACGACAGGGCGCTGACGTGGGCCTGCCGGGCCCGCTCGTACCGGCGCAGCAGCTTGAGGTCGCCCAGCGGGCGCCAGTACTCGCGTTCGTGCAGCACCCGGGCCAGCTCGGCGGCATCGGCCAGCCCGACGTTGAGGCCCTGGCCTGCCAGCGGGTGCATGGCGTGGGCCGCGTCGCCGGCGAGGGCCAGCCCGGGCTGGACCCAGCGCCGCGCGCGCGACAGCTCCAGCGGCCAGCCGGCGGCCTGGCCTTCGGTCTGCATGGCGCCCAGGGCGTGGTCGCAGGCCTCGGTCACGGCACGGGCCAGCCCCTCGGGTGGCAGCGCCAGCAGCTCGGCGGCCTTTGCGTGCGGCACCGACCAGACCAAGGCCACGGCGTGCCCAGATTCGCCCTCGAGTGGCAGCAGCGCCAGGATGTGGCCGTCGATGAACCACTGCCGGGCCACGCCGCCGTGGGGCCGTTCGGTGCGCAGGCGCGCCGCCACCGCCGTCTGCGGGTAGGGTTTGACGTCGTAGTCGAAGCCGGCCTGGTCGCGGCTGCGGCTGCGCTTGCCTTCGCAGATCACCGTGAGGTGCGCCTTCGGCCGCTCGGCCAGGACGTCGATGCCGGGCTGGAACGCCACGGCCTGGGCCAGTGTGGCCTCCAGCGCAGGCACGTCGACGATCCAGGACAGCGGCTGCAAAGGGGGGGCGTCGAACCGGGCCGAAGCGGGGTCGTCGGGCTGGGGTTCGGCCACCCAGATGCTGTGCACCGGCGTGACGCTGGGGGGGCCTTCGGCCGGTGCTGGCGGCCAGACCCGCAAGGTGTCGAGCAGCGCTCGCGAGGCGGCATTCAAGGCGTAAGCCCGGATGTCGGGCGCCGAGGAGGGGGGCGTTGCGTGGCGCACCAGGCCCACACGCAACCGGTCGCGGGCCAGCAGCAGCGCCAGGACATGTCCCACCACGCCACCGCCGAGTATGGCCACGTCGTACTGTTTGGTCATGGGCAAATTGTAGAAGCAAGCCCCAAGGGCGTGCACAATCGGACGCTGACACGGAGTGACATGCCATGCCCCCTGCAACCCCCGACGACGCCCGCCTGCCGCTGACCGTTGAGCAGCTCTGGACCTACCCGGTGAAAAGCTGCGCCGGCGTGCGGCTGAGCAGTGTGGAGCTCCTGGAAACCGGCCTGGAGTGGGACCGCACCTGGATGGTGGTGGACGAGTCGGGGGAGTTTGTGACCCAGCGTGAACTGCCGCGCATGGCGCTGATCCGCCCGCGCTTCCGGCTGGGGCAGCTGGAGCTGCGCGCGCCGGGCATGCTCTCGTTGCACTTGGCGCTGGACCAGGCCGAGGCCCCTCGGCGGGTGCGCGTGTGGGACGACGAGGTCGACGCCTACGACATGGGCGATGTGGCGGCCCAGTGGTTCACCGATTTCCTGGGCCACCCGATGGGCTCGGGCGTGCAGGGGCGTTTGCGGCTGGTGCGCTTCGACCCCGACGTGCGGCGCCTGTCGGCCGTGGCCTGGACCGGTGGGGCCGAGGCACCCAACCAGTTCAGCGACGGCTTTCCGCTGCTGGTGCTGGCCCAGGCGTCGCTCGACGACCTGAACCGGCGCCTGGGCCTGCTTGGCCATGGCCCGGTGGGGGTGGAGCGGTTCCGGCCCAACGTTGTGCTGGGCGGGTTGCAGGCGCACGACGAAGACCGGCTGGCCGAAATCTGCCTGCGGGCCCGTGTACCGGGGGGCGACGCCACGGCGCCCGAGGTGCGCCTGCGGCCGGTGAAGCCGTGCTCGCGTTGCACCATCCCCGACGTGGACCCCGACACTGCCGACACCGGCATGGCGGTGGGTGAGGCTCTGCAAGCCTACCGGCAGGACCGGCGTTTGATGGGGGCTGTGACGTTCGGCATGAATGCCATCGTGCTGCAAGGCGACGGCCAGATGCTGCACGAAGGCATGGCCGGCGAAGGGGTGTGGGGCGTGTGGTGAACCGGCCACAGGCAGGTGGCACGGCCTAGCTCAAATGCGCTTGAGCAAACGGGCCTTGTCGAGCCGGATCTTCACGTCTTCGGGCGATATTGGGCTCTTGACGCTGTAGCCGGGGTGTTGGGTGTCGCGCTTGCGCGGGGTGGACAGTGCCATGCCGTCCGGGTCTGTGATGGCCAGGGCCACCGGGGTGTTGACGCGTTCGCCGCGGCGCACCACCACGGCGGTCTCCTCGCTCTTGAGTCGCACGTAAGTGCCTGGCGGGTACATGCCCAGGTGCTTGGCAAAAATCGCGCCCAGTGGGCTGGACTGCGCCTGGGCTTCCAGGTAAAGGTTGCCCACGGCCACGTTGGGCCACAGGCCCCGCCGGCTGATGCGCGGGCTGATGCGGGCAATGAAGACATCGCTCATGCGCAGCAGCTGCTGCACCGGGCTCAGTTCGCGTTTGCCCAGCGGGTAGCCGCTGCCGTCGGGGGCCTCGTGGTGCTCGGCCACCAGGTTGAGCCACAGCGGGTCGTCCACACCGAGCTGGCGCAGTACATCGACCCCCGCGTCGGGGTGCCGGCGGATTTGCGCCTTTTGCGACTCCGACGCCGTGTGCGTCTGCAGGGCCAACTGGTCGTGCAGGGTCGCCATGCCGATGTTCATGGTCAGCGCGGCGCGCAGCAGCGCGCTGAGCTCGGGCTCGCCGATCTGGGCCTGGGGGCCGATCATGAGGCAGATGGCTGCGGCGGTGAGGGCATGGGTGGCGCTGTAGCCGTAGCTGCGGTCTGACAGCATCTGCACCAGCACGAACAGGCTCTCGTCTTCCTGGTCTTCGAGGGTGAGGCGCACCCCCGCTTCGATGAAGGC
>JAUWAE010000127.1 GCA_030602185.1 Comamonadaceae bacterium
GCGCTTTCGGTCATGCGGTCGTGCAGCACGGCGGCCACTTGCTGCCACTGCTGCGGTGTGAGGCTCGGTTTGCCCAGCAGGCCAGCCTTGAGCGTGAGCCGGTACTCGGTGATGCGCTCCACCCGCTTCACAGCAAAGCCGCAGTTGTGCGCGATGTCCGTGGCCTTGGAGGCCCAGGGCGACACGGTGCCTATGCGCGGCGTCACCACCACCAGTGTCCCGCCCTGCTCGCCCTGGTAGGGCTCGCCGTAGGTCAACAAGGCATCCCAGGCCTGGCGCTGCTCGGGCGTCAGCGGCTGCTCCGTCAGCACCAGGTGCACAAACCGCGCGGACAGTCCAACGACCTTGTCGCTGATGGCTTGCAGACGGGGGAGCAGTTGCTGGGCGCGGAAGTTGCCGAGGGCGTCGCCGCCCTCGATCGGGGTGATGTGCTGGGTCACGGTGTGGCCTGTAGGGAAAAGACCAGTGATTTTACCGGTACCGACGCGCCATCCACCCGCGGCCTTGCACCGTCCACCGCCGCTTTCCTAGGGTTTACCTTAGGAAAACCGTTGATTTTTATGCAGTATAGTGCATCACATCAAAGGCAATTTATTGCATAACGTCTCTATCCAACGGCCCATGAAACTGCTCATCCTCGTCGGCACCACCACCAATACCGCGGAATGCATCGCCCAGGCGATTGAAATGGACTGCACCGACCTTGTCGACGACATCGAAGTGCGCATGATGGATGGCTTGACCGTGGATGTGTTCAACGAGCCGGCACTGTTCCTCATCTGCAGCGCCACCTACGGCAGCGGCGACGTTCCCGACAACGCCCAGGGCCTGTATGCCAGCTTCGACGCCCAACCTGCCTTCCTGGGCCACGTGCGATACGGCGTGATGTCGCTCGGCGACCAGGGCAGCTACCCCATGACATTCGCGATGGGCGGGCGCCGTTTTGACGAGAAACTGGCCGACCTGGGCGCCCAGCGACTCGGCGAGATCTGGACGCACGACGCCAGCAGCGATGTGCCACCCGAGGAGTCGGGCGTCGCCTGGTGCCGCGAATGGCTGCAAACCCACGTACCCGCGCTGAAAGCGGCGGAGCTGATTAAGGCTTGAATATTTCAGGCCTCACGTAGGGTAAGTCAGGATCGGTAAGCACCCGCAACACAATTAGCATCCCACCACCACATATACAGGAGACCAGCATGACCACTCGACGCCTCGTCATCACCCGCAGTGCCGCCGTCATCGGCGCCGCATCCACCGGATTGTTGCTGCCGCAAATCGTCCGGGCCCAATCCAGCAAGGTGCGCGTCGGCTTCATGCTGCCCTACACCGGCACCTTCGCCCAGCTGGGCGTGGCGATCGAAAACGGCTTTCGCATGGCGCTCGAAGAGCAAGGCGGCAAACTCGGCGGCCGCGAGGTGGAGTACTTCAAGGTGGACGACGAATCCAACGCGGCCAAGGGCGTTGAAAACGCCCAGCGACTGGTCCAGCGTGACAAGGTGGACGTGCTGATCGGCACCGTGCACTCCGGTGTGCAAATGGGTATCCACCGCGTGGCACGCGACACCGGCGTGCTCAACCTGATCCCCAATGCCGGCGTGCACGCCGCCACCCGTGCCCTGTGCGCGCCCAACGTGTTCCGCACCAGCTTCTCCAATTCCCAACCCACCTTGGCCCTGGGCAAGCCCATGATCGAGCGCGGGCACAAGCGGGCGGTTTGGATCACCCACAACTACGCGGCGGGCGAAGAAGCCATGGAAGGCTTTGAGCAAGGCTACACCGCAGCCGGCGGCACCATCATCAAGAAGCTGGGTCTGCCCTTCCCCAACGTCGAGTTCCAGGCGCTGCTGACCGAAATCGCCTCCCTCAAACCGGATGCGGTGGCCTGCTTCTTTGCCGGTGGCGCTGCCCCGAAGTTCCTGCGCGACTACGCCGCTGCCGGCCTCAACAAGACCATCCCGCTGTACGGCTCGGGCTTCCTGACCGAAGGCGTGCTGGACGCCGCCGGCGACGCGGCCAACGGCGTGATCACCACCCTGCACTACGCCGATTCGCTGGACACGCCGCGCAACAAGCAGTTCCGCCTGAACTACGCCAAAACCTTCAAGATGCAACCCGACGTCTACGCCGTGCAGGGCTACGACACCGGCCTGCTGCTCATCCAGGGGGCCAACAAGGTCAAAGGCGACCTCTCCGCCAAGAACGAGCTGTACGCGGCCATGGAAGGCGCCGTGATCGACAGCCCGCGCGGCAAATGGACCATGAGCAAGGCCCACAACCCGATCCAGGACATCTACCTGCGCCGGGTCGAGGGCCGGGAAAACAAGGTCCTGGGGATTGCCCAGAAGGCGGTGGCCGACGCTGCCACCGGTTGCCGCATGGCCTGACACGGTGGGGCCTGCTGGCCCCACCTGCGCCCTGTTTGCTCAAGAGCGGCGCGCCAGCACGTCGGCAGCGTGCTGCGCCGCTGTTTTTTTGCCTGTGAGATTCCGATGGACTTCGCCAATTTTCTGATCCAGATGCTCAACGGCCTGCAGTACGGGCTGCTGCTGTTCATGCTGGCCGCCGGCCTGACGCTGATTTTCGGCATCATGGGCGTGGTCAACCTGGCGCATGGCAGTTTCTACATGCTGGGCGCCTACATGGCGTGGTCGCTGTCCGCGCAGTTCGGCAGCCTGTTCCTGGCCAGTGTTGTCGGTGCAGCGCTGTCGGTGGTGCTGGGGCTGGCCCTCGAATGGGCGCTGTTCCGCCATTTCTACAAGCGCGACCACCTCGACCAGGTGCTGCTCACGTTCGGCCTCATCTACATCTTCGAAGAGGTGCGCTCCCTGCTGTGGGGTGACGATGTGCACGCGGTGCAGATGCCAGAGATGCTCAATTGGTCCATCCCGCTCACAGACACCCTGTCCTACCCGGTCTACCGCCTGGTGATGTCGGGCATCTGCATCCTGCTGGCGATCGGCCTGTACCTGCTGATTTCCAAGACCCGCCTGGGCATGAAGATCCGCGCCGGGGCCTTCAACCGCGACATGACCGAGGCACTGGGCATCAACATCCGCCTGATTCACGCCGTGGTGTTCGCGCTGGGCGTTGGCCTGGCGGCCGTGGCCGGCATGATTGCGGCCCCGATCTCCAGCGTCTATCCCAGCATGGGTGGCTCGGTGTTGATCATGTGCTTTGTCGTCGTCGTCATCGGCGGCATCGGCTCGGTACGCGGCGCCCTCATATCGGCCCTGCTCGTTGGCCTGGTGGACACGTTCGGCAAAGTGCTCGTGCCCCAGGTGGCCGGCATGCTCGTCTACATGCTCATGGCCGCGGTGCTGCTCTACAAGCCCGAAGGCCTGTTCAAACAATGACCTTCACGAACTGAGTTTGCCATGTCTGCTGCCAGCGCTCACCTCGAACAACTGCCACGCAGCCTCCAGTTCACGCTGGGGCTGGGTGCCGTCGCCCTCGCCGCCTTCCCCTTCATCGGGGTGGACGGCCAGGACTATTACATCCAGATGCTGTCGCAGATGATGATCCTCGCCATCTTTGCGATGAGCCTGGACCTGCTGCAGGGGGTCACCGGCCTGGTGTCCCTGGGCCACGCCGCATTCTTCGGTCTGGCCGGTTACGCCCTGGCCTTCATCACGCCCGACACCGGCCCGGTCAGCCTGTGGTGGAGCCTGCCGCTGGCCGCGGCCGGTGCTGGCCTGGCGGCCCTCGTCATCGGCTTCTTCGTGGTCCGCACCCACGGCATCTACTTCATCATGGTGACGATGGCGTTCGCGCAGATGATCTTCTACCTGTTCTTCGACAACAAGTCGCTGGGCGGCTCCGACGGCATCTACGTCAACTTCAAGCCCAGCACCGCCATCGCGGGCCTGACCGGCGGCGCCGAGTTGTTCGACCTGGAAAACAAGGTCACCTTCTTCTACTTCACCTTTGTCGTGCTGCTGCTGGTGTACGGTTTCCTGCGCCGGGTGCTGTTTTCCCCGTTCGGGCGTACGCTGGCCGGCATCCGCGTCAATGAGCACCGCATGCGCGCCATGGGCTACGGCACCATGTGGTACAAGCTCACCGCCTTCACCCTGGCGGGTGCGCTCGCCGGTGTTGCGGGCTACCTGTGGGCGGCCCAAACGGGCTTCGTCAACCCGGAACTGCTGGGCTTTCACCTCAGCGCCCACGCGATCATGATGGTCATCCTCGGCGGCATGGGCAATTTCGCCGGGGCCATCGTCGGTGCCTTCGCTTTTGAGTACCTCATGCACGTCTTCAAGGACGTGACCAAGCATTGGCAACTGCTGATGGGCAGCTTCATCGTGCTGGTCGTGATCCTGGCACCCCGAGGGCTGCTGGGCCTGGGTCAAAGCCTGTTGAACCGCATGGGCAACCGTGCGGCCACCGCCCCGGCTGGCGCCGAAGAAAGGAAGCAACATGTCTGACGCCGTTCTCCTGCGCGCCGAAGGCGTCACCAAGCGTTTTGGTGGCCTGGCCGCGGTCAACAATGTCTCGCTCACGCTGCAACGCAATCACCTGCACGCGGTCATCGGGCCAAACGGGGCGGGCAAGTCCACGCTCACCAACCTCCTGTCGGGCGACCTACCGCCTACCGAAGGGCGCATCACGCTGGGGGACCGCGACGTCACCGGCCACACGCCAGAGGCCATTTCACGTTGGGGCCTGGGGCGCAGCTACCAGAAGACCAACATCTTCCTGCCCTTCACCGTCTGGGAAAACGTTCGCCTGGCCGCGCAGTCGCGCACGCCACACGCCGCACGCTGGCTCTCGCGTGCTGGGCAGCTGCGCGACATCAACGAACGGGCCGAGCGCGCGATCGAGCTGGCCGGCCTCACGTCGCGCACCCGTTTCGTGGCCAGCGCCATCAGCCACGGCGAGCAGCGGCAGCTCGAAATCGCCATGACGCTGGCCACCGCACCCCAGGTGCTCCTGCTGGATGAGCCTCTGGCAGGCATGGGCCACGCCGAGGCCGAGCGCATGGTGGAGTTGCTGCTCGCGATCAAGAAAGACCACGCCATGATGCTGGTCGAGCACGACATGGACGCCGTGTTTGCCCTGGCAGACCGGCTGACCGTGATGGTCAATGGACAGGTCATTGCCAGCGGCACGCCGGAGGCCATCCGTGCCGATGCCGGGGTGCAGGCCGCGTATCTGGGTGAGGAAGCATGAGCACGACAGAGATGTTGATTCAAACCCGTGGGCTGAACACCCACTACGGGGCCAGCCACATCCTGCGTGGCATCGACTTCGGGGTGGCCCGGGGCGAAACGATCGGGCTCATGGGCCGCAACGGCATGGGCAAGAGCACGCTGCTCAAGTCCATCATGGGGCTGGTCAAACCCAGCGGCGGCAGCGTGCACATCAAGGGCGAAGACAAGACCGGCGCGGCCACCTACGACGTCGCCCGCCTGGGCATCGCCTACGTGCCGGAAGGCCGTGGCATCTTCGGCAACCTCAGCGTCAAGGAAAACCTCATCATGTCGGCACGCGCCGGCGTTCGGGGGCAGCGCGACTGGACCTATGAGCGGGTGCTCGAAACCTTCCCTCGCCTGGCCGAGCGGCTCAACCATGGCGGTCAACAGCTCAGCGGTGGGGAGCAGCAGATGCTCACCATCGGCCGTGCCCTCATGACCAACCCCGACGTCCTGATCCTCGACGAAGCGACCGAAGGCCTGGCGCCACTGATCGCGCGCGAAATCTGGCGCATCTGCGCCGTGATCCGTGACAGCGGCATCAGCAGCGTGATCGTGGACAAAAACTGGAAGCACGTCACGCAGATCACCGACCGCAATGTGATCCTGGTCAAAGGACAGGTCGTGTTCGAGGGAACGTCGCAGGCGCTCATCAGCCAGCCCGAAATCCTGGAGCAGCACCTGGGCGTCTAAGCCTCAAGGCTGATCCCTCACACCAACACAAAGCCCCTGGGCGGCATAGCCACCCAGGGGCTTTTCGCTGGTCAACTCACTTGTTGACCGGCGAGTTCGGGTCCAACAGCAGGGCCATCACATCCTTGATCTGCTTTTCGTTCAGGATGCCCTTGTGCCCCACGCGCGGCATCTGCGAGCAGGCGTTGTACGCACGCGCGTTCCACAGCTTGCCCCAGGTGTACTCGACGATGGGCTTGGACGCCTCGCTGTTCGGGTCGGCCACGCCGCGCAGCTTGCCGTAGTTGTACAAACTGGGGCCCAGGGTACCAAAAGAAATTTCTTCCTTGGAAATTTGGTGGCAGTTGTAGCAGTTGCCGCCGTTCGGCGTGTCGGCGGTGTCGCTCCAGGTCAGGCCGCGACCGCTCTGGGCGATTTTCTCGCCCTCTTTCCAGTCACCCAGGAACTTGCCGTCGCTGGGCCACTTGATGGTCTTCATCTCGGCCTCTTCAATGGCCTTGACCACCTTGTCGTCCAGCGGCTTGCCACTCACCTCGGACGTCCAGCATTGCTGGTTGGCCATGTCCTGCTCCAGGCGGTCGAGCTTGGCAATGCCCCGCTCGACGAACGAGGCCTTGACCACCTCTGCGGTCATCTTGTCGTAGTCGGCCGCCGTAGGGCCACTGGTGCATGCGACCAGTCCGGCCGCCAGGGGAACGGCCAATGCAACAAAAATGCTTTTCTTCATGGGTTGGTTCTCCTGATCAGCGCTTGATGGCCGGCACGATGGACTCGGCCCCTTTGGCATTGACACCCATGTACACCCCCAGGGCGATGGTCACGTCGCTGGCAAAGGTGGGCTCCGGGAACCGCTGCTGGCGGTAGCAGTCGTTGAGGCGGTGCTGCATGCTCCACATCTGCCCGTTGGATACGCGGTAGGCAGGCCAGGCGGCGAAGCCCACGCCGTCGCCGGGGTTCTTGGTCAGGTTGGGCAGTTCCTGCAAGCGGATGCGTTTGCCATCCTCGCCGTGGCACGAGGCGCACGAAAAATCGTGCGGCCCGCCGCGCATGAAGAACAGGCGTTTGCCCACCTGATACATGTCCCGCTCGGACTGGTGCTTCTGCGACAGGTTGAAGCGCATGCTCTTGGACTCGGCCGCAATCCAGGTGGCCAGCGCCACCACGTTGGCCGTTTCGCCACGGCCAAAACCGCGTGCGCTGACCTCTTTCTTCACGTCAATGCCCTGCAGCGTCTCCATGCAGGTCAGCAAACGGCTTTCCAGGTCCTGCACCCGGCCGGTGTCCTTGAAGAAGCGGGGCAGTTCAACAAATGCCCCCTTGACCACGCCCGGACCCTTGCCCAGGTCGCACTGCTCAAGCGACGCGTTCTTGGGGCCGCGCTTTTTGGTCCAGAGCTCCTCGCCCTTGACTTCGAACAGTTCGGCGGGGTTACCGTCCTGCAGCATTTCGCGGTACTTGGCGATGCCTTCTGAGGCATCCTGTGCGTGCACCACAGTCGCTGAGCCCAACGACGCCAGCAGCATAAGCCTGTAAAGGTTTTTTTTCATTGCCTATGTTTCTCGTGATGGAAAGGTAAGGCCGCGCCGTGGCGCGGCCCAAGAGGGGTCGAACCGGTCCGGCTCAGGCGACGGCGGCTTCGTCGGTGCGGGTCTCGCCTTTGTTGTCCACCCACTTGACCTGCACCTTGTCGCCCTTGGCCGCGCCCTTGAACTTGAACAGCAGGAACGGGTTCTGCGACACCGCCCCGCTCCAGTCC